>NZ_CP031223.1:2634000-2963250 GCF_008973485.1 Psychrobacillus glaciei
TAGCACTATTTTTGTAGGGAAAAATGGTAATGTCGGAAAATTAATAATTAATGATGGTCGTATGGAAGTAAACGGCACACTTAATATTAACGGTGGTAATAATTCCGAAATCAAAAAAGGAACATTACTAGTAAATAGCATTAATCTTATCGGTCCTGCAAAAAATAATAAAGAAAACATTTCCGTTAGCGGAACAGGAAAGCTCTGTATTAGAGATTATAAAAGCTCAAGTACACTTCTTGAACACGTAAAATCTACGGCTAGTGGTAGCATAATATTTTTAAATAAAGAAATGCTAGATAATCAGATTGAAAAACTAAAAGGCTATGGCGGGGGAAGTCATATCCAACAAGCTGGAAACACAAAGTTTAATTCGGAATGTGGAATGAGCAGCAATTCTCTAACTCCATTACCTCCCAATATTTATGATATAAACAATGATTTCTTCACTACAGAAGAAGATATTACTACAAAAATAGAATATCAGTAAAAAATGAGAGAATCCATAATTTAATTGGATTCTCTCATTTTTTCACTTCAAACTATTTAACATACTCCGCAACCCTATTCCTACCAGCCTGCTTTGCTCCAACATAAAGCGCACGATCTGCATTTCTTAATAAACCCATTCCTTCTTCACTATCCTCTGGAGCTGAGGCAACCCCTATACTTGCAGTAATAAAAATAATTTCTTCTCGAGATACATCGTCTAAGTCTAGCTGGACAATAAATGGTGTTTGCTCCACTTTTCGACGAAGTTGTTCAGCAATGGAGAAGGCTTGTAATTTTGAATAATTAGGGAGCAGAATAACGAATTCTTCCCCCCCATATCTGGCAACTGTCCCACTGGAGCCAATTTCTTGACTAATAATTCGAGCGAACTCTTGCAGGATTAGATTTCCGCTATGATGGCCATACGTATCGTTGACGACTTTGAATTTGTCGATATCTATCATGATTAAAGAGACCGAATGATACTTACCTTCCTCTATTTTTTTCATATCCAGTTCCAATTGTTTGTCCAAATAACGGTAGTTATGAATTTTCGTCAATTCACAAATCTCGCTTTTTTCAACGGCTTCTTTCACATATCTTGCTTTTTCTAGCGACACCGCAAAATAAGAGCATAATAAATGAACAATCTTTAACTGATAAGGTTCAAATGCATATTTCTCTCTAGCAGCTAATATAAGCACGCCTTCTATTCGTTGGTTACGATAGATCGGTACACACATAAGGCTTTGCATATCATCTGCTAAAAACGGAGGCATCATATAATTCCACTCAGATTGTTTTTTATATAAAACAGGAACCCCTTTTTCATATACTTTACCTGCGAGACTATATTTGATATCTTCATGAGAGCATTGAATTTCTTTATTCACACCATCTTCCATTGCACGTAAAATGAAAAACTGATCATCGACATTATCGACAATATAGCCACAATCAATAGGAAACATATTCGCTAATCGCTCTAAAAACATGTCCAAAATTTCTTTCCCAGTCATTCGCTCTGCCAACTGATGCCCAAACTCACTTGCTTTGTTCAGATCAGCATTTACTTTTTCCGAATTACTATACATCCTGATGAGTAAAGTGATTGATATCAATGGTATTCCAAGCAGCCATAATGCTGTGGTACCTATCGAGCTTTCGAAAAGATATAAACTCAAACCAAATGGCAAAGTCATTAGTAAACAAGAAACTTCCCAGTAGAAATCTTTTGTTAATAGTACCGGATTGAAACCGCATACATATTCACGAATATATAAAATTATATGGTTCAATAAAATATAAGAAATCGCATAAATCGAGCCATATATAACCACATCTTTTAAGTTTAAATTTCCTATTTCATAGCCTAATGCCATGACGAGTGAGCCACATAAAAGAGAAAGACCAAAAAACATAAAAGAATTGAAAAAATATTTATAAAGTGTCTGTCGATTTATCTTCATATGATAAACAAGTGGAAACATGCATAATTGCATAGAAATAATTTCAGCTAAAAGGCCAAATTTCAAAAAGATAGCCATATTAACCCATAATACTAAAATAATTGTCGATCCTGCGATAAAGAAGGGAAATATACTTGATAATAAAGCCAACAGTAAAAAATATCCATAATGCTCCCAGTTAGTCAGATGAGTTGGTGACTTTAAGTATACTAGCACTGTACCTAAAGGCACGCATACTAGCCACATTATCGCCATTATTCTTTTTGCTTTATGTGTATAATTCATAGGACTATTAATCTCCTCTTCGCACTTTTTTCCATTACTATTAGCTCATTACTTTATTCATTAAATTGTAACACTTAATTAAAAGAAAAATTCAAATACTATTTACCTGTTTTTCTTCTAATTTCTGAGATGAAGTATAAAGACCCCGTGATTATAGTCACATCACTATTTAGATTATTTTTTATATTGATTTTATCTATATCTTTAGTAATGATTTTGTCGTCATGAAAACAATATTTATACAATTCTTTAGCAGTTAAAGCACGTTCATGGTGAAATTCTACAAATTCAAATGAGGAACCTACTTCCTCTAACTTTCTTAACATATACAGATAATCTTTATCCTTTAAAATGCCAATTATAAAATGGATTCGTTTATTTGGAAAATGTTTTTTTATTGTTTCAACTAAAGCATCAATACTAGCTTGGTTATGGGCTCCATCAATATAAATGTCTTCCCTTATTTTCTCCATTCTTCCAGATAAACTAGCTTGTTCCACTGCCACTTGCGTTTTACTTTCCTCTAAACTAAAACCACATTCTAATAATGCAGTTATGCTTAGGGCCATATTAGACAATTGATGATTACCTATCATTTTTGGATGTAAAAGCTCAAATTGAACATTGTCGTATGTATATGTATTGTTTTTTACATTAAATTCTCTTTCACATTCAATAACAGCAGCATTTTTTTCATTTGCTTCTTTAATAAATACATTTCTTGCTTCTTCTACTAACTGACCTATAACCAGTTTGCCATTCTCTTTCAAAACTCCTGCTTTATGCCAACTTATTTCTTCTATTGTGTCTCCTAAAAAATTGGTATGATCAATCGAAATACTTGGGATGACAGCAATCGACTTTTTCATTACATTCGTACTATCAAACCTTCCACCCATACCAGCTTCGATGAAGATGACATCTAAAGCTTCTTCTTCAAACACTAAAAAAGCTGTCACCGTCAACAATTCAAAATCTGTTAGCATTCCACTTAGTCCTGTTTGTTGCATCTTTTGAAACGCTCTATCCATTTGTTTAGATGTTATATTATGACCGTTCAATTGAATTTGATCATGAACATCTATAATACACGGTGACGTAAATGATCCATAAGTTATTCCGTGTTCTCTGGCGATAGCACTTAAAAATGCAATAGTTGAGCCTTTTCCATTCGTACCAGCTACATGTATTATTCGGTGTTTGTTTTGTGGGTTTCCCAGTTTATCTAAAGCTATTTGAATAGATTCTAATCCTGGTTTTATAATCGTTTCACTTAGTACTTTCCACTTTTTTTTATATAAATTAAAATTAGTTATTTCCACTTACTTCACCCTATTCCTTCTAGATTAAATTCGTGCTAAACTTCTTGTGGATACTATTATATCATGCATTAGCGGAGGTCAATCATTATGCAAACATGTTGGATTGTATACAACGGTAGTCTTACAGATGAAAAATTTATCGATCAAGCTCTCCTCCTACAAGAAGCAGCTAATAAGCAAGAAATTCAAGCAACATTAGTTAAAAATTATGAGCTTTTAATGGACGTCCAGCATGGATTACATGAAAAACCGGACTTTGTCGTCTTTTTAGATAAAGACATATTATTAGCAAAGTTTCTAAAAAATGAAGGAATTCCTGTATTTAATGATCCAGATGTTATTGAAATTTGTGACAATAAAGCTAGGCAATACATGGCATTAGCAAATGCTCACATTCCAATGCCAAGAACCATTATAGCTCCAAAAGTGTATGCTAACTTTACAATTCAGCATACCGGATTCTATGAGCAAGTATTACAAACGATTCATCTACCTATGATTATTAAAGAAGCACATGGATCTTTTGGTATGAAAGTATATTTAATCGAAACTAAAAAACAGTTTTTCGATAAAGTGGAAGAACTGAATGGAAAAGAATATGTTTTCCAAGAGTATATTGAGTCAAGTAGAGGCCGTGATATTCGTGTAAATGTTGTCGGTGGACAAGTAGTTGCATGTATGTACCGACATTCTGAAACAGATTTTCGTGCAAATATTACAAACGGCGGAACAGCTTCACCTATCATTCTTACGGAAAGACAAAAAGAGGTCGCGATACTTGCTGCTCAAGTATTAAATGCAGAATTTGCCGGTGTCGATTTGTTGTTCGGAGAAGATGAAGAGCCATTAGTTTGCGAAGTGAACGGCGTTGCGCATATCCGTAATCTATACAATGTAACCGGTATTAATGTAGGAGATGCAATGATCAGTTACATACTTTCCAAAGTAGGCGCTGTTGTAATATGAATGGTTTATTAATATACGAATTAAAAGAAATAAAGCGAAATAGCAGTTTTATCGAACGATTAATAATAGCTGCTGAAAGATTTGGACATACATTTACGGTAATAGACGATCAAAACTCATCTATCCCCGAAGCCGATTTCATCTTTTTCAGAGCTAGAAATCCAAAGTTATCGAAACAATTAGAAGAACGTAATCTTCCGATGTTTAATCGTGCAGAAGTAAATGTCATTGCAAATGATAAATACAAAGCAATTCAACTCGTCCAACTTTTAGGAATTCCATCAGTTCCTACTAGGAAAATAAAAACAATTTTCGATATTCGCGATTATCCAGTTGTCTTAAAAACAGTGGATGGTCATGGTGGGACGCAAGTAGAACTATTTCAGTCAGAAGAACAGGCAAAAGTGTTTATCGAAGAGCACTCATCAAAAACTATCATTGCTCAAACGTATATCGAAACAAATGCAACGGATGTAAGAGTGTTCATGCTTGGCACTGAAGTAATTGGAGCCGTCAAACGAATTGGGGCAGTTGATAGTTTTAAGTCTAATTTTACATTAGGCGGCACAGTGAAAGCATATTCTTTGAACTCTCAGCAACTTGCAGATGTAAAAAAAATCGCAACTGCTTTGAAAAGTGATTATATCGGAATCGACTTCCTTTTACTGCCAGATGGAAATTGGCTGTTCAATGAAATCGAGGATCCAGTTGGAGCAAGGTCATACTATGCTACAACTAAAAAAGATATCACCATTCCAATCATGGATTATATAAATAAAAAATTAACAGAAAATCCAGATCAGATGAGAGTCTGACTTGGATTTTTTTATTTGGAAATTGATTATGTGGTACTCGCATGGATATGCGGTATTCAAACCTATATATGTGGTGCTTAAACCGATTTATGTGCTATTCAACCCCTTTACATTTTCCTTGCCCACAAAAATAAGTGAGCCGAATTAATCATTCAGCTCACTCATCTTATACTTACATATTTTTCAATTCTTCTATGCGTTTCATAACGGTTGCATGTTTTTCTAGATAATCTTGTTCTTTAGCACGTTCTTCCGCTACAACTGCATCTGGTGCTTTGGAAACAAATCGTTCATTCGATAATTTCCCTTGGACTAATTTCACTTCTTTTGCCCATTTTTCTAATTCTTTTTCTAAACGAGCTTTTTCCGCATCAATATCAATAAGTCCTTGTAATGGCAAGAATAATTGCGCCCCAGTTACAACTGCTGACATGGATTGACCTGGTGCTTCTATTCCTTGACCAATTACTAACGGCTCTGGATTACAGAAGCGTTCTAAATATTTTGCATTTGCTTCTAACACTGCTAATGTATCTGCATCTTTTGCTGAAATGTACAAGGGCACTTTTTTACTCATTGGTGTTTGCACTTCTGCACGAATATTACGTACCGAACGAATTATTTCGGCTAACAACTTCATACTAGCTGCATCTTCTTTATTGGAAAGCCCCTCATTTACAGTTGGCCATGCAGCTACTGTAATAGACTCCCCTTCATGAGGTAGGTTTTGCCAAATCTCTTCCGTAATGAAAGGCATAAATGGGTGCAATAAACGCATAGTATTGTCTAATACATACGCCAACACTGAACGAGTCATCATTTTCGCTTCTTCATCTTCTCCATTTAGAGGAAGTTTCGCCATTTCGATATACCAATCACAGAAATCATCCCAAATGAAGTTATAAAGCGCACGGCCTACTTCACCAAATTCATACTTTTCAGAAAGTCGTGTAACTTGCTCAATTGTTTCATTTAGACGAGTTAAAATCCATGCATCTGCAACTGATTTTTTACCGTCTAGGTTAATCTCTTCGAATGTCAAACCATCCATATTCATTAATGCAAAACGAGATGCGTTCCAAATTTTATTGGCAAAGTTCCAAACCGCTTCTACCTTCTCTGTAGAGAAACGCAAATCTTGCCCCGGAGATGAGCCAGTGCTTAGGAAATAGCGAAGAGAGTCTGCACCATACTTTTCAATCACTTCCATTGGATCAATACCATTCCCAAGTGATTTCGACATTTTTCTACCGTCTTCCGCACGAACTAAACCGTGAATCAAAACATCTTCAAATGGACGTGTGCCTGTAAATTCGATTCCTTGGAAAATCATACGAGAAACCCAGAAGAATATAATATCATAACCGGTAACAAGTGTATTCGTTGGGTAATACTTTTTAAACTCTTCATTTTCACTATCCGGCCAGCCAAGTGTTGAAAATGGCCATAATGCAGAAGAAAACCATGTATCTAATACATCATTATCCTGCTTCCAGTTTTCAGCATCTGCTGGTGCTTCGTGCCCAACATATACTTCTCCAGTTTCATTGTGATACCAGGCTGGAATTCGGTGACCCCACCATAATTGACGAGAAATACACCAGTCATGTACATTTTCCATCCATTGTAAATAGGTTTTTTCAAAGCGGTCCGGTACAAAGTTTACTTTTCCTTCTGCTTGTTGTAATTTAATTGCTTCATCAGAAAGTGGCTGCATTTTAACAAACCATTGTGTAGAAAGATATGGTTCTACAACTGCTCCACTACGTTCTGAATGTCCAACAGAGTGAAGATGTTCTTCGATTTTGAATAAAACACCAGCGCCTTGTAAATCTTGAACGATTTGTTTACGGCAAGCAAATCGGTCCATTCCATCATAGTTTGCAGCGTTTTTATTCATCGTACCGTCTTCATTCATGACTAGAATGCTCTCTAAATTATGACGATTACCAATTTCAAAGTCATTCGGGTCATGTGCTGGTGTAATTTTTACTGCTCCGCTACCAAATTCCATATCTACATAATCATCTGCAATGATTGGAATTTCACGATTTGTGATAGGTAGAATAAGCGTTTTTCCGATAAGATGTTTATAGCGCTCGTCTTCTGGATGAACCGCAACCGCCGTATCACCTAACATTGTTTCCGGTCGAGTTGTTGCGATTTCAATTGAACCAGTACCATCTGCTAGTGGGTAACGCATATGATAGAATGCACCCTGTATATCTTTGTGAATGACTTCAATATCAGAAAGTGCAGTTTTTGTTGCAGGATCCCAGTTAATAATATATTCACCACGATAGATTAACCCTTTGTTATATAGCTTTACAAATACTTCTTTTACAGCATTTGAAAGCCCTTCGTCTAATGTAAAGCGTTCACGTGAATAGTCTAATCCTAGTCCTAATTTTGACCACTGTGCACGAATATGACCAGCATACTCTTCTTTCCATTTCCAAGTTTCTTCGACAAATTTTTCACGTCCTAAATCATAACGTGTAATATTTTCAGAACGTAGCTTTTCTTCTACTTTCGCTTGCGTTGCAATACCGGCATGGTCCATCCCAGGTAACCAAAGTGCATCATATCCTTGCATACGTTTCATACGTATTAGAATATCTTGTAATGTAGTATCCCAAGCGTGACCTAAGTGTAATTTCCCTGTTACGTTTGGAGGTGGAATTACGATGGTATAAGGTTCTTTCTCACTTTCTGGATGCGCTTCAAAGAATTTTCCTTTTAGCCACCACTCATAACGCCCTTTTTCAATCGACTGCGGATCGTACTTCGTTGGCATTGTTGTCTCGTTTGTCATTGGCTGTTCCTCCTAAAAAAGAATATAAAAAAACTCCTGTCGTCACTAAAGGACGAAGGAGTTTGTTCGCGGTACCACCTTTATTCGCAGATGCAAAAAGAATGCATCACGCTCTCAATTAGATAACGGCTTCAAACCGGCTTTTGTTACTATTCGTTCACAAAAGCTGCTCGTGGGCTACCTTCAAATGGTGATTAACAGAAACATTTCAGCAAGTTGTTTCCTTTCTTTCGATAACCAATACATTTTACTCTTCCCATTCATTGCATCTTTATTTAGTTGTTCATATTGTACCTAATTTAAGGTTAAGTCGTCAAGTCAAGTGTTAAGTCAAATTCGAGAAAGGAGAGAGTGCGATGAGAAGAGGATATAACCCTCTTTTACTACCCGTATGGTTACGGATAACTCGTTTTTACTGCAAAGGAATCATTATTCCTATTTGTGGATTCCAAACAATACGTGTATTAATCATACCGACAAGTTGGGATTTTCTTATACTTGCCTTTTTGTTATTGCTCTGCTTTTTGTTTTACAGGGATATAATTTGATGGAAATGTTAGCTTTGACATCCCATCATCTAAATTTAAAATAAATTGAAGCTCTGATTCTACTAAAACTGAGCTTTCTATTTGTTCTACTTCTTTTGAACCTTTTGTATTAACGCTTGGTTCTGGTTTTTGAACTGATTCCGGTTTATTTTCTTTTGGCCCTTCGTATTCACAACGAACTAACCAAGCAATTTCAATGGATGCATGTTCTGTTGTATTGGAATTGACATGTTTAACGTTCAAGGTTGGAGAACTGCCAGGTTGCACTTTATCTTTTGCTATTTCCACACTCATTGGAACAGCATATTCAAAATAACCTACTTCGCCCTGCACATCTAAATCTTCAATTTGTGTAAACTCACTCGTTGCATGATGTGCATGTTCTCCCTCTTCGAATTCGACGTGACAGGTAATATGATAGATGCCTACTATTTGAATCGACTCTTCTGTTACCTTGTGTTCAAATTGCGGAGTAACTTCCACCTTTTTCACTTCTTTTGGCACTCCAAAACTTTTTGGAAAAAGAAACTGTTCTTTTTCGTCCCATACTTTTACTTCCATTAGTCATCCTCCTTCATATAGGACAACTTATGATTGAACTTCTTAAAATATGAAAAAGCCTCGCAAATAAATACGAGGCTTCTTGTTCTTTATTTTCTTGATAGTTTTTCGAATACCGTGCGGAAAGCTTGTATCGTTTTTTCAATATGCGCTTCGGTATGAGCACTTGATAAGAACAATCCTTCAAATTGAGAAGGTGGTAAGTAAATACCTTCTTCAGCCATTAAACGGAAATACTTGGCGAACAGTTCCAAATCGGATGTTTTGGCAGTTTCGAAATTAATAACATCAACATTCGTAAGGAAGAATCCAATCATAGAACCAGCACGATTCACAGTATGTGGAATATTGTATTTTGTAGCTGCTTCACGGAAGCCTTTTTCGAGTAAATCACCAAGTTTAATGAAATGTTTATACGAATCTTCCTGTAAACGAGTTAATGTTTCGTATCCAGCCGTCATTGCAAGTGGATTACCAGAGAGCGTTCCAGCTTGATAGACAGGACCACTTGGTGCAATCATTTCCATGATTTCACGTTTACCACCAAAAGCTCCTACCGGTAGACCTCCGCCGATTACTTTACCTAAACATGTTAAGTCTGGTGAAATGCCAAAGTAACCTTGTGCACAATTGTATCCTACACGGAATCCTGTCATAACTTCATCAAAAATTAAAACTGTTCCATATTGTTCGGTTAACTCACGTAGACCTTCTAAGAATCCTTCTACTGGAGGGACAACCCCCATATTCCCTGCAACTGGTTCAACAATGACAGCTGCTAAGTCATCTCCGAAGTTCTCGAAAACGTGACGCACACTTTCTAAATCATTATAAGGCACCGCAATCGTATTTTTTGCGACGGATTCTGGAACACCAGGACTGTCTGGCAAACCTAGTGTAGCAACACCAGAACCAGCTTTAATCAGCAAGCTATCCCCATGTCCATGATAACTACCTTCAAATTTCAATATTTTATTTTTCCCAGTATAACCACGCGCTAAACGAAGGGCACTCATGGTCGCTTCTGTACCAGAAGAAACCATACGCACCATTTCAATAGAAGGAACACGTTCCATCACGAGTTTGGCAAGTTTGTTCTCAATCAACGTAGAGGCACCAAAACTTGTACCCGTTTCTGCGACTTTTTGAATAGCCTTTACTACATTTGGTTCAGTATGCCCTAAAATAAGTGGCCCCCATGATAGAACATAATCGATGTACTCATTGCCATCGATATCCGTAAGAATAGCCCCTTTTCCACTTTCCATGAAAATCGGATCCATATCCACAGATTTAAATGCACGAACCGGGCTGTTTACCCCGCCTGGCATCAATTCTTTTGCTTCTGTAAATGCTTGCTTTGATAATTCGTATGATTTAGTCATTATTTCTCCTCCAACCAACGTGCAACATCTTTTGCATGATACGTCAAAATGATATCTGCACCCGCACGTTTCATCCCTGTTAAAGATTCTAGAACGATTTCTTTTTCATTAATCCATCCGTTTGCTGCAGCAGCTTTAACCATTGCATATTCACCACTTACATTATAAGCTACGATTGGTGTATCAAAGTTATTTTTCACATCACGAATGATATCTAAGTATGCTAGAGCTGGTTTCACGATTAAGAAATCTGCCCCTTCCTCCACATCGGATGAAGCTTCACGAATTGCTTCCATACGGTTAGCGTAATCCATTTGATATGTTTTACGATCCCCAAATTTAGGAGCTCCGTCCGCGGCGTCACGAAATGGCCCATAATAAGCAGAAGCATATTTTACCGCATACGACATAATCGGCACATCAGCGAAACCTGCTTCATCTAAACCCTGACGAATTGCAGCCACAAATCCATCCATCATATTAGATGGTGCAATAATGTCTGCTCCTGCTTGCGCTTGACTCACGGCCGTTTTCGCTAATATATCAAGGGATGGATCATTTAAAATTTGTTCGCTGGCATCTACTACTCCACAATGTCCGTGATCTGTGTATTCACATAAACAAGTATCCGCGATGACAACTAAGCCAGGATGACGTTTTTTTATGAACCTCGTTGCTTCTTGAACGATTCCATGATCATGGAAAGCTTGCGTTCCAACTGCATCCTTTTCTAGTGGAAGACCAAATAGAATAACAGATGGAATACCTAAGCCAACTACTTCATCTACTTCTTCCCCTAAACGATCCAAAGAAAATTGAAAAACACCTGGCATGGAAGCCACTTCATTTTTAATATTTTTTCCTTCTGCAACAAAGATTGGGTAGATTAGATCCTCTTTATGTAAATAAGTTTCTTTTACCATTGCTCGTATTCCAGCTGTTTTTCTTAATCGACGATGACGTTGAAATAATAATTCTGTCATAATTCTCTTCCTTTCCACTCCGCTAACGCATGGATTATTTCTGTTAATATATAAGTTTTAGGCATTACATGCACTGCAACACCTAATGATTCTAAGTATTCTTTTGTAATATGACCAATTGCACAAATCGTTAATGTTTCGTACCCTGTTCGATGCCCTATATGTTGATGAAAAACATTTACTGTAGATGGACTTGTAAAGATAACGGAGCAGTTTTCTTTGCTTTCTATTAAATCACTCACTTGAGCTATATTTTCTTCCACTTCTACTGTTTCATAAATGATCCATTCATCTACATGATTGACTAAACCTTTTGTAATCGTATCTTTCGCTAAACTTCCTTTGAAAAACATACATTTTTCATTCGAAGAAGAAATGGCAGGAAACTCTTGCACAAATACATCTGCACTAAAAATAGAAGGCGTAAAAGTTACTTTTAGTCCTATTTTATTGACAGCATATGCCGTTTTCGAACCAACAACTGCAATTTTCCCTTGGAACACGAAAGGGTCTAAACCATACTTTATCATTTTCGAATGAAAAGCATCTACACTGCTTTGGCTTGTGAAGATTAACCAGTCATAAGCTTTGCATTCAAACAATTGTTGCTCATCCGTTTGAGAAACAATTTCTTGTGTTTCAATGAGCGGTGCAACGATAGGATTTCCTCCAAAATGAAGGGTAAGATCCACGGCTTCCGAAGATCTTAAAATCCCTGTAAATAGGACGTTCTCACCTAATAAAGGCTTGTTAGACATTCAAATCTGCCTTCACTTTTTGAATTAGGTCATATGCTCCTTGCTCTGTTACTAAACGCGCCACTTCTTTACCAGCCGTTTCTGGATCTTTACTCGTCACTACTTCTTTAAACACAACAGATGCATCAGGTGCTGCAACCAAACCAGTCATGGTAATTTCATCGCCATTAATCACTGCATGTCCTGCAATCGGCACCTGGCATCCGCCGTCCATCGCAGCTAAAAATGCACGCTCCGCATGAATAGCATTCCACGTATCTTCATCAGATAGTTTTCTAAGCTCCGCAAGTAATTCTGCATCTTCTTCACGACATTCAATTGCAAGCGCACCTTGTCCTACTGCTGGAACACAATCTTCAATGGATAGATACTCCGTCACTACTTCATCACTCCAACCAAGGCGTTTTAGACCTGCTGCTGCTAGAATAATGGCATCATACTCGCCATCTTGAAGTTTTTGGAGTCTCGTATCTACATTTCCTCTTATCCATTTAATCTCGATATCTGGACGTAATAATAAGAGTTGCGCGCTTCTTCTTAAGCTACTTGTCCCAATAACTGCTCCTTTTGGAAGCTCTGCAAATTTCACATGTGCTTTCGAAATAAAAGCATCACGTTCATCCACACGTTTAGGTGTACACCCCATTACTAGGCCTGGTGGTAATACGGAAGGCATATCTTTCATACTATGTACTGCAAAATCAATTTCTTTGTCATAAAGTGCTTGTTCAATTTCTTTTACAAAAAGACCTTTTCCGCCAACTTTCGATAAGGTTACATCTAAAATTTGATCGCCTTTTGTTACGATTTCTTTTACTTCGAATTCAAAAGGTGCTCCAATATCTTTCAATTGCTGAATAAACCAATTTGTTTGTGTTAAAGCTAATTTACTTCTTCTAGAACCGACAATAATTTTACGCATTATTTCTCTACCTTTCTTATTACCAAAGATGAAATTGGGATAATGGACTAATCAATAAAAAATTAATCAATACAAATAAAAATGCATATATGTGAATCCATGCATAGTTTGTTCCTTTAAATCTGGCTTGTTTTCTTAAAAGAAGAACAACGATATAAATGATCAATAATACTAAGGAACTAACAATCTTAAAATCAAAAATAGAAAAAAAACTTAATGATACATATGCCCATTGTAACCCAAGAACCAAACTTACAAACAATAGTGGAATGCCTACTAATATTGCTAAGGTCATTCCAGTTTCCGCTTGTGTCAAGGACGGTAATCTAGAAAATTGTTTAGACCACTTTTTCTTTTTGAGCACACGATACAAAATTAAATATAATGATGAAAAAACAAACGAAAGAGAAAATGCTGCATACGCTAACATCGCAAATATTATATGAATAACTAATAATTCGGATCGTAGGCCATCTCCAACTGCTGTTTGTTCTAGTTGATTTGGCGCGAATGTATGTATGGTCATAAAAATAAATCCAATAATATTTAAAAAGAACGCCGGCAAATCAAGTCGAAAAACTAATTGCAATATTATGGATAGTGTAATAATAAGCCATGCATAAAAATAAATTCCTTCAAATAGCGATAAAATTGGGAATCTCTTTGTTTCTATAATATACATAACTAAAAATATTGTTTGCAACAGCGACACGATGGAAAGCAGCCATACTGCTATACGATGTGCACTACGATCTTTATTTAGATAATCAACAAAATAAAAAACAAGGCTAACGGATTGTAGAATGACCATTATCTCGTGTAGCCTTGTCATCGCAAGATCAGTCATAATAAGCTCCTTTATTATATTAAAAGCTATAGCGCCTATCTCTTCCCACTGCGGGGAGTGGCATTGTGCAGTCATTAAGTAGTTTGATAATACATTTTAATATGTAAAAAGACGTTTTCTATATCTATTATGACACATACAGATACAAAAACGCCTCCTTTTTACTTCACTAATAGGATAATTCTTCTTTTAATTTTTGGGATGCCAATAAAGTTTGTTTTAAATTTATCTTTTCTCTCTCTGCTTGCATCATAATCTCTTTTTCCACATCTTCTTCAATCCCAAAAATTTGTTGAAACAATTGAAGTTGTTGTACAGACTCTTTTGCCGTCGATAATTCTTTTACTTGTAGAATTGGCTCTTTTAACAGCTGATTAATAATGGATTTTGTATGTTTGTTTAATATTTTACGTTCTCGATCTGTTAAATTCGGCATTTTATTGTCAAGAGAAACCATTGTCTCTTCCTGAATACGAGTTGCTTTTTGTCTTAGCGCAGAAATTATTGGTACAACTCCTAATGTTGTAACCCAATCATTAAATTGCTTTAACTCTGTTTGAATCATTGTCTTAATTTCAGCAGCTGCACGTTCTCGTTCAGCTAAATTCGCTTCTACAATTCCTTGTAAATCATCAATATCGTATAGGAATACATTCGCTAAATCCCCGATACGAGGATCTAAATCTCTAGGTACTGCTATATCTATCATAAACAAAGGTTTACCTTTACGAAGACGTTCTACAAACTGCATCAATTCATGGTCAATAACGTACTCGGTTGCACCTGTTGAACTTATTAAAATATCCGCCTCTAACAACGCACATTGGAGCTCGTCCATCGGTTTTGCAGTACCATCAAATTTAGATGCTAATACCTCCGCCTTCTCGAATGTCCGGTTAATAACTGTTACTTTGCCAGCTCCACTACCATGAAGATTTTGAATAGCAAGCTCTCCCATTTTTCCAGCACCAATAATTACAATATGTTTATTGTTCAATGAACCAAAAATTTTCTTTCCAAGTTCTACCGCTGCATAAGAAACAGATACTGCATTTTCGCCAATGGAAGTCTCTGAGTGAGCACGTTTAGCAAATGTTACTGCTTGTTTAAATAACTGATTAAAAATAGTTCCAGTCGTCCCGTTTTCTTGTCCATCTAAAAAGCTTCTCTTCACTTGTCCTAATATTTGTGTTTCGCCAAGAACCATCGAATCAATACCAGCTGTAACTTGGAATAAGTGATTATTTGCTTGATCATCCTCATGAATAAATAAATAACGAGATATGTCTTCTAAAGGGATATCAAACCAATTAGCTAAAAATTGCTTCACATAATATTTCCCTGTATGCAATTGGTCTACGGTCGCATAAATTTCCGTGCGATTACAAGTAGAGACAATGACATTTTCTAATATGCTTTTTTGATCCTGTAATGCTTGCATGGCATTCGGAAGCTCTGTTTCAACAAAAGAAAGCTTTTCTCGAATTTCCACGGGAGCAGTACGGTAATTGACACCTACCACGATTGTATGCATGGGATCATGTCACCCTTTCACGTTCATTTCATTAATCCAATTATACCATAGCGTTTTCACATGATTTGAAACAATTGTGAACAAGCTATGAAATTAACGTCCCTAGATTAGAATGATTACAAAATAATTTTATCAAACTTATTGTATCATTTCAAGGAATCTGTCCACATTTCCAAAAGCCAAATTATTCTAAATAGTGCGTAAGAATCGAGACTTGTTCACCACTCAAAAATATTAAATACAAATTAACAGTAACTCAAGTGTCCTTTAAGTGCACCTTGTATTTACTATTTCCAGAGTGATTTGGACGAAACACTGGCTATACTACTATCGAAGACTTTTATGGAGGATGTTTGTCGCGTTCATAACCTATTATGTATCATTCATCCATTTATCGGATTTTTTATAAGATGAGGATACCTATTGCTGGAACGCGTCGGGCCGCATGAACCGAAGGATGAGACCCACTCAGGTGTAGTACGAGTTAGCTCATGCAAGGTGTGGCAAGCGCGGAGGCATACTGCGCACTATTTCAATAATATAATTTGTTAGTTAACTTAGTTAATTCACATATGTTATCGGGAATAATTAGCTAATCAACAGAAGTGTATTAAAGACCCATTATTAGAAAGCACTTCTAGCAGTTGTGAATACTTGATTCCTTGTATACAAATTTCATATTACTTTTTTATTTCAAAAAAACTGATCATTTATAGGCTATTATTCCCTAAATGATCAGTTATAATCTTTTTTTATTAATGCTTAAAACATTTCAACAATCTAAAATTACATTCTACGCTCAATTTCTGCCCAAGCTGCGTCAAATCCAAGTCCTGTTTCAGATGAAAAAACAATTAAAGGATCATTCTTATCCATTTGCAGTTCATCTTTCACCATTTTCTTGTGTTTATCCCATTTACCTTTTGGAATTTTATCTGCTTTGGTAGAAACAACAATGCACGGAATATTATAATGCTTCAAAAAGTCATACATCATGCAATCATCTGCACTAGGTGGATGTCTTAAATCGACAATTAATAAAACTGCCTTTAAAATAGCCCGAGATGTGAAATACGTTTCAATCATTTTCCCCCATGCAGCACGTTCAGTTTTAGAAACTTTTGCATACCCATAACCTGGTACATCTACAAAGATTAAATCTTCTTCTAACTTATAAAAGTTTAATGTTTGTGTTTTCCCAGGCTTTGATGAAATGCGTGCCATGCTTTTTCGACCAATCATTTTATTAATGAAAGATGACTTCCCAACATTGGATCTTCCTGCTAGGGCAAATTCCGGTAAATCTCCTTCTGGATATTGTGCTGGTCTTACAGCACTTATTAATAGTTCTACATTATTCACTTTCATGCTCTCACTCCTCTAATGCTATTTGAAGTACCTCTTCAGCATTGGAAACAAGCTTAAAAGTTAAGACCTCTCTAACACTTTCTGGTATATCTTCAATATCGCGCTCATTGTCTTTCGGACAAATAATCGTCGTAAGACCCGCGCGATGTGCACTTAATGTTTTTTCTTTCAAACCACCGATTGGTAATACTCGTCCTCTTAGTGTAACTTCTCCAGTCATGCCCACTTCTCTTCGAATTGGACGTTTAGTTAAAGCGGAAACTAATGCTGTGACAATCGTAATTCCAGCAGAAGGTCCATCTTTTGGAACCGCTCCTTCTGGGACATGTATATGAATATCAAATTTTTCATGGAAATTAGGGTCAATTCCGATCTTTTCAGCTTTCGAGCGAACAAATGACAAAGCAGTTTGAGCTGACTCTTTCATTACGTCTCCAAGCTTACCAGTTAACTGTAGCTTGCCATTACCAGGAGATAAAGAAACTTCAATTTGAAGCGTGTCCCCTCCTACTGTAGTATACGCAAGCCCAGTAGCCACCCCGATTTGATTTTCCACTTCTGCTTGTCCATAACGGAACTTTTTCTTTCCAATTGTTTCTTCTATGTTTTTGGATGTGATCGTTAGACGCTTTTTAGTACCAGAAACAATCTGAAGTGCAGCTTTTCTACAAATATTTGCAAGAACTCGTTCTAAACTTCTTACTCCTGCCTCACGTGTGTAATAGCGTATTACATCTACAATCGCTTCATCCTTCACTTGAAGTTGCGTTTTAGTTAAACCATGTTCCTTCACTTGCTTTGGTAATAAATGATTTTTTGCAATGGATAGCTTTTCTATCTCCGTATAACCTGCGATAGATATTATTTCCATTCGATCACGTAGTGGACCTGGAATTGTACTTAAATCATTTGCTGTTGCGATAAATAAAACATTTGATAGATCATATGTTTCTTCGATATAATGATCGCTAAATGTATTATTTTGCTCTGGATCCAACACCTCTAACATAGCTGCAGAAGGATCTCCTCTAAAATCATTTGACATTTTATCAATTTCATCTAGTAAAAATAACGGATTTATCGTTCCTGCTTTTTTCATTCCTTGGATAATACGACCCGGCATTGCCCCTACATATGTTCTGCGATGTCCCCGAATTTCTGATTCATCGCGAACTCCTCCTAGCGAAATACGAACAAAATTACGCCCCAATGATTCTGCAATTGATTTTGCTAAAGAGGTTTTCCCTACTCCAGGGGGACCTGCTAGACACAGAATTGGTCCACGAAGTGATTTTGTCAATTGACGAACAGCTAAATATTCTAAAACTCGTTCTTTTACTGACTCCAAACCTTCATGATCACGATTTAATATTTGTTCCGATTTTTTAATATCAAGCGTGTCTTCTGTTGATTTGGACCATGGGATCGAAACAATCCACTCAATATAGTTTCGAATGACGCCACTTTCTGGCGCTTGAGTTGGAAGTTTTTCATAACGATCTAATTCTTTTAACACATTGTTTTTAGTCGTTTCAGGTAAACCTGCACCCTCAATTCTTTTTTTCAAGTCTGCAACTTCACCGGTCTTACCCTCTTTATCACCAAGCTCTGTTTGAATCGCTTTCATTTGTTCTCGAAGATAAAATTCTTTTTGTGTTCTTTCCATTGCATTTTTCACACGCATACTAATTTTTTTTTCTAAATTAAGAATCTCTTGTTCATTGTACAAACGGCCTATTAATGTTTCTAAACGTTCTTTTATATCCATAATTTCTAAAATTTCTTGTTTACCTGACACTTTTAATGGCAAATGCGAAGCAACCATGTCCGCAAGTCTACCCGGTTCTTCTATATCTATAACCGATTTGTAAGTCTCTTCTGATACGCTCTTCGATGCCTTTGAATACTTTTCAAAATTATGTATTAAAGTCCGCATTAGCGCTTCGTCTTCTTGGTCTGCTTTTACCGGTTCAATATAGGCAGACACCGAAACTTCATCGTACATTTCTCTTTCTTCGTATTCATCCCAAATGGCTCTTTGCAAACCTTCCACTAAAACTCGAAATGTTCCATTTGGTAACTTCACCATTTGTTTGACGTATGCTAAAATTCCAACATCGTATAAATCTTCCACAGTTGGTTGCACTAAATTCATATCTCTTTGCGCAACAAGAAACACTTTTTCTTCACGTAACATCGCTTCATCTAAAGCTGCTACAGAACGTTCTCTGCCGACATCAATATGAAGAACCATTGTCGGATATACCAGCAAGCCTCGTAGTGGTAATACAGGATAATACGTCTTATTTTTTTCCGTCATTTTTGGAAAGTCACCTCCGTCTAATTCTGTCCGATTTATTCACTAATTAAACAGTAAACCAATCCTATCTAGTGCCATTTATTCTAGACGGACTTCTCCGGCTTTTCTATGAATATGAATAAGGAGAAAAAGCTGACATCCTTGATTGCACTTAGCAAGCGCATATTGGAAGCCAGCTTATTTCAATGGCTTATTTAAGCCGATGTTTTTTCGTTATCTTTTTCTACTTCAGTTCCATCTGCTAATAAAAGCTTTGGTGTTGCTTGTTCCGTGATTGTTTCTTTTGTAACAACACACTCTGCAATGTCATCTCTTGATGGCAGCTCAAACATAACATCAAGCATTATGTTTTCAATAATCGAACGAAGTCCACGAGCACCTGTTTTACGCTCAATTGCTTGTTTCGCTATTTCTACTAATGCTTCTTCTTCAAATGTTAGTTTCACATTATCGAGCTCAATCATTTTTTGATATTGTTTTGCAAGTGCATTCTTAGGTTCTGTTAAAATTTGTACAAGCGCTGGAACGTCTAATTGTTCTAAGCTTGCCAATACTGGTAAACGTCCAATAAATTCTGGTATTAAACCGAATTTCAACAAATCTTCTGGTATAAGTTGACCAAGTACGGAACCTGCTTCTACTTCTACTTTATTGGGATTTGCTCCAAATCCAATTACTTTTTCGCCCAAACGACGTTTAATAATTTGGTCTATTCCATCAAATGCTCCTCCAACGATGAATAAAATGTTCGTTGTATCGATTTGAATGAATTCTTGATGTGGATGCTTACGTCCTCCTTGAGGTGGTACGCTAGCCACTGTGCCTTCTAAAATTTTAAGAAGTGCTTGTTGAACACCTTCACCTGAAACATCTCGCGTAATGGAAGGATTTTCAGATTTACGTGCTACTTTATCTATTTCATCGATATAAATAATCCCTTTTTCTGCTCGTTCAATATCGTAGTCTGCTGACTGAATCAGCTTTAAAAGTATATTTTCTACATCTTCTCCCACGTAACCCGCTTCAGTTAAAGACGTAGCATCTGCAATCGCAAATGGAACATTCAGAATACGCGCAAGCGTTTGAGCAAGCAATGTTTTACCACTACCTGTTGGACCTATTAATACAATGTTCGATTTTGATAATTCCACTTCGTCAATTACGCTATTTGAATTAATTCGTTTGTAATGGTTATAAACAGCTACTGCAAGTGATTTTTTTGCTCGCTCTTGTCCGATTACATATTCATCTAGTATGGATAATATTTCTTTTGGTTTTGGAACTTCTTTAAATTCTATTTCTTCCTCTACACCAAGTTCTTCTTCTACAATTTCAGAACACAAATCGATACATTCATCACAAATATATACCCCTGGTCCTGCAACTAGCTTACGAACTTGTTCTTGTGGTTTACCACAGAAAGAACATTTTAAGTTCCCTTTTTCATCATTAAATTTGAACAAAATATTCACCCCTATTCAAGCAATTATCTTACAAGATTCTTTAGAAGGAATCAAATAATACGTTTAAGTATGTCTGTTAATGTCGGAAAATCTATGTATAGATAAAACAAGGCACAGACATTTTTACTGTACCTTGTTTTATTTATTATAACGCGTTTTACTCGAATTATGAAATTTTTGCGTTTTCTACTAAGAAATCAACTGTTTTTTGGAAACGTAGATCGTTTTCAAGTACCGCAGTACCACCAAGTGCTTTTTTTATGTCTTCAGCAGGCATATTAAATTGTGCACTCATTTTTTCAAGTTCTGCATTTATATCTTCTTCAGTTGCTTGAATTTTTTCTTTCTCACCAATTGCTTCAAGTGTTAATGAAACTTTCACGCGTTTTTTTGCATCTTCTGCCATTTGTTCACGCAGTGCATCTTCACTTTGACCAGAGAATTGATAGTAAAGATCTAAGTTCATACCTTGTTGTTCCAAACGTTGACCAAACTCTTTTAGAATACGATCCGTTTCTGTTTCGATCATTACTTCTGGAATATCAACTGTTACATTTTCAGCAGCAGCTTCTACTAGATCATCACGAAGCGTTTGTTCAGCCAATTGTTTTTTCTCTTCAGCAGTTACTTCTTTAAGTTTAGCACGTAATCCGTCGATGCCCTCAACTTCGGCATCTACTTCTTTTGCAAAGTCATCATTTAACTCAGGAAGTTCTTTTCCTTTTACTTCTTTCACTGTAACTTTGAATACAGCTTCTTTACCAGCTAATTCAGCAGCGTGATATTCTTCTGGGAATGTTACAGTTACGTCTTTTTCTTCGCCATTTTTTGAACCGATTAACTGTTCTTCAAAACCTGGGATGAAAGTGTTAGAACCGATCTCTAAAGAGTAGTCTGTTCCAGTCCCACCTTCAAATGCTTCATCTCCAACAAATCCTTCAAAGTCGATTACAGCAGTATCTCCTTCAACGATTGCATCTTCTTTTATTGCTAGTTCTGCTAAACGAACTTGTTGGCTTTGAAGTTGCTCTTCAATTTCTGCATCTGTTACTTCTGTTTCTAATTTAGTTACTTCTAAACCCTTGTAATCTCCAAGAGTAACTTCTGGTTTTACAACAACTTTCGCAGTAAATACTAGCGGTTGTCCTTTTTCCATTGTTACGATATCGATTTCAGGACGATCGATTGGATCAATTCCAACTTCGTCAACAGCATTTCCATAAGCTTCTGGAAGAATGAAGTCTAAAGCATCTTGGTATAATGATTCTACACCATACATTTTTTCAAACATTGGACGTGGCATTTTCCCTTTACGGAATCCTGGTACATTGATTTGTTTTACTACTTTTTTAAATGCTTGATCTATACCTTTCGTTACTACATCTGTAGAAACTTCTACTGTTAATAGACCATTATTTCCTTCTTGTTTTTCCCATTTTACTGACATATATTCTACCTCCAAAAATAAATTACATAATTTAGCAGCCTGTAAAAATTAGTAACAGGACAGGTTTTCACTAATTATATTGACAACTTGTATATTATAGCATAGTTGAATAGACTTTCAACATTAATCATTATCTATTATTGCGGTAGAATCGTCCACTAATTTGATGAGTTCATACAAATCATTTGGTAGGCCGTTTTCCATCCCTAATAATGTATCTACAAAATTTATATATCCCTCTGCTACCTCTTCATCACTATATCCTACCCAATCAAATGGGAATAACGCATACGCATGACTATGAACTAACGCAACAGTCATTTCAAATTTAGAAGGAGTTTTTTCTAAAAATTTATGAACACATAAATTTATCTTTTCAATTCGATCCACAGCATTTGGAGCCGGGGGTGTAACAGGATTGATTTTTTCCTTAAAACCAAACTTTTCAATCATTACTTCGGTTGTTTCACCGATTGCTCCTAGTACTATTAAAGCAAGTGACTGAACTGCAGGATAGACTTTTTTACTTTCTGCAATTTTAATAATGTCTGGTATAGCTTTTGTAACATCTTGAAAAAAGGCATTTTGCAATAATTGTTCTTGCTCTTCTAAATGTAGCTTGGTAAATACATCTATTCTGAACTTTTCTAAGTCAATATTTGGAGAAATAGAATTATCCATATGTAGTTTATTTTCTTGTTCCATTGCAAGTTTACCGCTTAACTCTTTTAACTGAAAAAAGTTTTTCTTTCGCTCCTTCGAAAATCTTTTATCCACAAGTAGTTTATTTAATACGGTATCAACTTCATTATAGTCTTTCAAATCAAGTAAAATAGTCAAATACAACTCAACAAATTGTTCAAGCATAGGGGATTTTTTCTTCATTAAATTCTCACAAATTTCTTTGGCTTCTTGCTGACGTTTTGTTTCTAACAAAGTAAGAATGTAAACACTCAAAATCGTATCATCTAATTCCTCATACTTTTTTGCTTCATCAAAGCATCCAGCTGCTTTCACATAATTATTTTCTTCAGCAAAGGCTATGCCATCATTTATTAGTTTATTAACCATGCCTGGAAAGAAAATAACATTTTCATTGTTTTTTAGACCATAATTTTTATCCTTCATTTTACTCGCCTACCTTTACCATCGATATATATGTATATACTATATCATTTTGTTCTACTTTCCTATGCTTTCTAAAAAAAAAATTGTAAATACCCTCCTATCTTTGAGAAAAGGAGGGTTAAAACTTAAATGTTGGATTTATAATTGATTTTGCAAGTCTCTTTGAAGTACCTTTAATTGCCGAATTCGCTAGATGTTATTCTACTCAAAAATGGTAACGTTTACTATTTCACCAAAAGTTAATGTAAATGATTGAAATATATCTTCCATTTCAATTACTCTTTTATTTAAATCTACCCAAGTTATTCTACCAACTTGATAAATAAATTCACCATTTTTCCATATTTTCATTTCCACTTCTACATTTCTTTTCATCGCGATTTCAATTAATTGTTGGATTTCCTCTAAATCCCATTCATCCAATTGTGGGCGCGGTTCTTTCTTAGATGCGTCGTTATATTCTCGAATGAGCCTCACATGTTCTGGCAACATCATGGCTACCCACTTTTTTGAACCTCTGTCTCGGATTTTAGATAAGTCTAGTTTTTCATCGAAATGATCATTTAAATAAGTCATTAGATTATATCCTTCTTTCTGTTCATGACAGGAATGCAACCGAGAATATTTTCAATACGGAAAGTACGTTTTGCATGTCTCGTCAAACAATACGCTTGGAATGATTCTCCTTGCAACTTCAAAACTTTTATCCGGCGTTTTGTCACTTCACCGCTTTTGGATAAATAAATAATGTCTATTAATTGTCCATAACGCATGGTTTTCAAAAGCTTCCCTCTCACATTGATTCCCCCACTAAGAATGTATGTTCTTATTATATACCGAACGTACGTTTTATATCAACGGAAAATACTTCTGTACAAAAATTATTCATTCCTTAGTTGGTTAAGGACATTTGCAAACTTTTGGTCCTCTATTTCTAGGCGAAAGTCGCGAAATGGATTAGCTTGCTTATATAAACGATCTAGGACGGATGGAACGGTAAACAAGTTAGGCTTTATGGTATCACACACTTTATCCCATTTTAACGGAGTCGCAATTAACCCCATCTCGTTACCCCTTGGGGAATAGGACGCTATTATGGTTTTCCCTTCCTGATGCTGAACATAGTCCAAGTACAGTCTATTGTGGCGGTTCTTTTTTAATCTTTCTGTCGTGAAACATTGCGGTTCTTGTTCACATAGGAAATCACAAAAAAACTTTGTAAAAACACGAGTGTCATCATCAGAATAAGTATTGAAAGACAATGGGATATAAATTTGAATTCCTTTACCACCAGAAGTTTTCACAAGGGACGTTAGCTCAAAATGGTCAAATTTTGCCTTCACCTGTAATGCTGCTTTGATCGCTAAAGAAAACTCTGGAAAGGAAGGAGGATCCAAATCAAAAACAGTTTCGGTCGGTTTACCTGTTTGGATAGTTTGAAATGGAATGTGAAGTTCTAACGCAAGTTGGTTTCCAATCTACAATAAGGGTTCAACATTGTTACACAAAACATAACTGGTATCATCCACCTGATCCGTTTTTACGAAACTAGGAAGAGCATCCATCCAGTTTTTTTGATAAAACTTTTCTACCGGAGCCCCGTGTGGATAACAGACAGAAGTCGGTCATGTAAAAAGGGAGGATATACAGGGATACATTTTGCAAATAATATAAGTAATCGTCTTTTTAAATATTTGCGGCCCGCCAAATCATCTGCCTACTGATTCACGTAAACTGTGGACGGAAAAGTAAAAATTAAAAAAAGATCAAGCCATTGTAAGATTAAAGTGAATACTGGATTTCTAGTATTTCGATTTCATATACATGCTCTCTCATGAAAACCGCAAAGTGTAAATTCCTTGCGGTAGCTCTACTATTTGAAAGTTACTTTTTCTTTTTCTTCACTTTGTCTTCATAAAAGACACTGAAATTGGGATCAATGGTTCCTATATTCAAATATCGTGCTTTATAATCCCGAAGTAACTCGAAAAACTTTTTACTTAATATTAAAATAACAACTAAGTTTACAAATGTCGGTATGGCTGTAGTTATATCAGCAAAATACCAAACGGCTTTTCCAGGTAGATTATAGTTTACTGCGTAAATTACCATCAAAGAACCCGGAATTGGATATAGCCATTTAAAAGCGGTCAAAATTTTATACTTGAGTGTAATCTTCTTCTTATCGTTGAACAGATGCCGCAACAAAATTTCATAATACGTGTACCAACCGGTAGATGTGGTTAACCCGAACAAAAAGATGGATACCGCAATAATATAACGGCCAAATTGACCAATTCCTGTTTCAAATGCTGAAAGTGTTAACGCAGCACCATCTAGACCGGATGACCATACCCCAGTTATAATTATGGTAAAAGCTGTGATGGAACAAATGATAATCGTATCAATATAAACTTCTACCGCTCCCCACATTCCTTGTTTAATGGGGTGATCTGTTTTCGCTGTAGAGTGAATCATCGGCGAAGTACCCCAACCAGCCTCGTTACTATAAACTGATCGCGCTACTCCCATTCGAATCACTTGAGCAATAACAGCCCCCGTGAAACCACCGACAGCTGCCGCTCCAGAAAATGCACTATCAAAAATTAGTGCGAATGCTGGTCCTATTTCAGAATAATTCTTAAAAATTATAAATAGACCTGCTAACACATAAAACATACACATAAAAGGAACAAGCAAAGAAGCAATCTCACCAATTCTCTTTATTCCACCATAAATAATAATATAAATAATCGTTAGATAAATAAACGATGAAGGGATCATGCCAATATTAAAAGTAGAACTTACCGCTTCAGATATCGTATAGTTTTGTAGTGTTATAAAAAATGTCGTAAAGATGCCGAAACCGAAAAGAATAGCAGGTACTTTCCAATATTTAAACTTCTTTTCCTCACCAAGCCCCTTCTCCATATAATAAGTCGGTCCACCATACGGATTTCCTTTTTCATCCGTATTCCGCAATACACAGAAAGTGATACTTCCACTGTTTTGGTGATCATTCCTAGAAGCGCTGTAAGCCACATCCAAAAAACGGCTCCTGGTCCTCCTATTGCAATGGCCGTTGCTACACCTCCAATATTCCCTACTCCGACACTGCCACCAATAGCAGTACTAACTGCTTGAAAAGGTGTTAGAATTCCTTTTGTATCCTTCGATTTATCTCTTTTGGAAAATACTTTCCCGAACGTATTTTTGAATATATGAGGCAAATAACCGAATTGAAATAATTTACTCCCTATCGTAAAATATAAACCTGCAAATAACACGGTGAAAATTAGCGGTAATCCCCATAGCCAACCAACAATTGTTTCAAGTATAGCATCCACTATATATACCCCCCTTTAAGAATTGGTGTCACCATTTTTACTTTACTTATGCTATTTTCTATATTTTATTTCTCCGCCGATAATTGTCATTTCAACTTCCGTGGACAAAAGCTCATCAGCTGATTTCATCTCAAATAAATCTTTCGACAGAACTGACATATCACATAGTTTTCCTATTTCAAGTGTACCCTTCACATTTTCCTCGTTCGTTGCATAAGCACCTCCTATTGTAAATAATTGAACAGCTTCGAACATCGATAATTTCTCTTGTGGATTGTATCCATTGTGTGTTTCCCCCACTTTCTTACGTGTAACTGCTGCATGCATTCCCAGTAATGGATTTAAAGGTTCAATCGGAGCATCAGAACCTCCCGCACATAAAACCCCTGCTTTCAGAAGTGTTTTAAAGGGATAAGAACAGTTCGATCTCTCCTCTCCCAATCTTTCGATAATCCATGGGTAATCACTTGAGACAAACTTCGGTTGAACATCTGCAATTCTATTTGGACTTACTAGTCTATCAATTAGATTTTCGTTCAATATCGAGACGTGAATTAGCCGATCACGGTATTTAGAAGGTTCAAATTGATCTAATATATCCAATACATTTCTCAATGCCTGATCACCTATCGTATGAACCGCAACAGGAAAATTCTGTGCACGTATATCTCGAATAATATCCAACAGTTCCTTTTGGCTATACATGGCATTCCCTGAATTAGTAGGAGCATCACTATATGGTTTGGAAAGTAGTGCTGTTCTACCCCCAAGGGCACCATCCGCGAAAATTTTGATCGCGCCAATCATTACTTTATTATTTCCAAAACCAGTAGACATACCTGCCGTTTTTAACTCCTCTAGATAGTCATAGTCTATTAAAAGATTACTTCTTGGTCCAATGCCTTCATTATTCACAAGTTCATCAAATAATTTATAAGTTTGGATTGCACCCCCTAAATAATTAGGGTCATTTGTATGAATACTCGTAAATCCCAAACGAACCGATTCTTCCATCGCTATCTTTAGAGCGTTTTTTAACTGCATGTAACTTTTTTTAGGAATATGCTTTGTTACAATCGTCGATGCCGTTTCTAACAATAGGCCAGTCGGCTTTTTAGAAGTCGGATCAATTACTACCGTACCACCGTAAGGAATAGCCATTTCCGGATGATACCCACTTAGAAATAGTGCTTTCGTATTCACTAAAAATGCATGTCCGCATATTCTTGGTAAAAACAACGGAAAAAACGGCGCTGCATAATCTAGTTCTTGAATAGTGGGAATTTGCTTATCAAGAAAGACATTTTCATCCCATCCACGTCCTAAAATCCATTCGCCAGGTTGTAATGTAACCGATTTTTTTTTAATAAGAGTCAACAATTCATCTTTTGACTTCACACCTGTAAGATCAAGTTCCTGTGCATTGATACCGACACTAGATATATGAAGGTGACTATCGATTAAACCCGGAAATACCGTCTTTCCCTCTAAATCAATTATAGTTGTTCCATTTCGACCCCATTGTAATAACATCGCTTCGGAAGATCCCATATCAATAATTCTTTCATTACTCGTAACCAAGCACTGTACAAAAGGTTTGTTGAGATTCATCGTGTAAATATTGCCATTTGTAAAAATTGTCGTTTGCAAGAAAATTATGCCCCTTTCTTCTTCCTCATAACCCAATTCTAAATGAGTAGTAATTGTAAATAAATACTAAATCACAAAATTTTAAATATTCTGTATTTTAGAAAGAGTATATGATTACTCATCTGCAAATAGAACAATTTAGGATTGACTAAGGACTTATCTAAATAAAAAATAGCAAGAGCGGAAAATTTAAATAAGAAATGTTCAAATAATGAGGGGTGTACTATGTATGCTTAGACTTAAAACTCTATCTACATTAAAGGAATTCTTATAAAACAAAAAAAAACACTTCAATTCCCTATATAAAAAGGAATTGAAGCGTTTTTATGTCGACTCTAAATGTTACTTCAGAGCCTAGAAACGTCCCAGGAGAGATTCGAACTCCCGACCGACGCCTTAGAAGGGCGTTGCTCTATCCAGCTGAGCTACTGAGACTTAAGATCAAAGAAATTTTAGCATTATTGGAATAATATTTTCATCGTGACCAAATTTAGCTACTTAATTAGTATAATGGAAATTTAACATTTTGCAAGCTTTATTTAACTTTTTTTACTGCGACTGTTTCACTCAAACAACTTATGGTAATTAAATGTTGAAAGTAACAAAGTTTTCATCATTCATATACTATATGATAAAGAGAATTATTCAAGAATCATTAAATTCAAATAATCCCCTTTCTATTTTTCTATGAAAAAAGGATTGGAAATGTTGAATAAACAACATTTCCAGCCTTTTTTATCGCTTCTTACTATACTAAATTACGTGCCCAGGAGGACGTTTTCTAGAGCTTTTAAACCCTTATACACTAAAGTTTTTTCTATTCAATGTGTATAATACATGTAAAGGCTTTTAATGACGTGAATTGTAATAAAAACTTACTTTTTCATGCGATATCAGAAGGTTTCGTCTCAGATGAAATGATAGCCATTGACACAACTCATATAGAAGCACGCGATATCGCTCTATCTAAATCAGGTAAGGTGAAAAAAGAACCCCAAACTCCTCTAGTTGCCCACTTTCTGTTGATGTTCCACATCCCGTCAAAACAATAGCTACCGCCATCAGGCTAAACACAAAGTAAAATATTTTGTCTCGCGTGAAAATATTCTTTTCCAACTCCTCTATCTAATCAGTTTACTAATAGTATTACTATAAGTTAACTCACGACAACTCAGTTGCAAACGAATTGTTTATAGAAACTCTCATTTATTTCCTCGTAAACTTGTTCACTCCTCAAATAAAATATTGCCCTTTCCTTGATTTCAAGATATCACAAGTACTATTCACTACACTTGATCAACTTCACAAAATCAGAATCCAACACTTAAATTTTCAGACCGTTCTAACATATTAACCTCTACATTTCTTACAAAATTAATACTTCTAAATTGGTCAATCATTTGCTAATGAAGATAAAAAGACAACATTAAAACTCTATTCTAGTATGTAATAGAATAGAGTTTTCACCACTTCATATTTAATTGATATACCTGCTTACAACAGGGTTTGTTCTAGGAGCTTTGCCGCAAAATATTTACGCGCTTCGGCAGTCAAAATCTGCAAAGTTACTACTTCTTCCTGCCGTTTAAAATCGACAAACATACCGCTTAAATTTTCCTGTACAGAATGGACTTTAAAACCCTTGCCTAAATAGTCATCTACTTGTTCCATTTCATCCAAACTTAACAAATGATCCGACATAGACACACCCCACTTTTTTATTCAGCCTTTTTTTCTTCAATTTCTTGCACGACGATATCGTTCCAATCATGACCAACTGTTATGCCTAAATACTCCGCGTCACTTGGATTGTCTAGTTCGGCTTGCGGGTACTTTTTAAACCACCAATATTTCGCCAAGACATAGTACACAATTGCCCCCACGAAAAAGCCCACCAATGAAGAATACGTTGGGAACATATTCGCTAAGGCACCACCGATCACCCAAGCGATTAACCCCGCTACGTTAAAGCCATTCATATATTTATATTGGCCGTCTAACTCGTACAGTTCTTTTACGTTCACACGACGTTTACGGATTAAATAATAATCGGCGAATAATATCCCCACAATTGCTGTTAAAATACCGCCAATGATTAATAAAGCATCGACTAATACGCCAAATAAGCTCCACGGCTGTACTACAATCCCAATGACCCCCGCTATTATAACACCAGCCCAGAATGGCACTTTTGGTCCGCCAATGTTTGAGAAAATCGTTGCCGCAGGAATAACATTTGCGGACGTGTTTGTTGACCATTGCGCTAACACAATCATTAGCAATAAAACCCCTAACACAATTCCACTTGCACTTTGCTGCAAGGCATTTATCGGATCCGCAGATGCCACTGCCATATAAGCTACTGCACCTATAGTTACCATAAATGTATTGGTAATCGGCATCACGATTAAAGAACCAATTAACTGCGTTTTATTGCGCTTGAACCAATTGCGTTCATTTTTTGGCGCTTTAAAGAAACGTGATAGTGTTGGCATATCAGCTGCTAACGTTGCCCAGAATCCCATGTTCGCCATCATCACAACCATGAATGCTGTAAAAGCTGCTATCCCTGTCGTCGGTGATTCTATCCAAGTCCATACATTTTTCCCTTGAGCCGTTGCGTGATCGGCAAGCGTAATATACATCCAGCAAGATATTAATATAATAACCGGCGCAGCAAAATCTGCAAAGCGCTCAATGGATTTAATGCCTAGCGAGGTGTTAATTAACTGTAATGCCGCAAAAACAAGGAAACATAAAAACCAATTATTAAAGTCAAATAATAAATTCAAAATCCCATTGATAGCCATTGCACCAAAATAGGTGTTAAGCCCAAACCAACAAGCAGCTGTCACCCCACGAACGAGGGATGGTATGTGCGTGCCAATTGTACCAAATGGGGCACGCATATAAACCGGGAAGGATAAGCCATGCTCAATACCAATGTCACCGATTAATGTCATAAATACACCGATTAAAACGGATCCTATCATAGTCGCTAAAATTACCATAGGCAATGACAAAGTCATAATAGCTGATCCACCAATTGCAAAGGCGGCTAAAACGATGGCCATCCCTATCCAAATCACTGCAAAACCAAATGTCCCGATACTTCTTTTTTGATGTGTCACTGGAAGTAAATCTGGTGATTTTAAATAATCTCCACCATTCGCCATACATGTCTCTCCCTTATATTAGATTTCCAGTTAACGCACAACTAATTGCCCACTTTTTTTATGGCTCTACACCAAAACCTGTATTTGAGAGCATATTCCACTAAAGATTTTTTTCATTTGGCATCCTAGATGAGACCGTTGAGCGAGACTTGTAGGGAAACGAAGGCTAAGAACGTCACGTCCTGTGCCATGTCTTCATTCCCATTATCCCATTGACCCGAAGCCGCTCGTCGGACGCTCCATGAAAAAGCACAGTCAGAACGGATATCCACCCCACGTTTTTATCGAGTAAAATTGCCGATAAGTGATTGACGTTCGTTCCAAGTCATTGGCGCAATAGTTGACATTCTTTCGACCATCGAAATCGCACCGTCTACCGGGCACACAATCGCGCATAAATTACAGCCTACACAATCTACTTCACGCACCTTCAGCATCGGGCGACCACTATCTGTGTACAGATCAATACACTGATGTGACGTATCTTCACACGCAATATGGCATTTATTACAATTAATACAAACATCATTATTAATTTCAGCAACAATATTGTAGTTTAAATCTAAGTCACCCCAGTCAGAATAACGTTGAACCGACTGCCCGACTATATCCATCACTGAGGAAATGCCCTTTTCATCCAAATAGTTATTAAGCCCATCAATCATATCTTCAACAATACTAAATCCGTGGTGCATCGCTGCTGTACAAACTTGTACGCCTGTTGCACCCATCAGCAAAAATTCCGCAGCATCCTGCCAATTTGAAATCCCACCAATTCCTGAAATTGGTACATTGACGAAAGGATTTCGTGCACATTCTGCAACCATATTTAGTGCAATGGGCTTGACAGCGGGACCACAATATCCGCCATGCGCCCCCTTCCCACCAACATGCGGCACCGTATTCCATGTATCTAAATCGACACCCGCTAAGCTGTTAATCGTATTAATCATACTAACAGCATCTGCCCCGCCACGCACTGCCGCTTCTGCCGTCATCGTAATATCCGTAATGTTTGGCGTTAGCTTGACGATAACAGGTGTACGTGCAACTTCCTTCACCCAGTACGTTTGCTTTTCAACCAATTCAGGTACTTGACCAGAGGCAGCTCCCATTCCTCGTTCTGCCATCCCATGTGGACAACCAAAATTAAGCTCAAGACCATCAACCCCCACAGCTTCTACTTTTTTGACAATCTCATGCCACTTTTCCTGCTGTGGCTCTACCATTAATGAAGCGATAATGGCATGATTAGGAAATCTTTTTTTCGTTTCAAGAATTTCCTGTAAATTAACCTCTAACGGACGATCCGTAATGAGCTCAATATTATTAAAGCCCGCTACTCTCTGTCCGTTAAAGCTGACAGCCGCAAATCGCGATGAAACATTTAAAATTGGTTCTCCTAATGTTTTCCAAACAGCGCCACCCCAGCCCGCTTCAAATGCACGTTGCACTTGATAGCCCGAATTTGTCGGTGGTGCCGATGCTAACCAAAATGGATTCGGTGATTTAATCCCGGCCAAGTCAATTCGTAAGTCTGCCATGCTACATCCCCCTATGCATTCTCGCTCGGTTTTCTCAAATGCTCATGAATGGTGTAAGCAGCATCTTTACCTTGCTGTGCAGCTGTTACCACCATTGCTTCCCCTTGGCCATTGCCGAACATGACATCTCCACACGCAAACACCTTGTCATTTGATGTTTGCATAGTCGTTTCGTCAATGTCTACTACTCCGTTCGTATGCTGTAATCTAAACGCTTCAATGAGCGAGACAAAGCGCGTTTGCCCAATTGCTTTAATGACCGCATCCACCTCTATAACAAACTCAGATCCCTTGATTACTTCGGGTCGTTGCCTACCGTCTGCTCCAGCATCTCCAAGTTTCATCTTGACGCATTCAAGTCCCACTACCTTCCCTGTCTCATCACCAATAATCTGTTTCGGCGCTGTCAGCCACTTAAATCCAACGCCATCCTGTTTGGCAAATTCATATTCATATTGATAGGCAGTCATCTCTTTTTCTGTTCTTCTATAAAGAATGTCCACTTGCTCCGCACCTAGTCGCACAGCACAGGTTGCACCATCGATGGCTGTGTTACCAGCACCGATAACCGCGACACGTTTATCAATTAAGTCTTCCGTCAGTGCACCCATTTTCGTGCGCTTTACAAACTCAATGGCATCATGAACTCCATCTAGCTCCTCACCTTTAATGCCAAGATTAGGCACGACCCCCATACCAACCGCTAAAATAACGCTGTCATATTGCGCTAAAATTTCATCAGCAGATATATCTACGCCTACTCTTGTGTTTGTTTTAATGTCCACACCAAGCTTTACAACTTGAGCCACTTCCCAATCCACTACTTTATTGGGTAATCTGAATGACACAATTCCATAGTTGCCCAAGCCACCTGCCTTTGCTTCTGCTTCAAAAATTGTGACATTATAGCCGAAGCGACTAAGTTCACGCGCCGCAGATAGACCAGCTGGACCTGCGCCAACAATCGCTACCTTTTGTCCATTTGGTTCACCTTTCTTGAATAACTCGACGTCTGATTCCATCGCCCAATCTGTTGCATAACGTTGCAATTGTCCTATTTTAATAGGTTTTGTCGATGAATTTAACACACATGCTCCTTCACATAACACTTCGGTAGGACATACTCGCGCACAACTTGCACCAATTGGATTGGCCTCCATAATCGTCATGGCCGAACCTTTCATGTTATTGGAAGCAATTTTTTTGATGAAATTCGGAACTTGAATACTAGTTGGACATGCTGTTATGCAAGGTGCGTCATAGCAATACAGACAGCGATTAGCCTCTTCCATTGCTTCATTTTTTGTCATCCTGCTAGTCATTTCCACAAAGTTTCGTTCGAGTTGCGAAGTCATTGAAACATTCCCCCTCAAGGATTGATGTTTATACGGTGATAGTTTGTGCAGTCGTGGGCTTCAGTGCACGCTTGATATATTGGCCACTGCCTAATTCACCTACAAATTGTTTGTTTTTAATGACGTATTCTCCACGCACAAGTACACTGATAGGCTCTCCTGTCACTTCCCAGCCCTCATATGGGTTGTAGTCGACATTCATATGGTGGGTATTCGCTGAAATCTCACGTTTTACCGTAGGATCAAAAATTACGATATCCGCGTCAGAACCAATAGCAATCGTTCCTTTTTGTGGATATAAGCCGAAAATTTTTGCGGCATTAGTCGAAATCATATCGACGAAGTCATGGATGGATATTCGACCTTTCACCACGCCTTCAGAAAATAAAATGCTGAAACGATCTTCGATAAACGGTCCACCATTTGGAATTTTAGAAAAGTCATTTAACCCTAATTGCTTTTTCCCGTTAAAGCTAAATGAACATTGGTCCGAGCCAATTGTTTGCAGTTGCTTGGCTTTCAACGCATTCCACAAATGCTTTTGATGATATTTCGGACGAAGTGGTGGTGACCAAACATATTTCGCCCCCTCGAAATCTGGCTGTGCTAACGCTGACTGATCGAGCGTTAAATAAGGTGGACATGTTTCCCCATACACGTCATAGCCCTTTTCACGCGCTGCGATAATTTCATCTAGTGCTTCTTTACACGTCACATGCACAACATAAAGCTTGGCTCCTGCGATATGCGCTAGTTCAATGGCCCGTTTCGTGGCCTCACCCTCTAATTCTGCGGGACGCGTAAGTGCGTGATAAATTGGAGCCGTCTGACCAGCTAGCTTCGCCTCCTCTACTAATTCGTCGATGACTGAGCCATTTTCACAGTGCACCATAACAACTGCACCCATGTCTTTTGCGATTTTAAAAGCTTTGAAAAGCGTACGGTCTGTCGCCTGGAATTCTTTCGCGTAAGCCATGAACACCTTGATGGACGTAATCCCTTCCTGCTCTAGTATCAATGGTAACTCGGCCTCTGTGTCAGGCGTTAAATCACCAATCATTAAATGGAAACCATAGTCAATGGCTGATTTACCCTTTGCTTTTACATGCCACTTTTCCACAGCCGCCGCAAGTTTTTCTTCACCCGCAGATAAGCAAAAATCTAAAATGGTCGTGGTCCCCCCGAAGGCAGCCGCTATTGTACCCGACTTCCAATCATCGTCTGTCACCGTGTTGTTGAACGGCATATCCAAATGCGTATGCGGATCAATTCCCCCCGGCATCACGTATTTACCCGTTGCATCTACAATTTCTGCTCCAACAGCTGATAAGTTTTTGCCGATTTGCATAATTTTACCGTTCTCTATTAAAATATCTGCCTCATACATATCTGAGGCTGTCGCTATAAGGCCACCTGTAATTATTTTTTTCACATTAATCTCACCTTTCCATTAATGAATGTAAGTTTTGTTGACATATGGTAATATGCTAGTTCATTGGTTTAGTGTGTATTTGCCACCCATGCTGAACTTCTTTTGTAGCGTCAACACGGTTTCCAATAACACGTCTGCTCCCTTGGCACAGTCTTCAAATGTTGTTTCTTCCTCCTCGCAATGACTTTTTCCATTGATACTTGGAACAAAAATCATTGCTGAGGGGATGAAGCTCGCGATATACTGCGCATCATGCCCTGCCCCACTGAACATTCGATGGAAGGAATAACCAAGTTCATGACATGATTTTTCCACTTCATTGCAAATAGCTACATCAAAAAATACTGTCTCCCGCCCCCATAGCTTCACCGGGCGAATATGGCAACCGTTTTCCTCTTTAGTTAAGCCAGTCAATAGTTTCTCCACTTTACGCATCACGTCGGGATTTTGATGACGCGAATCCATGCTAAACACTACTTCATTCGGAATGACTGTATGAATATTTGGTGCCACATGCATACGCCCAAATGTGAACACAAGCTCTTCGTCAATTTTGCCCAGCTGCTCATGCAAAGACGATATTAGACGAGACGCCACAATCATTGGATCTTTACGCATCGACATTGGTGTTGTGCCAGCGTGATTTGATTCACCTGTCACGGTAATTTCATAGCACACCATGCCTAAAACGCCTTCGACCACACCTATATCACGCTGCATTTCTGCTAAAACTGGTCCTTGTTCAATATGCAACTCAATATAAGCAAGCGCATCTGTTAAGCGACTCCCTTGCTCCCCCTCATAGCCGCTTGCCTGCAATGCTTCTTGAAAAGTAATGCTATTTTTATCGAGAGACTTCAGCATTTTTTCTTTACTGAATTTTGAAGCGAGTACACCGGAACTCATCATCGCCGGATCGAAGCGTGCACCTTCTTCATTTGTAAAATTCACAAGCATTAATGGAACCTCGAGCTCAACGGCGTTTTCTTTTAACGTTCGTATCGCCTCTATTCCTGTTAAAATACCTAAGACGCCATCAAACCTGCCACCTTTTTCAACTGAATCTAAATGTGATCCTATTACGATTGGTTGGCAATCTTTTTTTCCTGGTAGAGTCGCATAGATATTGGCCATATCATCTATTTGAATGTCCATGCCTAACTCTTTGCATATTTCACAAAAATAGTCTCTCCCTAATACATCCTCTTTTGATAGGGACAAACGAGTTACGCCCCCATTGACAGTTGCACCAAATTGACTAAATTGTTCAATCAACTGCTGTAATCTACTGCGATTACTTTTAAACATATGCAAGTCCTCTCTTTCATAGTTATTAATAAGTGATTCATTATAAAAACTATAAAGTAAGTGTATTCTGAATATATGGATATAATACTAAAAGCTTATTTATCTTACATTGTGTACAAATCTACTTTTCTCAATAAATAGAATAATAAGTTTATAAAATAATATAAATAATGGATTGATAGCATAAGATAAATGAAGGAGTGATTATATTTGATGAAGAATTTAACGAGTCAAAATTGGCAAGTAAAAGATGAACAATATGTATGGCATTCCATGAAGCCCTACAATCCAAACGCGACGGCTATCATTCAGAAATCGAAAGGCGCTTGGATAACGGACATTGATGGGAACCGTTATTTAGATGCCATGTCTGGTTTATGGTGTGTGAACGTTGGCTACGGGCGAGAGGAAATTGCCAAAGTCGCTTACGAGCAATTACTGGAAAATACCTATACTCCCCTATCCGTTGGGCACCTCCCTGCCATTCAACTAAGCGAAAAAATCAGCGAATTATTAGGCGATGATTATGTAATATTTTTCTCTAATAGTGGTTCAGAAGCGAATGAAATCGCCTTCAAAATCGCACGTCAATACCATCAGCAAAAAGGGCACACAAATCGCTCTAAATTTATTTCTCGTTATCGTGCCTACCACGGCAGTACGATGGGGGCATTAGCGGCAACAGGGCAAGCACAGCGCAAATATAAATACGAACCGTTAGCACCTGGCTTCATTCATGTTGCACCACCAGATACCTACCGCGCAAACGAAGATCATATTACAGAGCCAGCTGCCCTACCGTCTGTTCAGGCGATCGATAATGTCATGACGTGGGAAATGTCCGAGACGATTGCCGGCGTTATTCTCGAGCCTATTATTACGGGCGGCGGCGTAATAATGCCACATGCGGACTATTTGCTTGGCGTAAAAGCAGTTTGTGAAAAGCACGGGGCCTTACTCATAGTCGATGAAGTAATTTGCGGCTTCGGTCGTACAGGCAAAGCATTCGGCTTCCAAAACTATGGCATTCAGCCGGATATTGTAACCATGGCAAAAGGTTTAACAAGCGCATATATGCCGTTATCTGCTACAGCTGTGCGTCGCGAAATTTATGAGGCCTTTGCAGGGAGCGAGGAGTACGACTTTTTACGCCATATCAACACATTCGGGGGTTCTCCAGCAGCTTGTGCTGTTGCACTCAAAAATATCGAAATTCTGGAAAACGAAAATTTATTTGCTCGCTCAGAAGAAATGGGAGCAATTCTCCATGCAGAATTACAAGAACGCTTAAAGAATCATCCAAATGTAGGCAATATCCGCGGTAAAGGCTTACTGATTGGCATTGAACTTGTAAAAGATAAGAATACCAAAGCGCCACTTGATGTAACTGCTGTCAACAAAGTCATTTCTTTATGTAAAGAACAAGGGGTAATCATCGGAAAAAATGGTGTCACGGTTGCAGGCTTTAACAATACTTTAACACTCGCTCCACCACTTATTATTTCATTAGCAGAAAAAGATTTGATTGTTGAAAAACTTACGCATGCTTTAAATGAACTACTACCAAATGCGTAAAACACAAAGGGGAAATGATTGAATGGTAACGAATACAGAGGTAAAAGAACTAGGGCACTTTATTAATAATGAAATCGTTGCAGGCTTAAGTGGTCACTTCTCAGATGTTTTCAATCCAAGTTCAGGGGCAGTGATTGCACGTGTCCCTATTGCAACAAAAGAGGAAGTGCAAGGTGCAATTGCAACTGCTAAATCAGCCTTTCCAGCATGGCGAGCCCTATCAGTTGGCAAACGTGTTGAAATTGTTATGAAGTTTCGTCAATTGATGACCGCACGTATGGATACGCTCATCGACATCATTTGTATCGAAAGCGGGAAAACAATTGAGGATGCCAAGGGTGAAATCACACGTGGTTTAGAATCCGTAGACTTAGCCATCAATGCCCCTCACCTATTAAAAGGCGATTACTCCGTCAATGTGGGCGGAGATATTAATGCTTATTCCGCAAAAGTACCACTCGGCGTCGTTGCAGCGATTTCCCCATTCAACTTTCCAGTGATGGTGCCACTTGCCATTACAAGTTTGGCGGTCGCAGTCGGTAATTCCGTCATTTTAAAGCCCTCCGAGCGCGTGCCCTGCTCCGCATTATTTTTATCGGAACTATGGAAAGAAGCTGGTTTACCAGATGGTGTTTGGACAGTCATCAATGGCGACAAGGATGCGGTCAACGAGTTATTAGAAAACCCTGCTGTTGAAGCCATTTCGTTTGTCGGCTCCACAGCAGTCGCTGATTATATTTACACAACCGGTTCAAAATACGGCAAGCGTGTTACGGCATTAGGTGGCGGTAAAAACAATATGATTGTCATGCCTGATGCAGATTTAGAACAAGTCGCAAACGCATTTTTAGGAGCTGCTTATGGGGCCGCTTCCCAACGCTGTATGGCCATTTCCACAATCATTCCCGTTGGCGAAGAAACAGCAAATAACCTTGTCAAAGTATTGGCTGATAAAATCTCAAAATTAAAAGTGGGACCGTACACAGATTCAGACGTTGATTTTGGACCTGTTATTACAAAGCAATCAAAGGATGCAATCATTGGCTATATCGACCGTAGCCTAGAAGAAGGCGCTACACTCGTATGCGATGGTCGCCACCCAGACATTGCTGAAAATTCCAATGGCTTTTATCTAGGTCCTACCTTATTAGACAACATCAAACCTGGCATGGAAATTTATGAACAAGAAGTTTTTGGACCTGCTCGTAACGTCGTCCGTGTAGATTCATTAGAGGAAGCAATTGACTTAGTCAATGCTCATGAGCTCGGTAACGGCGTCACAATTTTCACGAATAACGGAGCCGCCGCTCGCAAATTCACTACGGAAATTGACGTCGGCATGGTTGGGGTAAACGTGCCAATTCCAATTCCTGTTGGTTATTATAACTTTGCTGGTTGGAAACGCTCTCGATTCGGCGAGGGGCATATGTTTGGGCCTGACCAAGTCCGCTTCTTCACCAAAACCAAAACCATTTCAGAAAAATGGTTTGAAGAAAACAGCGAATCCGTGTCAACATTTGCTTTTCCAAGTAATAACGACTGATGGCGGGTGTAAAATATTCTACTAGTCATTCAAAAAATTACTCTTATTTTTAAAATCGCAAATGCTTTTTAGTTAAAAATAAGGCACCTCTTGTTCGTTATTGAACTTATATGCTCTCCATTAGGTAGACAGATTAAAAAATTCTGTTTATCTAGGGGAGTATTTTTTATGGCTCGAAGTAAGTATTCTATTGAAGTAAAATTACAAATTCTTGATTTATCCCGCATTAACGGGCAGTAAAACCCCGAATGGTTCAACTAACAAATAGTGGGGGATGGGGGAAAACCCCCACTGTTTGAGTTTCACTTTATTAATCGTAATAAATAAATTACTGTTATCTTCTTTGTATTCTTCTCTGATTAGATTATTCTACTTTCCAATTCCTTGTAATAGGTAAAGCATTTGTTCATCTACAGGTAAAATTGATCCTTTATGATTCTTCATAACCTCTTCGTCAAGTTGTAATCTTTGATATACAAAATCAACTTGCTGTCCCTTCATACGTACAATTGTCCCAATCCGCAATCCACAACGATACATAAGTAAAACAACTGTGACATTTCTCAACTCCAAAAACTTCGTAAAGTCGAGAACAGATAATAGTAAACTTACATCTTCAACTGTTGCCCCTAGCTTAATTTCAGTATCCACTTTGATATTTACTGACCGTCAAAACTTATTTCTCCACCATCCATTATCAAAATAACGTGCTAAAAATGCTTTGAAGCACTTCAAACGTGTTAATTTAGTTGTATTTTTGACATTCATCTTTTCAAACCAAGTGTAAATAACATCGCTGGTTATGACTATCAGAAATTCAACTTTAGTGTCCCTGATAAAGTAATGCACAATAGTGCGGTAATCGTATAACGTTCTTTCACGACAGCCACTTACTTCAAGTTGCTTTATAATCACAGTCAATGCTTATTCAATTTGAATATTAAATATCCCCTTCTTTTTGGACAAAGAAAAAAACACCTCCACCTACAATTCTTTAGTACAGAAACTCGACTGACCGAGTACTGTAAAATTGAATCATAAGTGAAAGTGCTTATTTCTCTAAATATAACGTTATAAAACGGTATGTCCCAGGAGGGATTCGAACCCCCGACCGACGCCTTAGAAGGGCGTTGCTCTATCCAGCTGAGCTACTGAGACCAAGTACTCCCCCACCACACAGATAGGAAAGACAAGATTTATTATATAATGGTAACTACTTTAAGTCAATGCTATTTCGTATTTTTTTAATAAGTTGAGTTATTAAAATGTTTTGCTCCTAGCTGTCAAAGAGCAGACTACTGTTCTAATATCATAAGAGAGATTCAATACCTCTAAGCAACCTCGTAGAATTCTTAGATTAACTGAATGAATTTCATAAATAGCATTTAATTCTTCAAACACGAACAATGCTTATTTTATTGATGGGAGCGACAGGCGGTGACTCCAGACGGAGGCCAACAGGATGTTGGTCACGAAGGCGTTGCCACACGATGTGGCGCTCTTAGCCTTCGTTCCACGGAGATATATGAGACATCGTAAACGACGCGAATGCGGCGGTGATGGCTCATTTCTCACCCCGCGGAAAGCGTCCGCCTATAGCGGAAATTACGCTGATTAATGAATAGTATATTATACATACTTTTACATTTCCCTTTTAATATTGTCTCTGTTTTATGCTCTAACTTTAAATTATGAAATTGATTAACTCACAAATTAATAACACATTTATATCTTTAACATTCAAAATGAACTTGTTCAAGTAATCGATGTTCTTCAGAAAAAAAGGATACCCTCCATTGCTTGTCCAACTTTTCCACGATTGCATAGCTTTTTTCTTTTCTTCCCCGCGGCTGATGTATACTACCTGGATTCACAAAAAGAATGCCATTATTTACTTCTGCACCGAGCAAATGAGAGTGACCAAAGAATACAACGGACGCTTGTACTTCTTGTGCACGATAATAAATTGGCAAAAGCGTTGATTTTATTTGATATAAGTGTCCGTGCGTCACATAGATTGTTTCATTTTTCACTTGAAAAGTAATTTCATTAGGAAAGTTAGGATCAAAATCACAATTCCCTTTGACAACATGTACGGATTTATTTTCAAAATAAGAAAAGTCCAGTTCACTATCACCACAATGAATCACAGCGTCCACATCTTGGTGAACCTGTATAACCTGTTCCATCGTTTTTGTGTCACCATGTGTATCACTAAATACTAATAATTTCATCGGATTACCTACTCAATTAGAATAACTTGGCAATATGTTCGGAAAGTTTTTTAATCGCGTTTCCTCTGTGAGAAATTGCTCCTTTTTCTTCCGCGGATAGCTCTGCCATCATTTTATTTTCAGATGGAACATAAAAGATCGGGTCATAACCGAATCCGTTAGTGCCTTTTCTTTCTTTTGCTATGATACCTTCGCAAGTGCCTCTTACGGTTACTGATTCTAAATTTGGAGATGCGATTGCAATTGCGCAAACGAATCTAGCAGTGCGATTTAGTTCCTCCACGTTTACAAGCTCTTCAAGTACTTTATCGATATTTGCTTCGTCGCTTTTCGCTTCTCCAGCATATCTCGCAGAATAGATACCTGGTCGGCCGTCTAGAGCGTCAATTTCAAGTCCACTATCATCAGCTATCACCATCGTTTGTAAACGCTCAGAAAGGGCTGTCGCTTTAATTAATGCATTCTCTTCAAATGTAGTACCTGTTTCTTCTACATCCATATCGTCTGCCACATCATGCAATGTTAGCACATCATATCCGAGAGGTCCGAATAGTGCTTCAAAGTCCTTTGCTTTTCCTTTATTCTTAGTAGCAATAATTATTTTTTTCATTCTGTTACCTGTCCTTTATCGCCAATTTTGGTCGCTAATTCACCAAGTGCAGCACGTTGAACATCCATTAGTTGTTGAATACCGATTTCTCCAAACTCTAGTAACTCCAACAATTGTTTTTTGGAGAACGTGGATTCCTCACCTGTACCTTGAAGTTCTACATATTCTCCACTGCTCGTTTGCACGATATTCATATCAACAGAAGCTGTGGAATCCTCTTCATAATTTAAATCTAATACGACACCAATGTTCTCAACTATCCCAACACTTGTTGCAGCTAAATATTCACGTACCGGGAATACCGGTAAACCCTTTTCATTGTATAGTTTTCCAAGTGCAATTGATAAGGCAACAAAAGCCCCTGTAATACTTGTCGTTCTCGTTCCACCATCTGCTTGTATAACATCACAGTCGATCCATATCGTTTTCTCTCCAATGCTTTCTAGATCCACGACTGAACGTAATGCTCGTCCTATTAGACGTTGAATCTCCATGGTACGACCTGTAACCTTCCCTTTAGATGCTTCTCTTTGTGTGCGCGATTCTGTAGCACGAGGCAGCATGGAATACTCCGCTGTTATCCAGCCTTTACCTTGTCCTCTTAAAAAAGGTGGTACACGGTCCTCTATTGTTGCATTACAAATCACTTTAGTTCGTCCTACCGTTATTAATACGGAGCCTTCCGGATGAATTAAATAATCTGTTTCAATTTGTATATCTCTTAATTGATTTACATCTCTACCATCAGTTCTCGTTGTCATATATGTCTCCTTTTTCAAACGGCCATGTAAGCAAAAGAAAACCCTGTTTTTCGAGGATTCTCAAGCTGACAGGGTCATGTGAATGATATAGTTCTTACATCTGCATTCGGTAATTCTAACCACTTTTCTACGATTGTCTTGAATATGGGAATAGATCCAGTTGTATAAAAAATCGGTTTTTTATAGCCGGCAATTGGATTATGCATGTGATGGAAGTTTAAATATCCCAATACTTCTTGGGCAGTTTCCTCCGCTGAAGAAAGTACTATTACCTGTGGACCAACTGATTCCTCAATATATAGTTGCAATAGAGGGTAATGAGTACAACCAAGAATAACAGTATCGAATTGTTCGTTTTTTAATGGTAATAACGTATTAATAACCATATTACGAGCAAATTCACCTTCATACTCATTGCTTTCGACAAGAGGCACAAAGGTAGGACAAGCAAGAGGAATCACTTTACTGGACGTATTTAAAGAAGCAATCGCAGTTTCATAAGCTCCGCTTTTAATCGTACCGCTTGTACCTAACACTACAATTTCATTTTTTTTTGTGGCTTTCATAGCAGCACGCGCCCCAGGAAAAATAACGCCAATTACTGGAAAAGGCAATTTTTTGCCCAATGAATTAAGTGCTACTGCCGTTGCTGTATTACAAGCTATAACAAGCATTTTTATATTCATTTTAGACAAAGCAATTGCCATCTGCCAGGTAAATTTGCGTACTTCTTCTTCAGAACGTGGTCCATATGGACATCTTGCAGTATCACCTATATAAATAATTTCTTCATTCGGCAATAGTCGCATTATTTCTTTTGCAACCGTTAACCCGCCAACTCCAGAGTCTATAACGCCAATCGGGGCTTTCACTTGAATTCCTCAGTTCTTTTTCATCTCTTGGTGTAGTTTTTCTAGTAATGTAGATAGATTCGCTACTTCGTCTGAATTAAATTGATCTAGTATGTCTTCTAAATAATGTTGTCTTTTGACAATTACTTCTTCTATTATACGTTCGCCCTCTTTTAACAAATGTATACGCACTACTCGACGATCTTGTTCATCTCTTATTCTTTGAACAAGCTCACTCTTTTCCATACGATCAATTAAATCGGTCGTTGTACTAAAAGCTAAATACATTTTATTTGATAAATCACCAATTGTCATATCTCCATGCTCCAAGAGCCATTGTAGTGCCACAAACTGTGGGGGAGTAATTGTATAGGCATGTAACATTTGACGCCCTTTTTGCTTTATAATACCAGATATATGTCTAAGTTCTTTTTCTAAAAAAGCGACTTCATCATGATTATGTTTTACACTCTTTATTTCATCAGCCATCTGTTCCTTCACTCCTCAAAACGATACATACTAAGTATTATTGTGACGTGTTCTGAGGAAAATGGCAAGGATTCTAAATAAATTACGTCGCAGCGTATTTTAGCATAGATTTTTAGTAGAGGTCGAAAGATAAACTTCTATACAAAATCTTTAACATCTACCGAAGACTTTAACCCCATTCAGTAGCAGACTTTAGCTGCAGAATAAGGTTAATTCAACGACAATTCACCTAAACGTAATAATTCAACAATTGCTTGAGACCTACCCGATACCCCAAGTTTTTGTATCGTATTAGAAATATGATTTCTTACTGTTTTTTCACTTATAGATAACTGAATAGATATTTCTTTTGTAGAATGATCTTCTACTAATAACTGAAAAATTTGACGTTCCCTGTTCGTCAGTATTGATCGATGCTGATTACTATCATACAATGCCATAGCCCCCTATCCACTCTTCTACTAACGTATGTAGCGTAGGGAAAGTAGGTGACGGCTAGTTATGCTCACTTTTTAAAAATTTTTATTTCTTCCTCAGACCATTTAGAACCTTTTCCAGTTTTTTTATCAATCTGAACAATCGTTCCCCTACCAGTAAAGATGATTTCACCTTTTTCATTCTTTGCCATGTAATGAAGATCAGCGGATGAAGAACCAACAGAATTTGCTTTTACATAAATACGTAATTTCTCGTCAAAAAAGACTTGCTTCATATAATTACATTGCAAATCAGCTACCACAGGAATCTTTTCACCATTCGGATTTAGCCATTCATTCATTAACTTTATATGTTTTAAATATTCTATACGGGCATATTCAAAATATGCAAACGTTACCGTATTGTTTAAATGACCATACATATCTGTTTCAGAAAAACGAACACTTACCTCTGAATAAAACGTAAATTCCTTTTCCCAACTCATTAAATCTTGTATGTAACTAATTTTCATCGTGACAATCCCCCAAATAAATGAATAGTTATTCATTTATTGTATCAGACAAATAAAAAATCTGCATAGAAATAAATATTCTACACAGATTTCCTATTAACAGCCCATAGAAAGTAAAACCCTTTCTACTTAGAAACTGTCTAGACTCCAGCACCTTTCCCTCGGGGTCAAATGTGAAATTACTGCGGCGGCTGAGGAACTGCCTCCTTGGCCCGCATGACGCGGGTCATGTCTGCTTTGCCACAGGATGTGGCGAAGCAGACCTACACTAAACTCATTTGCCTGTCGGGTTAGAAATAGGCGATTGCGCTTTTCTTTTATTAGTCAACCATGTGGTCGCTTCCGAAGAAGTTTTTGAACATTTGAACCGTTGTATCACGGTTTAATGCTGCAATGGAAGTTGTTAATGGAATACCTTTTGGACATGCAACAACACAGTTTTGAGCGTTACCACAGTTTGCAAGGCCACCATCACCCATAATTTCATTTAAACGTTCGTCTTTATTCATAGCACCAGTTGGATGTGCATTGAATAAACGAACTTGTGAAAGTGGTGCTGGGCCCATAAATGAAGAACCACTATTAACGTTCGGACATGCTTCCAAACATACACCACAAGTCATACATTTTGACAACTCATATGCCCATTGACGTTTACGTTCAGGCATGCGAGGTCCTTCACCAAGATCGTAAGAACCATCGATAGGAACCCAAGCTTTCACTTTTTTCAAAGAGTCAAACATGCGTGTACGGTCCACTTGAAGATCTCGAACAACTGGGAAAGTTTTCATTGGTGCCAAACGAATAGGTTGTGTCAGTTTATCTATAAGAGCAGAACAAGACTGACGTGGCTTATCGTTAATTACCATCGAACAAGCCCCACATACCTCTTCCAAACAGCTCATATCCCAAGTTACTGGAGTGGTAGCTTTACCGTCCGTATTAACTGGATTTTGTCGAATCTCCATTAACGCAGAAATAACATTCATATTTGGACGCCAGTTCACTTCGAATTTTTCCCAATAAGGTGTAGATTCTGGTGTATTTTGACGTAATATTTCAACTTGTACTTTTTTTGTTTCTGTTGCTGTAACCATTATTAATTTTCTCCCTTCTTAGAAGAATAATCACGTTTACGAGGTGCAACAAGTGATACATCTATATCTTCGTAATGGAAAATCGGAGCTCCAGTAGTTGGATCAAATTTAGCCATCGTCGTCTTCATAAATTCTTCATCATTACGTTCCGGGAAATCCGGTTTATAATGTGCTCCACGGCTTTCGTTACGATTCAGCGCACCTAATGTAATTACACGTGCTAAATATAGCATATTTTTTAATTGACGAGTAAATGATGCACCTTGGTTAGACCATTGTTGTGTATCATCCATATTAATATTTTCGTATCGTTCAAGTAACTCTAGGATTTTTTTGTCAGTAGCTTCAAGTTTGTCGTTGTAACGAACAACCGTTACATTATCTGTCATCCACTCACCTAGTTCTTTATGAATTAAGTAAGCATTTTCAGTACCTTTCATCGCTAACGTTTGATCCCATTTTTCTTGTTCAAGTTTAACTTCCGCATCAAAAATAACATCGTCCATATCTACTGCATGAGTATTCAAGCCTCTCATATATTTCACTGCATTAGGACCTGCAACACTACCGCCAAATACAGCAGATAGCAATGAGTTGGCTCCTAAACGGTTGGCTCCATGCTGTGAATAATCACATTCTCCTGCAGCAAATAATCCAGGGATATTCGTCATTTGATCGTAATCTACCCATAATCCTCCCATAGAATAGTGAACGGCCGGGAAAATTTTCATCGGAACTTTACGTGGGTCATCACCAGTGAATTTCTCATAGATTTCGATAATGCCACCTAATTTAACGTCAAGTTCATGTGAATCTTTATGAGAAAGGTCTAGATAAACCATGTTTTCACCGTTAATACCTAGTTTTTGGTTAACACATACATCGAAAATTTCACGTGTTGCAATATCACGTGGAACAAGATTCCCATAAGTAGGGTATTTTTCCTCAAGGAAATACCAAGGTTTACCGTCTTTGTATGTCCAAATCCGTCCACCTTCACCTCGTGCAGATTCTGACATTAAGCGTAATTTGTCATCACCAGGAATTGCTGTTGGATGAATTTGGATAAATTCTCCGTTTGCATAATGAGCTCCTTGTTGATATACAATTGATGCTGCAGAACCAGTGTTAATGATTGAGTTTGTCGTTTTACCGAAAATAATTCCTGGCCCACCAGTTGCCATAATAACAGCATCTCCGCGGAATGCACGAATTTCCATTGTTTGAAGGTTTTGTGCTTTAATACCACGACAAACGCCTTCATTATCTTTTATTATTCCAAGGAATTCCCATCCTTCGAATTTTGTAACTAATCCATCGACTTCAAATCGACGAACTTGCTCATCCAAAGCATAAAGTAATTGTTGACCAGTCGTTGCTCCCGCGAAAGCAGTGCGGTGCATTAATGTACCACCGAAACGACGGAAGTCTAATAACCCTTCAGGTGTTCGATTAAACATAACACCCATACGGTCAAATAAGTGAATTATTCCAGGTGCAGCATCTGCCATAGCTTTTACTGGAGGTTGATTTGCTAAGAAGTCCCCACCATATACAGTGTCATCTAAATGAACTGTTGGTGAATCACCTTCACCTTTTGTATTTACAGCTCCGTTAATACCACCTTGAGCACAAACAGAGTGTGAGCGTTTTACAGGAACTATTGAAAATAGGTCTACATGCGTGCCATCTTCGGCCGCTTTCATTGTTGCCATTAATCCAGCTAATCCACCGCCGACAACAATTAGTTTACTTTTTGCCATGTTTATCTCACTCCTCATTTAATAGTAGTTGAACTTGTAGAAGGATCTTATCTAAACGCTAATAGAGCTTGTACACCAACTACAGATAACGCTAAGAAGATTACTAATGTTACATATGTAACAATTTGTTGGGATTTAGGTGATTGCGTAAAGCCCCAGCTAACTAAGAATGACCAAATACCATTAGCTAAATGGAATGTAGCAGCTACTATCCCAACGATATAAAAGCCAAACATCCATGGATTTGATAAAATATTTGCCATCATATCAAAATTAACTTCATCCCCTGCGATTGCCGTTTGAATCTTCGTTTCAAAAACATGCCAGGCAATAAATACAACAAGAAAAATTCCAGTAAATCGTTGTAAAATAAATAAATAATTACGAAGAGTACCAAAATTTTTCGGATTATTTTTCGCTGTAAATGCAATGTAAATTCCGTAAAATGCGTGGAACAATAATGGTAAATAAATTATGAAGATTTCCATTATAAGCAAAAACGGCAAACTTTCCATAAAATTCGATGCGTTATTAAATGCATCTGCTCCTCTTGTAGCAAAATGGTTTACTACTAAATGTACCATCAAAAACAAACCAACAGGAATTATTCCTAAAAGTGAATGTAATCGACGCCAGTAAAATTCGCGATTTTTCGACAAAACAGTTGCCCCCCTCAATTTTCCATTTGGCTTACTTGAATACTATTGTAAAAAAGCAATAGAATTCACCACTTTTTCACATCATCATGTTACGTATTTATGACATATCCATTGTACTCTCATCATTTTAGAGCGTCAAGGCATCTTTATTTTTTTCTAAAATCTAAAAGCTTACATCTTTCTATAATGATTCGTTTCCTTTTTCACAAACTATTACTCTTACCAACTGAATTTTTTTCTGATAAAATAAACAAGTACAAATGACATTTTTTTAGAAAGAAGGGTTGCTACTTGAATGAAAAGGAACATTCACATGTAACTTCCTTTGGATATGAATTAATACGAGATCACGTTCTTGCTTCTATTCTCGGAAAACATGAAAAAGATATTTTATACTGGGCCGGAAAAGATCTAGCCCGAAAGTTTCCACTGTATACCATGGAGGAAGCTTTAACGTTCTTTCAAGAAGCTGGTTGGGGGACTTTGGAGTTAGAAAAAACAACGAAGGATTCCGCCTACTATACTTTAGAAACGTATAATTTGCCACAAAGCGGACTTAGTAGAAGCCATCGATTAGAAGCTGGATTTTTAGCCGAACAACAACAAAAAATTGGTGGGTATATGGCAGAGTGCTTTGACGAACAAGTAAAGAAAAATGGAATTGTTACGTTTCAGATCAAATGGGACTTGAAAGCAACTATCTAAACTAACCGATTTGCATTTAAAACAAAAGCAATGTAAATGTCGTACAGTACATTGCTCGCTTAGATTAAAGATAAGAAAAACCGGGCAAAAAGACGCCCGGTCCTTTTTTGTTTATTTTACGTCAGATATTTTATACACCATTCCATGTATTCCTTTGTATACCCTCGGATACATTTGCGCTCCACACTGCTCACATTCAAACATGGGTGGAACAGTTGGATCTCCATCGTCCATTCGATCGAAGTCTCTTACCACTTGATAAGGAATTTTCTCTTCCGCATCACACAGTAGACATTCGTATATTACTGGTGCCTTGATAATAGTTGGTTTGCTTTTGTTTTTCTTTTTGCGTGGTTTGCTGACTGGTGAAATGACGAATCACCCTTTCTAAATAGTTTCTTGTATTGTCGCATAAAGCTACCCGTATCGTTAGTACCCCCTCCTGAAGACAGACTTCTCCCTTATAGATGTAGCAGTTGTCACATTTTGGGCACCTCAAAGGATCCGGCTGTTTGGCAGCCAGAAATTTCTCTCTCCAATTACGTCTTTTTAGTTTAGAACCTATTCTAACGATCCACTTCTTTACTTCCTTCTGCCATTCCGTCAGTAATTTTCTAGTATCACCTTTGGTTTTACGTGAGTACATACCATAATGACGTATAGTTTTGAATTGTTCATCGGGGATATGACGAATTAATCGGGAAATAAACTCCTCCACAGAAATTGTTTCTTTCTTTTGCTGACCATTGGTCTTATCTTTGTAAGTAAAAGTTACGCTTTGACCATCATATGCTTCGATCCGATTCAACCCTATTGCAGGTCGACGCATATAACGCCCAATGTATCTTAGTTGTTCTTCTATCTTTCCCTTTTGTTTTGGTGCATGTATATAGAAACCTTTCCCATTATTTTGGTAGGCTGCTTGAAGTCGTGATTGCACTTGCTTTTTCTCTCTAGGATTTAAATTCTTTCTGATTAGCTTTAAGACAACCGTCTGCCATTGCTTCCGAAGCATCCCAAAAGGTAAGAAATCATATTTTACGTATTCACCTTGTGCATTAATACCTCCCATAGTCACTAACATATGGACATGTGGGTTAAAATTAACTCTTGATCCGAATGTGTGGAGACCTGAGATTATACCAGGAATCACCTTTGTTTTTTTATAAAAGTAATCTCTAAGAAGTTTTGCAGCTTCATCCATCATTGGTTTTAAAAGACGTCTGTGTAGTAAGAAGACTTCACGCAATCCTTCATCTACCGTAAAAATCACATGTCGGTGGTTGACTTGAAACATATCATGGGATATTAGACGGCTCCATTCTTCACTTTCTCCCACTGAACAGGTTGTACAGAAACGTCCTTTGCATCGATAGGCAACTTTTTTTAAATCATGACACCCTTCACATACAAAGAGTTTGAACCCATTAACTACCTTTCCGCATCCCTTGAACTTTTCAACTTCTTTTACAACTATAGGTCTTACCTTGTTTTCATGTTTCAATAAAAATTGATTCCAATGATTATGCTCATCAAAAAATATTCGTTTTAATATATTCTTTTCCATATAACAAATGTACCATGAACCCAGTGTTCATGGTACATTTTCATATACTTTCTTATCTTGTAAAAAGATTTTGGAAATGTTTTACATTCCAGAAACCTTTTATTTTCCCTACTCATTTGTAGATTTTCTGCCATCAACGCGGAACATCTCTAATTGGAAATATATGCAAGGGACTGTCTTCTTTAGGGTTTATTAGCTGTGCATATACTCATTTAAGGGCTTGTTTGTTTATTACTTTTATCGTCCACCGAGTACATGAATCCGTTGGTGTATGATTAGAGTAGGTGGTACTAGAGAAAAATAGCTAGCATCCATGTATAGAGAAGTGCTGAGCGGACGAAATTGTATCTTCGTCCGCTTTTAAAAGAGTAGGATAGCATCTAATCTCTCATTATCCAAACCAATTACATCGTGTCTCTACGCAACCCTAGAGGGCGACGGACAAACAAATGCCACAAGATTACCGAAAAAAGAGGATTTGGAAGTGACTCAGTCACTTCCAGATCCTCAATAAAATTCTTCGTCAATAGTGTAGCTGATGTTTTGTCCAAATCACTCTGGAGATAGTAAAGACAAGATGCACTTAAATGACGCTTGTGTTTTTCTTATCAAACAAGTGCCAACCCGAACTCATCATGCAAAGCATTTGCAGCTTGGATCATGTCATTCTGTGGTACGACAACAGAAACCTTTATTTCTGATGTACTTACCATCTTCACTGGGATATTTTCTTTTCTAAGGCGATCAAACATCTGCGCTGCAACACCAGGATTGGAAACCATTCCAGATCCAACAATCGAAACTTTCGCAAGACCCACTTCAAAATCTGCAAAAGTGAAGCCTAGCATTTGTTTATTCGATTCTAAAACAGTTATCGCTTCAGCTAACGATTCTTTTTTAATAGAAAAAGAAACAGCAGGTTTTACCCCATCAACAATTGATTGAACAATAATATCCACATTAATATGATTCGCTGCAAGGGTTGTAAAAATAGAAGCTAATGAGCCATTAAATGGCACTTCATACTCTATTGTTAAACGAACAATATCAGATTCAAATGCTACCCCTCGAACAACCAAGTTATTTTCCATATCTACTTCCTCCTTTAAAATCGTTCCCTCTTCATCGTTATAGCTTGAACGCACTCGTAATGGAATTTTGTAATTTTTCGCAAATTCAACTGCCCTAGGATGTAAAACACCAGCTCCTAGATTAGCTAATTCTAGCATTTCATCGTACTCTAACTGCGCTAACTTTCTTGCATTTGTTACAAAACGAGGGTCAGAAGTAAATACACCTTCTACATCTGTATAAATATCACAAATGTCAGCTGCAATAGAAGCTGCAATTGCTACAGCCGTTGTATCCGACCCTCCTCTACCAAGCGTTGTAATTTCACCAGAATCGGACACTCCCTGAAACCCCGCAACGATTACTATTTTTTTTTCAGCAAGTAGATTCAAGATTTTAGTTGCATCTATTTTAACTACTTTTGCATTTCTATGTACTGCATCTGTCTGCAAACCTACCTGCCAACCCGTTAAAGAAACGGAATCAACACCTATCGCTTGTAATTTGATAGAAAGTAAGGCCATAGTTGCTTGTTCTCCTGTAGATAGGAGCATATCCATTTCCCTTTTATTTGGTGCTTCTGATAATTCAAAAGCTAAGTTAGCTAAATCATCTGTAGTCTTACCCATTGCAGATACTACAACTACAATGTCATGCCCTTTTTCTTTCTCACGACTAATACGATGTGCAATTTTCGCGATTTTTTCGGTTGTCGCGACCGAAGTTCCACCAAACTTCATTACTATCTTGCTCATGAACATCTTCTCCCTTATTTCGATGATAAGCTAAAGAAAAAAATGCTTTTCACATATTGTGAAAAGCATTGTCTCATACACGGTCAAAAAAATTGTCCATGTGAGATAGCCCTCCAGAATACTGCATTCTGACAATCCTACATTTATTAAATGCAGAACCAACAAAAGAAAAGGAAAAGCTTTTCTCTGTTTCGGCAAATGACCCTTTCCTCAACGATTACAGGCTCTTTTCATCCTCCTGTTGAGTACTCTTGTCAATTCGCACCTCTATCTTCACTTTTTAAGTGAATATTAAATTGTTTCAACCATACCATAACACTATTCAGAAGACAATAAACTTTTCTGAAAATGACTAACCATTATATCCGCTAACTTTTCAGGAAGTCCCGCTTCTATAAATTCTTCTTTAGTAGCTATCTGCATTTTTTTCAGCGAACCAAAATGTTTTAACAATAACGTCTTTCGCTTTGGTCCTATACCTTCAATACCATCTAAAGAAGATGCGATAGTATGTTTCCCTCGTTGTTGCCGATGGAAGGTGATAGCAAAACGATGCACTTCATCTTGAATTCGCTGTAACAAGTAAAAAGCTTCACTTGTACGTTTCATCGGGATAATATCCAAAGGTTCCCCAAATAATAGCTGAGAAGTTTGATGTTTTCCGTCTTTCACAAGCCCAGCAATCGGTATGTCTAACCCTAACTCGTCCTCTATAACTTCTCTAGCAACTTCTATTTGCCCTTTACCACCATCAATAATTATTAGATCCGGAAGTGGTAAGTTTTCTTTTAAAACACGCGTGTATCTTCTACGAACAACTTCACGCATCGCACCATAATCATCATGTTTAGCTGCGGTTTTTGTTTTATATTTTCGATAGTCTTTCTTATATGCTTTCCCATCAACAAAAACAACCATTGCTGAAACTGCATCAGTCCCATGTATATGAGAGTTATCAAAGGATTCTATTCGATTCGGAGAGGCAATTCCTATTAGTTCCCCTAATTCTTCCACAGCTCCAACAGTTCTTTCTTCCTGCCGTTCAATTAGATGAAATTTTTCACTCAAGGCTAAAACCGCATTTTTTTCAGCAAGATCAACTAAATTCTTTTTTGCTCCCTTTTGCGGAATAATTACTTTCATTTCTAATAGCTCCGTTGCTAAATGTAAGTCAGTATCACTTGGAACGAAGATCTCTTTTGGTTTAATATGTTCCAATTTAGCATAAAACTGACCTAAAAATGTGAGAAACTCTTCTTCCGGATCGCGATAAATCGGGAATACAGAAGCATCTCTTTCGATTAGTTTCCCTTGGCGAACGAAAAAAACTTGGACACACATCCATCCTTTGTCAACTGAATACCCAAATATATCCCTACTCGTAAAATCATTCATTGTCATTTTTTGTTTTTCCATCACTTGTTCAATATGAGATATTTGATCTCGATATTCTTTGGCGCGCTCAAATTCTAAACTTTCAGCTGCTGCATGCATCTTGTCGGTTAAGTTTTTTTTGACATGCAAATGACCACCGTTTAAAAAGCTCGATATTTCTTGAATTATTTCACTATACGTGGAATCTTCAATCTCTTTCACACAAGGAGCTAAACATTGCCCCATATGATAATATAAACAAACTCGGTTCGGCATCTTTTGACATTTTCGTAAGGGATATAATCGATCAAGTAGTTTTTTTGTTTCGTGCGCAGCGTGTGAATTAGGATAGGGGCCAAAATATTTTCCTTTATCTTTTTTTACTTGTCTCGTAATAATAAGTTTAGGATCTTTTTCAGCTGTAATTTTAATGTATGGATACGTTTTATCGTCTTTCAACATAATATTGTACTTCGGATCATGTTTTTTTATAAGATGAAGTTCAAGTATCAATGCCTCTAGCTCAGACGATGTAACAATATATTCGAAGTCAACTATTTCTTGTACAAGTCTTTGTGTTTTTCCGTCGTGAGACCCGGTAAAGTAAGAACGCACACGATTTTTTAATATTTTCGCTTTACCAACATAGATAATTGTTCCTTGTCGGTCTTTCATTAAATAACAACCAGGTTGATCTGGTAGGATTGCACATTTTTGTTGAATTAAATCATTCATATTATCACCTATTATCAAATTATAGAACTGAGGACCTTGGCTGAATTCAGTAAGAAAAGCGCAAGCGCCCTTTTAGTGCACCTTGTCTTCTCTATTTCTAGAGTGCTTTGGACGAAACATTTGCTCCACTATTACCACGGGAATTTTTGTGGATTGAGAAGTGACTGCAGTCACTTCTCCATCCACTTTTTTTCGATAATCTTGTGGCGGATGTTTGTCCGTCGCCTTCTTGAAATTTGTAGAGACTAGGTGCGTAAGGTTTGGTGAATGAGAGATTAGATACTTTCCTATTCTTTTAAAAGCGGACGAAGATGCAATTTCATCCGCTCAGCGCTTCTTATCATTGAATACTACCTATTTTTTCAGGCCCCACCAATTCTAATCTTCTACTCGCTGATTCATGTATACTGTGTACGATAAAAGTAAAAATATATAGGAAATCCTGCTTAAGGAAGACACCCTTAAAATCACTTCAATTCGTTGTGAATATTGGATTTCTAGTATATCAATTTCATATACTCTCTTTTTAGGAACTACTCACTTAATGGATTGTAGTGAAAGGTGGCGACTCCAGACGGAGGCCAACAGGTTGTTGGTCACGAAGGCGTTGCCACACGATGTGGCGCTATTAGCCTTCGTTCCTCGGAGACAAATGAGCCATCACAAACGACGCAACAGCGGCGGTGATGGCTCATTGCTCACCCCATGGAAAGCGTCCGACTGCAGTGGAAATCAACCTGTTCATGGCTCACATATTTATATACTTATTTTTAAAAAAACCGGGCACCATTTAGGACCCGGTTTTATATTATGCGTTTTTTTCTACGAATTGAACTAAAGCTTCTTTTGGTTGGAAACCAACAGCTTTGTCTACTGGTTGACCATCTTTAAATAATACTAAAGTTGGGATAGACATAATACCGAATTGACTAGCAGTTGCTTGGTTTTCATCCACATCTACTTTTACGATTTTTACTTTATCGCTCATTTCAGCATCCATTTCTTCTAAAACAGGAGCTATCATCTTACATGGACCACACCATGTTGCCCAAAAATCTACTAATACTAAACCTTCTTCTATATCTTGAGTAAAAGTCTGATCAGTTCCGTGTACAATTGCCATTTTAAAATTCCTCCTTAGACTAACTATGTTTTGATTATATCAGACTAAAATAACTACATCTACATTTTAGCTTGAAAGAAAAAAACTCGGCTCTTTTTGATAGAGCCAAGTATCTTTTTTAAGCATTTACTTTAAGTTTTTTAAATTCTTCTGTAAGCATAGGAATTACTTCAAATAAGTCACCAACAATACCGTAGTCCGCTACTTTAAAAATGTTTGCTTCAGGGTCTTTATTGATAGCAACGATTATTTTCGAGTTTGACATTCCCGCCAAATGCTGGATTGCACCTGATATACCCGCTGCAATATAAAGATCTGGTGTTACTACTTTACCAGTTTGACCGATTTGTAAAGAATAGTCACAGTAATCTGCGTCACATGCACCACGTGATGCACCCACTGCGGCACCAAGTACTTTAGCAAGTTCTTTTAAAGGTTCGAAACCTTCTTCACTCTTCACTCCACGCCCACCTGCAATAACGACTTTTGCTTCTGATAAATCAACACCTTCAGAAGATTTACGAACTACTTCTTTAATGATAGTACGAAGGTTTGTAATATCAACTGTAAGTGAAGACACATCTGCTGATTTGCTTTCATCTTTCGTAAGAGGAGCTATATTGTTTGGACGGATTGTAATAAATTCAATTCCATCCTTTACTTTTACTTTTTCAAAAGCTTTACCCGAATAGATCGGACGAATATAAACAGCAGCATCTCCTTCACCTTCAATAGCCGTAACATCCGAAACTAAACCAACTTGTAGTTTACTAGCAATTTTTGGTGATAAATCTTTACCAAGTGCTGTATGCCCGAATACAATAGCTTCCGGTTTTTCTTGATCAATCACAGCAAGTAACGCTTGTCCATATCCATCTGAAGTGTATTGTTTTAAATGAGGATGTTCTACTGTAATAACTCGGTCTGCACCATATTTTCCTAATTCAACAGCTAACTCTTTCACTGAATCTCCTAAGAGAACACTAACGACTTCTCCGCCGCTAGAAATTTGTTTTGCAGCAGCAATTGCTTCGAATGAAACATTACGTAGAGCACCTTCACGTGCTTCTCCTAATACTAAAACTTTTTTAGACATGTTAATTTCCTCCCATTTTGAGTGTAAATTTGATTAGAAACAAATACGAATTGACGTATTGTTATCTTTGGCAACTGATAGTAAAGGTTAAATCACTTTTGCTTCTGAATGAAGTAAATGAACTAACTCTTTTACTTGATCCGCTAGATCGCCTTCTAATACTTTACCTGCTTCTTTTTTAGGAGGTAAATAAATTTCAATTGTTTCTGTTTTAGCTTCTACATCATCTTCATCCATATCTAAGTCATCTAACTCTACTTCTTCTAAAGGTTTTTTCTTTGCTTTCATAATTCCAGGTAAAGATGGATAGCGTGGCTCGTTTAAACCTTGCTGAGCAGTTACTAATAGAGGCAATGAAGTTTCTAGAATCTCCGTATCCCCTTCTACGTCACGTTTAATCGTCACAGTAGAACCATTAATTTCAAGGTTTGTAATCGTTGTTACATAATTAATCCCTAGTAATTCTGCCACACGTGGTCCAACTTGACCTGAGCCACCGTCAATTGCAACGTTTCCAGCTAAAATTAAATCCGCTTCTTTATCTTTTAAATACTCCGAAATGATTTGAGCAGCAGTAAATTGGTCTACTTCTTCTAAATCATCTTCTGTATTAATAAGAACAGCTTTATCTGCACCCATTGCTAATGCGGTACGAAGTTGTTTTTCTGCATCTTCTCCACCCAATGTAAGAACTGTAACTTCTCCACCCTGTGCATCTCGTACTTGAATTGCTTCTTCAATAGCATACTCATCATATGGATTAATGATAAACTCTGCGCCATCCTCTTGGATTTTACCACCATTTACTACAATTTTTTCTTCTGTATCGAATGTACGTTTTACTAAAACAAAAATATTCATTTAGAATTCCTCCCAATGCCTAATATTATTTTCCTCTAAAAACAGGATTTCTTTTTTCTAAAAATGCAGATATGCCTTCTTTTGCGTCTTCTGAAACAAAAACCGTTCCAAAAGCATTCGCTTCTGCTTTCACACCTTCGTGATAGGATGCTGGTTTCACAAATTGAAGCATCTCAAGTGCTGCTTTAACCGCAACTGGACTTTTCTTCGCAATTTTACTTGCGAGTTCCTGCGCTCTATCAAATAGCTCTTCTTCTGGAAATGCGTGATTAGCAAGACCGTAAGCCGCTGCATCTTTCCCACTTATCGGATCACTAGTCAAAAGCATTTCTGCTGCTTTTGCAAAACCAACGTATCGAGGCAGACGCTGTGTTCCAGCAAAGCCAGGTATTAATCCTAATTGTAATTCTGGAAGACCAAGTTTAGCATTTTCAGCAACAAGTCGAATATGACAGCTCATTGCTAGTTCAAGACCTCCACCAAGTGCAGCCCCATGAATTGCAGCAATAACCGGTTTTGAGAACGCTTCCATTCTTTCGAAAATAGATTGTCCACTTGCAGAAAGCTCGGAAAATTCCGTTCCACTAGTAATTGAAGTAAATTCTTTAATATCCGCTCCTGCAGAAAAGAATCTGCCTTCCCCTTTTAATAAAATAACTCGTACGGATTCATCTTTTTCCACCGCATCAAGTAAATCATTTATTTCTAAAATAACCCCTCTTGCCAATGCATTTGCTGGTGGACGATTGATTGTAACTGTTGCTACTCCATCCTCAATAGTCCATGACAAAAACTCCATCTGTTCACTTCCCCTTTGTTATGCTTTTATTCCTTTTAATAATAGACGATGCACTTTTCCTGTTAGTTCTACTAAGTCATATTTATACTCATTCATCACCCAAGAAGTAGTCGTCTCATCAATTGTACCAAAAACCATCTGTCTTGCTAAGCGAATATCGATGGATTGATCAAATTCTCCATTTTTAATACCTTCTTTTAATATAGCATCTAACCATATTAAGTACGTCTTTAATATCGCATTAATCTTTAGTCGCAACGCTAAATTAGATTGTCGTAGTTCTAGTTGAGTGACAGTTGCAAGATGATGATTACTTGCAAGCACAATAAAATGATTTTCAATCATTTTGAATAGCTTCATAGAAGCGGTAATATCTTCTTTTACAATTCCATTCAAATTATCTGCAAACATCTCCATTTTCTCTTCAAAAACGGAAATTAATATGTCTTCTTTGTTTTTAAAGTATAAGTAAATTGTTCCGTCAGCTACACCAGCTTGCTTTGCTATTTTAGAAACTTGCGATTGATGATAGCCGTTTTCTGCTATCACAATAATTGCTGCATCTATAATTTGCTTATACTTAGGTTTATCTTTCTTCAATAATAAACACCACCAAAAATAAAAATATGAATGATTATTCATTCATATTTTTATATTATATTTAATTTTTTATCATGTCAATCATTAGTTAACTGTTGACTACCTGTTTTAACTTTTCTTTTTCTTCTTCGATTAAAGTTCTTCTTAAAATTTTCCCAACCGCAGTTTTTGGAAGTTCTGTTCTAAATTCATATATTCTTGGAACTTTAAAGGCAGCTAAATTTTCACGGCAAAATTTGTTTAATTCTTCTTCTGTAATATTTGCACCTTCTTTTAATACAATAAAGGCTTTCACCGTTTCACCACGATATGAATCTGGTACACCGGCAACTACACATTCTTGAACTGCTGGATGCTCGTATAGAACTTCTTCTACATCTCTAGGATAGATATTGTATCCACCAGCAATAATCATATCTTTTTTACGGTCAACTACAAAAAAGAAACCGTTTTCATCCATATACCCAAGATCTCCTGTTAACAGCCATCCGTCACGCATGGTCATTTCAGTTTCTTCCGGTCTATTCCAGTAACCTTTCATTACTTGTGGACCTTTCACCACTATTTCCCCAATCTCCCCTGGAGGTAACGGATCGCAAGAATCAATTCCAAATATCGCTGAATCTGTATCCGGCCATGGTATTCCTACTGAACCTTTGACTCTTACGTTACTATAAATTAAATTTGAATGTGAGACTGGGGAAGTTTCCGTTAACCCATAACCTTCTACTAACTTACCACCAGTTACTTTTTCAAACTTTTCTTGCACTTCTAATGGTAATGCAGCTGAACCACTTAGACAAGCCACAATCGAAGATAAATCATATTTTTGAACCTCCGGATGATTCAAGATAGCGATATAAATAGTTGGAGCTCCGGGGAACAAAGTCGGTTTTTGCTTATCAATTGTTTTAAGAGCAGTTTCCACATCAAACTTAGGCAATAAGATCATCCTATTCCCGAGCATTACAGACAAGATTAATACAGTAGTCATACCATATACATGGAAGAATGGTAGAATTCCTAATATACTCTCTTCCCCTTCTTTACATTTGTAAAGCCACGCATTACACATGGATGCATTAGAGATTAGATTTTTATGTGTTAACATGACACCTTTTGGAAATCCTGTCGTACCACCCGTGTATTGAAGAAGTGCAATATCCTCTTCAAAATCAAATGGTAGATTAATAGAATCCGCTTTCGCAACTTTCATAATTTCTGGGAATAAATGATTCATTCCACGATGTTCAACTTTCACACTAAATCCGTATTGCTTCTTTTGTATAAATGGATAAATCATATTTTTAGGAAAAGGTAAGTAATCTTTTATCCCAGTGATAATAACATTTTCTAACTCTGTCTCTTTTATTACTTTAGAGATTTTAGGGAAAAGGATATCTAATGCTAAAATTACTTTCGCACCTGAATCTTTCATTTGATACGAAATTTCTCTTTCCGTATATAATGGATTTGTTTGTACAACAATTGCACCTGCATATAATGCACCGTAATAACCAATCACTCCCTGTGGACAATTTGGCAACATAATTGCTATCCGGTCACCTTTTTGTACTCCCAGAGACTGTAAATAATTTGCAAACTTCAACGATGATTCATACAATTCTTCATAAGTTACATCTTTACCCATAAAATGTATTGCAACTTTCGTTGGAAACTTTTTATACGCTCTAGTTAAATACTCTTGAACTGGTATATGCTCGTAGTTGAGCGTTTTCGGTATCTCTGGTGGATAGTTGGAAAGCCATTGTTTTTCTGTCATTTTAAAACCCCCTCTATATTATAATAGTATGAATATTCCTATTATTTATTATAAAGAAAAATGAATGACAATTCAATTTAATAATAGGAATAGCGCAAACGTCCTTAAAATGCCTCTTGTCATTCCAATTTCCAGAGTGCTTTAGAAGAACATTAGCTACTCTATCAACGAAGAATTTTATGGAGGATCTGGAAGTGTCTACGTCACTTCCAGATCCTCTTTTTTCGGTAATCTTGTGGCAAATGCTTATCCGTCGCCCTCTTAGAATTTGTGAGGACAATATGCTTTTTGTTTGGATAATAAGAGAATAATTCCTTTCCTATTCTTTTAAAAGCGGACGAAGATGCAATTTCGTCCGCTAAGCGCTTATTGATAAATGGATGCTATCTATTTTTTTAGTTTCCACCAACTCCAATCATCTGCCCACTTTTTCATGTATTCTATGAACAGTACAAGTAAAAAACTTATAGGAAATTCTGTTAAAGGTAGTCACCATTAAAAAGCACTTCAAGTCGTTGTGAATACTGCATTTCTAGCAATAGTAACTCTAACTTAGGTGAAGGGATTGGAGTGAAAGGTGGCGACTCCAGCGGGAGGACAACAGGATGTTGGTCACGAAGGCGTTGCCACACGATGTGGCGATCTTAGCCTTTGTTCCTCTGTGAGACAGATGATCCATCACAAATGACGCGAATGCGGCGCCCCCGCGGAACGCGTCCACCTGAAACGGAAATCTGAGGTATTATTTGATTTTTAAAAGTATTATGAACTGGCTTCTAAGGACGATAATCCATATACTTTCTTTCAAAAAAAAGAATGAGCATTTAACTCATTCTTTTAATTACTACTATTTAATTCATTACTAAATATACTATTCCAACTAATACAAAACATATGCCTACAGCAATTAAAACTTTCGATAATTTTTCCATTCTTATCTCTCCTAAGAAATACTAGCACCAATGACAAATGACAATCCTACTGAAATGATGAGAGAAATAAACCCAACTGAACGATTATCTTCTTCAATTTCTTTGTCCACATGAAAACTCGGGGTTAAAAATTCAAATAACCAATACGCAAGAATGAGTAATGTGAATCCAAAAAGACCCCATCCAATCATTTCAAATAATGAATTATGTTGTTCAATAGAGTAACGGAAAATATTACAGACACCAAATATTTTTCCTCCAGTAGCCATTGCAACTGCAACGTTACCTTTTTTGATTTCTTCCCAATTTTTATATTTCGTTACAATTTCAAATAACACCATAGAAACAATTAAACATAAAACAACAACACTAAAATAACCAGCAGAATCCACCAATGGGTTCGACCAAAAACTAGATAGTAGCATGCTAAAAACCCCTTTTAAACTTTCCCTTACTTTACGTTCTACTCTATAAAAGGTTTCAAAATTCCGTCGCTATTTTAATTCAACAACAGTTACCCCATGTCCACCTTCTCCTGCTTCTCCAAATCTGTAATTCTTCACACGAGAATGATTTTTTAAGAATTGTTGAATGGCTTGTCTTAATACGCCAGTTCCTTTGCCATGAATGATGGATACGCGCGGATAGTTTGAAAGAATTGCATCATCTAAATACTTTTCTGTTCGGATAATCGCATCTTCATACCGTTCCCCCCGAAGATCAAGCTCTAGCTTCACATGGGAATCTCTCCCGCGAACTGAATTAACTGAGACCGTTTGTTTTTGTTTTTCCGGTTTTATATATTCTAAATCTGCTTCATCTAGTTTCATTTTCAGCATACCAATTTGAACAGACCATTCGGATTTCGAGAGTTTTTGAAGTAAAGTTCCTTTTTGACCAAAGCTTATCACTTTTACTTCATCTCCAGCTTTTAACTCTTTGGCAAGTTCGTTCAGTTTCTTTTGCTTTTTCAAAACTGGATTATTTGGCAAAGCTTCGTCCAAACGTTTTTTAGCGTCAATTAATTCATGCTCTTTTACCAACAGGTGAGTATTCGCTTGCATTTTACGTAACTCGCTAATAATTCCATCTGCTTCGCGTCTAGCATCGTCTACTATTTTCTTTGCTTTCTCTTTTGCTTTTTGCTCAAACTGGTCTTTTTTCTGGTCTAATTGCGCAAGTTTTTGTTCAAGTTCTTCTTTTACTAGACGTGCTCCTTCTAACTGATATTCCGTTTCTTCTGCATCTTTTTCAGCTTGTCTTCTACTTTCTTCTAACGAGGCAATCATCGAATTGACTTCTCCTCGGTCGGTCCCAGTAAATGATTGGGCTTGTGCAATGATAGATGATGGAAGTCCAAGTCGTTCGGAGATTTCAAATGCATTACTGCGTCCGGGTACTCCAATTAACAACTTATATGTTGGACTCAATGTTTCAATATCAAATTCCACACTTGCATTTGCAACACCTGGGCGATTATACCCGTATGCTTTAAGTTCCGGGTAATGGGTAGTCGCCATTACCCGTGCACCTGTACCATGAACTGCATCCAAGATAGAAATAGCAAGAGCTGCTCCTTCTTGAGGATCTGTACCAGCACCAAGCTCATCGAATAAAATTAAAGATTGATTGTCATATTTTTTAAGTATATCTACAATATTAACCATATGTGAAGAGAATGTACTTAAGCTTTGCTCGATAGATTGTTCGTCTCCAATGTCTGCAAATACGGATTCAAATAAAGACAATTCAGAACCGTCTAAAGCAGGGATTGGAATTCCACTTTGTCCCATTAATGTACAGAGTCCAACCGTTTTAAGTGTAACGGTTTTACCACCTGTATTCGGACCAGTAATGACGATAGATGTAATATCTTTTCCAAATTCAATGGTATTTGCCACAGCAGTGTCAATTGAAATAAGTGGATGTCTTGCTTTGACTAAACGAATATACCCTTCATTATTCATATGAGGCATCGTGCATTTCTCTACTTGTCCATATTTTGCCTTTGCTAAAATAACATCTATTTCACCTAAAATATCTACTAACAAGAAAATTTCATGTCCAACTATTTCAACTTCAGCAGTTAGTTTAATTAGAATACGTTCAATTTCTTCATGTTCTTTTACTTTTAACCCACGAATATCATTATTAAGCTGAACAACTGCTGATGGTTCGATAAATAAGGTTTGTCCAGAAGACGACTGATCATGAATAATCCCACCATAGTGACTTCGATATTCTGACTTCACCGGAATTACATATCGATCATTACGAATCGTAACGATCGAATCAGATAGCATTTTAGATGCATTGGCACCTCTTGTATAACTTTCTAATTTTTCCCGTACTCGACTAACTTGAATACGTAATTGTTGCCGAATCGAACGAAGCGTACTACTAGCACTGTCTAAAACAGTACCATTTTCATCTATACAATTATTTATTTCATGTTCAAGTGCTGTAAGGATCGGCATTGCTTCTTTTTTCTCCAGAAAATGAGGAATTCCCACATCTTCTGCCTCAGCAACGTTCTCAAGAAACTGACGTAAGATCTTACTCGCCCGAATTGTACTAGCTGTTTCCATTAATTCAACTGGACTTAACATTCCGCCGATTTGTGCTCGTTTTGCATGCGGACGGATATCCGTAATGCCACCCATCGGAACATTTCCTCTAAGTCGAAGAATGGTTAATCCTTCATCCATCTCTTCTAAAAGCTTTGTCACTTCTGCGTAATCCACAGAAGGTACAAGTTTATCTATATGACTTTTTCCAACAGAAGAAGTACAGTACTTAGCAACTTCTTCTCGAATTTTATAATATTCTAACGTTTTCAGTGCTCTTTCAGCTATCACGGAGACACCCCCTCATTATTTCTTAATAAATTGCTTGAACTTCTCTAATGTCCACGTATTTACAATACTCTCTTTGTGAAGCCAAGCTTTTTGTGCATAACGTACGCCTATATCCATGTATTTTAGTTGGTCGATATGGTGTGCATCTGTATTTATGGCAATCGGAACAGATGCTTCTTTTGCTAACTTTAAGTAATCCGTTTTTAGATCAAGACGATATGGATTAGCATTTAATTCTAAAATTTTTCCATATTCTTTTGCCCATTCAATCAAAGTTGGTACATCAGGATTGTATCCATCACGCTGTTCAATAATTCTTCCTGTTGGATGAGCAATCATATGCACATGTGGATTTTTTATTGCATTAAATAAACGCTCCATAATTTTTTCCTGAGGCTGACTAAAACTTGAATGAATAGAAGCAATTACGAAATCGAGTTGCTGTAATACTTCATCCTCAAAATCCAGCGAACCATCTGGTAAAATATCCATTTCCGAACCAGCAAATAGTTCGATATCTGTATATTTTGCTTGTAATTCGTAAATTGTTTCAATTTGACGTAATAAGCGCTCTTTAGAGAGACCATTTGCTACTTTTAAATAATCGGAATGATCAGTAATGACCATATGGGAATAACCTTTCGCTCTACATGCTTCTACCATTTCTTCGATGGAATGGGCTCCGTCAGACCAGGTTGTATGCATATGAAAATCGCCTTTTATATCGTCCAATGTTACGAGTGAAGGCAATTGATCTAGTTTTGAAAACTCGGAGCCATCCTCTCGAACAGTTGGAGGAATATAGGGTAAATCGAAGTACGCATAGAACGCTTTCTCCGATTCAAAATGCTGTACGGTCCCATCTTCTAGCTCTACACCATACTCACTAATTTTCTTGCCTAGATCTTTTGCAATCTGTCTCATTTTAATATTATGATCTTTAGACCCTGTAAAATGGTTTAAAGCAGAAGCATATTGATGCAATTCTACTATTCGGAAATCCGCATCTATTTCATTTTCAACTGCTAGTGTTACAGAAACTTTTGTATCTCCAGCTGCAATGATTTTAATTATTGGAAGTACGTTTAACAGTTCTTCTCGTACTTCTTGAGGTGAATTTGTCCCAATAATGAAATCGATGTCTTTACTTGCTTCTTTTACTCTTCTATAAGACCCTGCTACAGAAAACTTTTCTATCGTCGGGATATTTAAAAGCTTTCTTTCAATCATATCTACGATTGGTTCTAATTGCCAAACCGCCGTTCTTTCCGGCTTCGATTGAAGGTTTGCAATTTCTGCTAATATTTTTTCTTCTGTTTTCGCAGCAAATCCTGCTAATGACTGAACTTTCTTTGTTTCACAAGCTTCTTTCAATGCGTCAATTGAGTCAATTTGTAATTCTTTATAAAGCTTGGCAATTTTCTTTCCGCCAAGTCCTGGTATTTTTAACATAGGAAGCAATCCACTAGGTACCGTGTTTTGTAGTTCTAGAAGCAAGTTAGATTGTTCTTTATTCATTAAATCTTCAATGACAGCTCCTGTAGCAGTACCAATTCCTTTTAAAGATAGTATATTATCCATTTCAGCAAGACTACGTGCATCAAGTTCTAAAACCTGTGCAGCCTTTCGAAAGGCCGAAATTTTAAAAGGATTCTCTCCTTGCAATTCCATATATAAAGCAATTTTTTCTAATGTACGAATAATGGTCTTTTTATCCATCGATAGAACTCCTTTCATTCGAAAAAAAACTTCCCTCTACTGAGAGAAGTTATTTTTCCATATAGATATACCACCAACTTTTTACTGCTTCTGATAGTATTGGTGTGTGATTAAGTATCCATGACGTCAAACTAGATTTTGATATTAAATTTTGAATAAGATCGATAGGTAGTAAGGCAAAAACGTATAATAACACAAATAAGATGAAATAAAACTCAATAAATCCTAAAACTGCCCCAATCATATTGCTTATAAAACCAAGTATAGGCAAATACTTTAAAAAATCAAACATCGACGCTAATAAATGAAGTGCAAATTTAACGACCATAAAAATGAGCGCAAATGCAATAATACGATAAAATGTTTGGTCTAAATCTAAACTCTCCACTGCAATAGTAAGTTTAGATCCAGCAGTTACTGCAGGAAATGGAATCCATAAAACAAATTTCTCTGCAAGTGGTTTATAATAAGTATAGGAAACGATGAGTGCGATGATAAAACCAGTCATGTGGATGAGTTGTAAAACTAATCCTCGTTTTGCACCAGTGAAAAAACCGGCGATAAGTAATAGTAAAATCAGAATATCTAACATTTTTTCAGTCCTTTAACTTTTTCAATTCTTCTTCTAGAAGCTCTAATTGTTCTTTTACCTTTATGTAATCGTTTACTGCATTGACTGCAGTCAGTACTGCTAGTTTAGCAACATCTAAATTTCCGTTATGAGAATGTATTTCTCTCATTTTATCATCTACCATGGAGGCAACAAGACGCATATGACCAGAAGTTTCGGAACCTACCATTTTATAATTCTGTCCATATATATCAACAGAAATTCTCGTTTTTTGTTGTTCTGACAAAGACGTTCCCTCCCCCAGAAAATCCTATTAATAATAATAACACGAAATAGATTGTGATGTGAAGAAAGGAACGAACGAATGTCTAACGAAGTTTTAGTAATGCAACCAAATGAAATAGAAAAAGTGAAAACTCATTACGCACAATATAAAGTAGAAAGATCTGCGCCAGGGGTCATTTTTGCTGCAAAACTATCAGATACAGCCATTACTATTTATAAGTCTGGTAAAGTAATGTTTCAAGGAAATGGTGCTTCTCGTGAAGCTTCCTTATGGGGTGGAGTCTCCAATAACTCTATGGAAAAGGTTGTTAGTGGCATGACAAAAGGTGACACATTACCGCCCAACTTCTCCTCTTTTTCTGTCGTCGGGTCTGATGAAACAGGGACCGGAGATTATTTTGGCCCAATAACAGTAGCGGCATGTTTTGTTCGAGCAGATCAAATTGAATTTATACAAGAACTTGGAGTAAAAGATTCAAAAATGCTAACGGATGACGTTATGCGGAAAATGGCTCCAGATTTAATGGCTACATTAACGCATAGTGTGCTCGTTTTAAAAAATGAACAGTATAATGACATCCAAGGACGAGGTTGGTCCCAAGGGAAGATAAAAGCCCTTATGCACAACCAAGCACTCAAACACGTGCTGAATAAATTAATGCCCGAAAAACCAGAATATATTTTAATTGATCAGTTTGCTGAACGAGGTATTTATTATAAACATATTAAAGCGGAAAAAGAAATTATTCGTGAAAATGTACTGTTTTCTACAAAAGCTGAACAGCTGCATGTTTCTGTTGCAGCAGCCTCCATTATTGCAAGATATGCATTCTTAAAAGAAATGGACCGTCTTAGTGAAATTGCAAATACAACTATTCCGAAAGGCGCCAGTGCAAAAGTAGATGAAATCGCTTCAAGAATTTATTTGAAACACGGAGAAACATTTTTAAAATCCATTACGAAATGGCATTTTGCCAATACGCAAAAAGCGATTAGAATTGCGAATAAGAAAAGATTCTAACCAAAAATTTCGAATAAAAATGTTTTCATTTTATTGAACTTATCCCAATTTTATAAGAAAAATGCACGCTGCCTTTAAGTGCACCTTGTCTTTTCTATTTCACTAGTTCTTTGGACTAAACCTCATCTACACTTTTACCGTAGTAATTTGCTCGTGAAGTGACTGCATCACTTCACGAGCAATTTTTTTAGGTAATCTTGTGGCTGGTGTTTGTCCGTCGCCCTCTTGAAATAGATAGAGACAAGGTACATAAATTTTGGATAATGAGAGATCAGTTGCTTTCATACTCCTTTAAAAACGGACGAAGATGAAATTTCGATCGCTCACCGCTTTTTTATCAATAGATGCTATCTATTTTTTGGGTCCGCCAACTCTAATCCTACTCATACTGAATCATATAAACTTTGCCCGATAAAAGGAAAAAAAACGAAAAAAATGAATACCTCTAATCAAACCACCATCATAAAATCATTTTTACTTTACATTCAAATAATATGGTATTAATTTACATAAAATAATTCTCAATATTCTTATTTTTCTATTAAAAAAACACAAAATTTATAGTATAATTAAGTGAATTCTAATGTAAACGCTCTCAAACAAGCGTAAGAATAATTGAGGAGGTATACGATGGAACTCATACTTACACAGAGACAAGAGCAAAGTTTAGTCATGACTTTTCAATTAAAACAGGCTATTGAATTATTGCAATATTCCACTTTCGATCTTTATCAATACATAAAAGAGCAAGAATTAGAAAATCCATTAATCGAATTGGAGGAACAACCTCCAGATTTTTTGTATACCGAAAGATCAAATGGAAAGACTATTTTAACTGGCTCCTCTCAACAACTTATAGACTACACACAAAGTAATAACATTGGAATGAGACATATCTTAGTTGAACAAGCAATGTTGGTATTCAGAGATAAAGATGATCAGCAACTTTTAAAATATCTTATACACAATCTTGATGATAGTGGTTTTTTACATTTAACTAGTGATGAACTATTTGATAAAGCAACAATAGAGAGAGGAATTCATCTTCTTCAACAGTTGGGACCTATAGGTTTAGGTGCAAGATGTATGAAGGAATGTTTGCTTTTACAAATAACATACAGCTACCCAGAAGAAAAATTAGCAAAAAGACTGATTGAAAACCACTTAGACTTATTAGCGAATAGAAAGTGGAACGAATTATCTCGTATTATGAATATCCCGTTAACAAATATAAAAGAAACGTATGATTTCATTCAAAAACTAAATCCCACTCCTTGCTTTGGTATTTCAGATTTTTCCGTAGAATATTTAGTTCCAGATATTGTAGTAGAATATAAGGATGGAATTCTGATTTACTACTTAAATGAAAGTTATTTACCCGAAATTCATTTTAACAATCAGTACTCTGATTTAATGAATGTTAAGGATGAAACATCCAAATATATTAATAATCAATTCGCAAGCTATAAATGGTTGCTTAATAGTATAGAACAGCGCCGTTTAACCATCTTAAAAATAGTCGAGGTTTTAATAAAAAAACAAGAAAGTTTTTTTAAAGAAGGATTTAGTTCACTGAAGCCATTAACTTTAAAAGAAGTTGCTAGTGAGATAGAGATGCATGAGTCAACAGTTAGCAGAGCGACTATGAATAAAGTCATTCAAACACCAAAAGGTTCTTTTGACCTTCGTAAGTTATTTACTTCTAAGTTAGAAACAAGCGATGGAAATTTAATTTCTCAGACTGAGGTTAAATTACTTTTAGAAAATATTATAAAGAAAGAAAATAAATGCAAGCCTTTTTCAGATCAACAAATTGCAAATCACTTTAATGATGAAAAAGGGATTACAATCGCAAGGCGTACTATTAGTAAATATCGTGAAGAATTAAATATTCCTCCTGCAACCAGACGTAAAGAGATAAGCGTGTAGAAAGAGTCATTTGTTCACCATTGTAGAGATTTTTGGATGCTACTGTGGCCGCTCAGCCCTTCTCCAAAGTGGTTTTATGTAAAAAAAGAGTTAATCAACAAACGTGATAAAAGGAGTAAAAATAGAACAGTGAGCGTTTTTGAAAAAAAATTCAACACTTTTTCGCTGACTAGAATATGCAATAACAACTAAGAATGTAAACGGGAAAGACTAGTTTAAAAGGGTTACGGATCTCACCCGTAACCCTTTTTCGTTGGCATTAGCTCATTTAATTTCAATCTATTTTTAATATTCAGAAATTTATATGTACTAAATTATAAAGTCCTGATTAATATACTTGCAATAATAACTGAGCCTATCGTTACAGTTGTAAACCCACCAACGAGCATTGGAGTTAAAATTTCATTGAATATTTTTTCTTCCTCCTCTTTATCTCTCCCTACACTGCGGCTGACTTCTTCACAGACAATGTAATCACCAGGGAAACCAAACGTAGCAGTAAGTGCAACTGGAATACCTTTAAGTGGATCCCACTTAAATATCTTCGATCCAAAATAACCACCACCAATAATCCCAATAATACCTACTAAAATTATTGTGAAAACTTCTGGCAAGTATCCAAGAAATTGACCAAATGTAATGTCATTCATCATAATAATTATTAGGAATATTATTCCTGCCATACCTATTGTAAATGCATTCGCACGTTCCATTACCCGCTCCGGATAAAATCCAACTACTCTTCCCAACACACCGATAATTAGAGACCATAAGCTATATGGAATAACAGTATATTTCCCGAGAACAATTGCAATCGCTCCCCCGACAAATAATAAGAATAAAAGAATTAAATTACTACGATATTTTTCTGGAAGAAAAAACTTATCTTTCACAGGTTCACCTTTTTTTGTTTCTTTTATTTCCGAAGTATATGTTCCGTTGTCCATTTCCGAACGGATTTTAAGTGCATAACGTCGAAGAATATTAGTTGCTATTGGTATACCAAATAGTGATTGTACCGCCATAATTAATACCGGAACTGTTACTAAAGAAACTAGACCTAGCTCCTTTAGTCCCTCTGACGTAACAAGAAGAGCTATTATACCTCCTGTAAGAGGACCTACTCCAGCAACGGCAACAGGATAGTCAAATATTAATGTGACAAGTGTTAATATTAGAACTGAAGCAAAAATAATACCTAATACAGCAATAGCTACAGCTTTCCACTGAAGCTTTATACTTTTCAAAGGAATTAACGTTCCCATATGAACAATAACAGGAGCAGTACCCAACACAGTTCCAACAGTAACAAAGCCAGAATTCAGAATCATACTCTTTGGCAATACCCCAACCCAAATTAACACGAGATATCCCATTAATGCAATAAATAGCATTGGTATTCTTGCTTTAGTTATTATCGATATTACTTCTCCAAGTGCAATCAACCCTAATATTACCATTGCTGCAACTACAGGTTCTTGAAACATTGCATCTCTTCCTTTTCTAATAGTTTTATAGTGCATTTATTTCCATTTAGAGTATTGCTTGTTGTACATTTTAGTTTAATAGTTTAAAAGGTGCTTCAATTAAAAGCTTGAGACCGATTTCCAATGATCTTTCATCAATATCAAATCGAGGATGATGATGCGGAAAGTTTAGTTCTTCCTTATCTATTGCTGCGCCTATTCCAATGAAACAGCCAGGAACTTTTTGGGAAAAGGCTGAAAAGTCTTCACCACCCATAAAAGGCGGGGTTTCCATAATCGTATTTGAATCAAATTTCTCTTCAATTAGCTTTTCTATCTCTTCTGTAACCTCGTGATTGTTAAAGACGGAAGCGTAACCAAATTCATATTCATACTCATATGTTGCTTGATGAGCTGCTGTTATACCCTTTACTACTTCTTCTATTCGTTTTGAAATATTAACACGTACTTCTTTATTAAAACTTCTTACACCGCCACCAATTTTTATCGAATCAGGAATTATATTTTTAGCAGTTCCACCGTTAAACTCTGTAATAGAAACAACAGCTTGGTCTAATGGATCAATATTTCTTGCGATGATATGTTGAATGTTATTAACAACTTGCGCACCTATTGCAATTGGATCAATTGTTTCTTGTGGTTGTGAGGAATGGCCACCTTTACCCACAATTTTTATATCAAATATATCTGAGTTTGCAGTGAATGGCCCATAAGGAATCACAATTTTTCCGGTAGGAATCATTGTAAAGAGGTGAAGTCCTATAATCTTATCCACTCCGTCCAACACACCTGCTTTCACCATCTCTTGCGCTCCCCCAGGAAATAATTCTTCTGCATGTTGGAATATGAATCTCACTTCTCCTTTTATTTTATCTTTCCTTTGAACAAGAATCTTTGCCGCACCAAGTAACATTGCTGTATGCCCATCATGACCACATGCATGCATGATACCTGGATTTTCTGAAGCAAATGGTAAATCTGTTGCTTCTGTAATTGGCAAGGCATCCATATCTCCTCGCATTGCAAGTACCTTACCTGGCGCGCTTCCTATTAAACGACCCATAACACTTGTTTTTGTCGGTCGCGTTACTTCAATACTTCCAAAAGATTTTAACGTATCATAAACAAATTGAGATGTATTTATCTCTTCGTACGATAATTCAGGATGCTGATGGAAATATCTTCTCCATTTAACTACATCATTTTTTACTTTTTCAAAATCTAATACCTCAATTTCATCCAAATTAATACCCCCTAAATAATATGTTTATGGAAAAACCAATCCTAACTGATGTTTGTATGTTTAACAGTTAGAATTGGTTTCTTTCTTAATGTTATTTCAAATCGTCCGCTCGTAAGATATATTGTGCCAACTCTTCCATTTGATCAGAAATAGCACGATCTCCATCTAATGGAGGGCAAATGCCTCGAACAATTTCTAAATATTTTCTGGTAGCTGGAGCCAATTGACTTTCAGCTTTCTCTAAGTAAATAGCTTGTGAAGCACAGATTAGTTCAATCGCAATGACACGAGCACTGTTATGGATAATTTCACGAGCTTGACGCGAGCCAATCGTACCCATACTTACATGATCTTCTTGGTTAGCAGAAGTCGGAATAGAGTCTACGCTTGCTGGATGTGCCAGTACCTTATTCTCCGAAACAAGTGCAGCTGCTGCATATTGGACAACCATCAATCCACATTCTAAACCTGGATCCATCGCTAAAAATGGCGATAAGCCACTTAACTGTGGATTCACAAGTCGCTCTGTTCTTCTCTCTGAAATATTCGCCCATTCTGCTGCTCCTACTTTCAAGAAATCCATTGCAAGTGCAATTGGTTGTCCATGGAAATGACCCCCAGAAATAATTTCTCCATTTTCTAAGATTACTGGATTATCTGTCGCAGAATTAATTTCAATTTTCAATCTATCCTCTACATAATTAAACGCTTGCCATGATGCCCCGTGTACTTGTGGAATACAACGAATCGAATATGCATCTTGCATGCGAACTTCCCCTTGATGGGTAATGCGTTTACTTCCTTCTAACCAATTTCTCATTCGAGATGCAACGAATTCTAACTCTGGATGTGGGCGAACTGCTAATAATTCAGGATCGAATGCAGAAATAATTCCTTGTAACGCTTCCATTGTTAAACATGCCGCCATATCAGCAGCTAAACCAAGACGCTCTGCCTCATTAATAGCGACAACCCCAACGCCAGTCATTGCTTGTGTTCCATTTATTAATGCAAGGCCTTCTTTCGCTTCTAATGTAACTGGCTTTAAACCTGCTCGTTTCAAAGCTTCCCCACCCGAAAGAACTTCTCCTTCGAATTCAGCTTTTCCTTCCCCTATTAAAACGATCGCAACATGCGCTAGTGGAGCTAAATCTCCACTAGCTCCCACAGACCCTTTACACGGAACAATTGGATGTACACCCTTATTAATCATTTCGACTAACAATAAAAGAGTATCTTCTTTAATCCCTGAAAATCCTTTTGCTAGCGCATTTGCACGAAGCGTCATCATCGCCCGAACTATTGGAGTTGGCAATGGATCACCTACACCAACTGCGTCTGCTCGAAGTAAATTAAGTTGTAATTTGGCGATGTCTTCTTTTTCTATTTCGATGTCACTTAACTTACCAAATCCCGTATTAACTCCGTAAATAACTTTTCCGTCTCTCAGTTGTTTTTCAATTCGTTCGCGACTCGCACGAACTCTTATTAAATCTGCTTCTGGAATTACTACTTTTGCTGATCCATAAACAACGCTTTCGATTTTATGTCTATCTAATGTTAGACCATCTAATTCTACTAATTTATCATTTGTCATATATGCCCACTCCTGTATGTTGTATGTTTTCATTAAACAGATAACTGACTCAATTTCATAAATCAGCATGATTTCCGCTATCGGCGGGGTGAGCGGTTAGCCATCACCGCCGCTTCGCGTCGTTTGTGATGTCTCATCTGTCTCACTCATCCCGCTGGAGTCGCCGCCTGTCGATCCAATCAAAAAAATAATCATTGTTCGTTATTTTATAATTAATTGCTATTTATGAAATTAACTCAACTATAGAAAATTACTCTTTTTTATGATTGTAGTACCACTGTTCAATTAACCCTGCCGTAAGTCTACCGGTATTTATTAAGTTTTCTACACTCAAACATTCTCTAAAAGAATGAATGTTTTGGAATCCATTACCTAGCGTAATACATGTTAATCCATTCTCATTTAATACATTCGTATCAGCGCCGCCAAGTGTTTCCGTTAAATACGGATTGACTTTTATATTATGGGCAGCTGTTTCAACTGTTTTTGTTAAAATATGATCTTCTGGAATATCGAAACCACTATATTTTTTCTCAATTATAACTTGCAATTTTCCTCCGTTTTTCTCTGCTGCTTCTTGCATAACATCCTCCATATGCTGCAATTGCTTTTCTAATTTTTCTTTTGAAAAACTACGAACTTCCCCTGCAACCCTAACAGTACCAGGTATAATTGATGTAAGCTCTCCACCTTCTATAATGCCAATGTTGGCAAGTGTCTCATCATCAATTGTTCCAAGATTCATGTTTAATAATCCTTTTGAAGCAATAAGGACAGCGCTATTTCCTTCCTCAGCATTTAGAGCAATATGAGCTGCATTTCCTTCCACTGTTAACCAAATTCTACTACTATAAGGTCCCTTTAAAATAATTTGACCAACATCTCCACTGCTATCGAATATATAACCATCCTTACTCTTCACTTTGCTATAATCCATATGAATCGCTCCAACAAGTCCTGGTTGTTCATTCACGGTTAATACAAATTCGATAGGACCATGCGGAATTCCACTTTCAATCACTGCTCTAATCGCTTCAAGGTATGACGCTAATGCTGCACGGTCATCTGCACCTAAGATTGTCGTACCGTCTGAATAAATAATACCATCTTTTATTATTGGTTTCAGGCCTTTTGTCGGAAGTACTGTATCCATATGTGTAGAGAAAAACAGTGGAGGAATGGAGGAATCCGTTCCTTCTCTCCATGCAATCAAATTCCCTACTTCTCCATTAAATTTTTTATGTGCTTCATCAAATTCAAGTGTGAATCCAAGTTCTGTTAATGCATTTATTAAATAATCTGCTACTAGTTGTTCCTTTGAACTTGGACCATTAATTTTTGCGAGCTCTAGAAATAATTCTAATAAACGTTCTTCATTTACTTGTTCAGCAGCGGTGGCGAATTGTTTTTGTGTCATTGTAAATCCTCCAATTATTTAGATATATTTTATCTACAAACTACAACTTTTCCATCTTTAATAACTGTCTCTACAATATTTGTGCCAAGTTCATAGGCAATGTGTTTATAAGTTGGAATGTCCCAGATCTGTAAGTCTGCAAGTTTACCAACTTGTATAACTCCTCGATCATATAAATTTAGCGCTTGTGCTCCGCCATATGTAGCCGCTTTTATTGCTTCTTCTACTGTGAATTTATATAATTTGCAAGCAAGGTTAATGACAAATTGCATGGATTCTGTATAACATGCAGGGCAAAGATCAGTTGCAAGAGCTATCTTCATCCCCATGTCAAGCATTTTTCTCGCTTCAAAAGGGCTTTTATGACCAACTGCAAAATCCAACGCTGGCATTAATACACCTGTTACTTCCGATTTCGCAAGTTTTTCCATAACATCTACAGGTGTGTAGTTTAGATGATCTACAGAAACCATGTTCATCTCTACCGCTAAGTCCGAACCACCGATGTATGAATAGGCATCCGCATGTAATTTGGGCTTCATACCATACTGCAAAGCAGCTTCTAAAATTTGTTTGGATTCTTCCGCAGTATAATATCCATCATCGCACCAAGCGTCACAAAACTCTGCAAGTTTCCGCTCACCAACCTGAGGAATCATTTCATTGATAATAACATCCAGGTATTCGCTTTTCGACATACCTTTTGGAAATCCATGCGCACCTAAAAATGTATTAAGTACATCTACAGGAGTCTCTTTATCCAATCTTCTGCCCACTTCTAGAATTTTTATTTCACTTTCTGTCGTTAAACCATAACCACTTTTACTTTCAATAGTTGTTATTCCATAGTCAAGCATGGACAATATTCTTTTCTTAGATTGCTGAAATAATTCTTCTTCTGATGCATCTCGTGTCAATTCAATTGTCCGGTTAGGACCTGTTGTAATTCCAAGCTCTTTTAATTTTCCAGGATCATTTCCGGTTAGTTTCGCTGCGTATTCTTCAACACGTGTACCATTAAAAACAAGATGAGTATGACAATCCACAAACCCCGGTGCAACAACTTTTCCAGTAGCATCCATTATCTTTGAATGTTCTATATCAAAATTACTACTAATTTCCTCCTCTGAACCAACTCCAACGATTTTGTCACCTTTAACTGCAATCCAAATATTCTTTAGAACGTTTATCCCTGCCATGCCTTCCCCAGTACAGGTAATTACTTCAGCGGCGTTACTAATGACTAAATTAACTTTTGTTTTCATTCCAAAAACTCCTTTCATTCCTAAACCAACTTTTGTTGATAAGCTTAGAGAAATAAAAATGCCAGGGGTGTAACAATAATAAGCGTTAGCACTGTTCTTAAAAACCAAATCGCTAATATATGACCCATCTTAATAGTTATTTCCGTTGATAGAATACAAGGGATCAATGCCGAAAAGAATAAGATACTCGAAATGGAGAGAGAGCCAATGATAAATCGAGTTTCTATACTAGTTTTAGAACGACTAATGAAGGTAAAAACATATCTATTAAGTTAATTGTTGCAGCTTTTGCAGCAAGAAATGGCTCTGGAATTTGTAGAATCCATGTTAATGGATAAAAAATGTAACCTAAATAATCAAAAACGGGTGTATAATTAGCTAGAATTAGCCCCAATAACCCAATGGACATAATGGAAGGCAAAATACCCATTGCCATTACTAATCCATCTTTAACGTTTACAAATATATTATCTTTCAGTTTTGGAGCATTATATGCAGTATTCATAGCTTGCTCCCAAGCATATTTTAATCGTTTTTCTTTAATAATTTCTTCTGGAAATCCTTCTTCCGTATAATAATCATCGCTCATTTTATTTATTGGCCAAATCCTTACTGTAATAGCCGTCACAACAAATGTAACTAAAAATGTAAGCCAAAAATAGAGATTCCATATATGCATTAAATCTAACGTTTTAGCAACAACAATCATAAAAGTAGCGGATACAGTGGAAAAACCAGTTGCAATAATGATTGCTTCTTTTTTCGTATACTTTCCTTCTTTATAAATTCGATTTGTAATTAATAATCCGATTGAATAGCTGCCAACAAATGAAGCAACTGCATCAATTGCGGATCGTCCAGGTGTTCGCCAAATTGGTCGCATAATCGGTTGCATAAAAATACAGATAAATTCAAGCAGTCCATACCCTACTAATAAAGCTAAAAAAATAGCTCCTATTGGAACAAGAACCCCGATTGGGATAAGTAAACTATAAAACCAATAAGGCCCCATGTCTTCTGCCATTAACCAAGCAGGTCCAACATTAAACAACACAAGAATCGCTGCGATTGCCCCTAATACCTTAAATCCGGATAGCACCATCTCCACTTTACTTTTTCGCCAAGTTTTTGTGTAAAAAGGGTATGCCGCTCCTAACAATACTAGAATAATCGTATAATAAGCATTTGCGGTCCCGGACAACGATCGTAGCCATGTTACGAGATGGTCTAATGGTATGGAGTTTTTATCGTTTATATCAATAGGAATAAAAAACATAAATATTCCTATGGCACTAAAGCAGAAAAACTTCAAAAAGTTTTTGAAAGAGTAAATCTTTTGACTTTCTCCAATGGTCATTTGTTGACTATCCACTGATTCTTGAAAATTACTCATTACATCACCCCATAATAGACAGTTTAAGAACGTTCTTTTATTTTTTACAAAACCTTACTTAGAAACGATTTTGTTCTTTCTTGTTGCGGGTTTTCAAATAATTCTTTAGGGATGTTTTCTTCTACGATATAACCACCATCCATAAACAAAACACGATCTCCAACTTCACGAGCAAAGCCCATCTCATGTGTCACAACCACCATTGTCATTCCCTCAAGAGCTAACTGTTTCATCACTTCTAGCACTTCACCAACCATTTCTGGATCTAAAGCTGATGTCGGCTCATCAAAAAGCATTATTTTGGGTTCCATTGCTAAGGCTCTGGCAATAGCTACTCGCTGTTTTTGTCCACCAGATAAAGAATCTGGATAAGCGTTTGCTTTCTCCTTAAGCCCTACTTTACGAAGAAGTTCTATGCCTCTTTCTTTTGCCTGTTCCGCTGATAACTTTCTTACTCTCATTGGAGCAAGCATAATATTTTCAATCACAGTTTTATGTGGAAATAAATTAAATTGCTGAAATACCATACCAACTTCTGTTCTTACTTTATTAATATCTGTTTTTTTATCTGTTATATCTACACCTTCAATTGCTACATAACCGTCCGTTATAGATTCAAGTAAATTCAGACATCTTAAAAAAGTAGATTTCCCTGATCCAGATGGCCCGATAACCACCACTACTTCCTTCGGCTTAATAGATGCGTTGATATCTTTTAAAACCTCATTACTACCAAACGATTTCTTTAAATTTTTCACTTGAATCATTCTGTTGCCAACCTTCTTTCAAGACGATTTAATAAGAAACTCAAAGAAGTAGTTAACACGAGATAAATAAGCGCAGCTGTAAGATATGGCTCCCACACACGGTAATATTGGCTTGCTAGTGCTCGTCCGTAATACATTAACTCTGGAGTTGCAACGATTGCCGCTAGAGATGATTCCTTAATAAGTACGATGAATTCATTCCCTAAAGGAGGAATCATTCTTTTAAAAGCTTGTGGCAAAATAACATCTTTCATCGATTGGATATGATTCATACCAAGTGAACGCGAAGCTTCCATTTGGCCTTTATCAATTGACTGAATTCCTGCTCTGAAAATTTCTGATATATATGCACCCGCAATTAAGGAAAGTGCAATAATACTAGCTACTATACCGTTTGTATGTCCTATTAACATAGGAACAATACCAAAGTGAATTAATAATATTTGGACAAATAAAGGTGTCCCTCTGAAAAATATAATATAACAATTACATATAAATGAGATGAACTTATTACGCATCATTTTCCCTAAGCCAATTAATAGTCCTAGTACAGTCCCTATTAGTATCCCAACAATCGACAATCCGATTGTTAGTAACGTACCTTTAAGAAAGAAAGGAATATACTCTACTATAATATCTAATCTAAAATCCATTGATGTCCCCCCCATTGGAACCAAAATTGCGTAACTACGCATAGGGAGTTACGCAATTTGAACAAATTTACTACTTTTTCTGTTGTTCTAACAGCGTAGCTACGTCCGGCTCAGCACCAAACCATTTTTCATAAATTTTTGCATACGTACCATTTTCTAATACTTTAGTAACAGCTACATCGAAATCTTTCTTAAGTTCACTGCCTTTTGGAAACATAATCCCATAATACTCTTTCTCAAAACCTTCTTCGTCTTTAATAACTACTAGCTTTTTATCTGGATTGTTTTTTGCATATTCTTCGACTACTGCATTGTCTGCAACAACTGCATCCGCTCCGCCGCTAATCATTTCTAAAATAGCTAGATTATTATTGTCGAATTTCTTAATGTTTTTGTGATTTTTTCCAAGAACACTTTCAACTGCTTCTTGTCCTGTTGTTCCACCAAGAACTGCAACTACCTTGTTGCTTTTTAAGTCTGCAGCACTTTCGATATCACTACCTTCAGGAACTAGAATTTCGTTAGTAGATAAATAATAAGGAACAGAAAAATCATATGTCTGTTCTCGCTCATCATTAATCGTGATCGCACATATACCTAAATCGGAAAGCTTATCTTTTACTTCAACAAATAAAGGGTCCCAACCTACATTTACAAGCTCAATTTCATAACCAGCTTCTTTCGCAACCGCTTTCATAAAGTCTGCGTCAAATCCTGTAATTTCACCTTTATCTAAATAGACAAAAGGTGCATAGTTTGCCTCTGTGGCTACTTTAAGCTTTTTCTTTTCTACACTTGAACCATTACCCTTACCTGCACTAGCATCATCGGTACCACAAGCAGCTAAAATTAGAGAAAAAATCAAAACGATAGTTAGAAAAATATTCTTCTTCATTTAATAGTCCCCTTAGATTTAGTCAATTTTTTAAATCAATTATTCAAGAATAGAAAAGTAATCCTTTTAAAAAGTAGATAAAGGTAAGGAGAGATCTAATACAATATAGATCCCTTGCTTACATTTTTTACACCTTAAGCTTTTGCTTCTTCTTTTTTTAGATCTTTCGGTCCAAATGTAGCTTCACGTTTCCACCATAAAGGAATTTTAATGCTTTCGTCCGTTAACTTCCCTTTACCATTCGCAACGTCTTGTGCAATTTCGTAACCAGCTTGCGCGTGACGAACAACTCCAATTCCAGAGTCTACAGTCATTGCTACTTCCAATCTCATATCTGACTCTGCTGTACCATCTGCTACCATTGTTACGCCTGTGTGAACTGCTTCACCCATCGAGTAGTTTGCTTGGATCGCGATTAAGTCACACATACCGACTGCGTTTAATAGCCCGTTCAACATTGGCCAGTCAGAGATTAAGTCACTACCATCTTTCATGTTTTCAGATTCGAATGTCGGATTCACGATAGAACCTGAGTCTAGATTGTCACGAGAGAACGCAACTGGTCCAGCTAATTCACCCCGGCGAATCATGCCATTTACTTCTAATGCAAATGCTTTACGTTGACCAAAGCCCATATAACAAATACGTGCTGGTAGTGCTTCAATTGGAATATGTTCTTTTGCTAGCTTGATCCAACGTGTTACTAAGTGATCGTCGCTGAATTTCTCTAAGATCATGTCGTCAATTTTTCGTAAGTCTTCGGCTTCTCCAGATAAACAGATCCAACGGAATGGTCCGCGCCCTTCGCAAAATAGTGGACGAATATATTCTGCTACGAAACCTGGAAGACGCTTCGCTTCTTTTGCATCCATTCCTGCATCGATACATTCTTTTCGGTGACTTGTTCCATATTCAAACGAGTGAACACCTAAATCCATGAATTTAATAAGCGCTTTCAATTCACGAATCATTGTTTCGCGACCTTTTTCCAAGTATAGCGTGCGGTCCGTGTCCCGAAGATGTTCTGCTTCTTCTACTGTATATCCAGATGGTAAGTACGAGATTGGGTCATGTCCTGGAGTCATTGATGTAGAAATATCCGGTAACCAGCCTTTTTCTAGCACTTCTTCAAATACATCTGCTGCGTTTCCAACAACTGCAATACCAAGTGGTTTTCCAGCAGCTGCATATTCTTTCGCTTTTGCGATTGCTTCGTCCAGTGAACCTGCTAGCTCATCGATGAATCCTTTGTCAATTCTTCTCTTGATGATTTTCACGTCTGCGTCCACTAAAATCGCTACTCCACCATGCATCGTCATCGCGCGAGTTTGGTTACCACCCATCCCACCTGCTCCTGCAGTTAAAAGAATTTTTCCAACAAGTGAATCGTTATAGTGCAAGCGAGCAATCGCAGAAAGGGTTTCGAATGTTCCTTGGATTACCCCTTGTGTACCGATATATTCCCAAGGTGCCGCAGTATAGTTTGCATAGATCGTTAAGTTTTTATCTTGTAAATCATAGAATGTTGGCCAATCTGCTTTCATAATGTTTGTCGTTGCCATGACAACGGTTGGAGCATATTTATGTGTTTTGAAGATCGCTACCGGCATACCAGATTGAACAACTAGTGTTTCATCATCTTCTAACTCTTTTAATGACTTCACAATTGCGTGGTAAGACTCCCAGTTACGAGCCGCTTTCCCGATACCACCGTAGATGACAAGTTCTTCCGGTTTCTCCGCATTCTCCATATTGTTTTCAAGCATACGTAAAATCGATTCTTGTCTCCATCCTTTACAACGTAACTCGGGTCCTCTTTGTGCTTTTACGGAATATAAAATTTCTGGTGTTGTCATGGTTAGTTCCCCCTAAAAAAATTTAATTGTGTTTTACAGTATTCTATAATGCAAGAGTCGTGCCAATTTTCTTAATTAATAAAAAAATAAACGTTTTATCGCAAATAACTTAACTATAACTAAGTTATTTTAGATTTTCTTTCTATGACTAAATGATTTTCAGTTCCCACATACATGCAATAAAACAGCAAATACCGCAGATAAATTTCGCGAATTATCCGAAAATTAAGCGATAAAGATTAAAAACCTTGAGTTCTATGCTATTTAGATAGGTGCAGATAAATTTTACATGCAGACTCTTCTAAATACTCAGAATCATGCTATACTATTGATAATTTTATAATTGAAAGGAGTAGTTATATCTTGCTTGTTTCTACAATCGGATCAATAGTAAGAAGTTTTGTGGATGGTGTAATTGCTATAAATGAGGAACTTGGAATTCTTTGGTATGACATAAAAGAGGAACTTCCTATAAATGTAACAATTGGAGAATCTATCACTCATTTAATTGACTACAATACGAAGCATTTAATCAATAACGATACATTTCTACTAGAAATAAACGACAAACAGTTTTCAGTTAACGTTAAAGTTTTTTCTGAAGAGCCTACCTATATTTTCTTATGTTTAAAAGAAATTAAAAAAGAATTTACCTCAGCGGAAGAGCGATTATATTGTTTAGAAAAAATAATTGAATCTCTTGATGAAGGAGTCATGATGAGCAACTTTGAAGGAGAAATTACTTTATATAATGATGCGCAGGAAAAAATGGAGGGATTATCAAGTCAAGACATACTTGGTAAACATTTATGGTCCGTTTACAATTATAATCCGCAATACTCTGAGCATCGACATACATTTAAGACTGGAAAGCCAATTTACTCAAGGTATCGTGCACATTCCACCGTTAATGGGATACCTAAATATGTTAACTACAGTACATATCCAATTCAAAAAGACGGAAAAACTATTTCTGTATATTCACTTAGTACAAATGAATCCAAATTGAAAGATCGCCTTCATCAAACAATCGAACTAAAAAGACAGGCAAACATTAAAGGAGAAGAAAAAGCTCATTCAAAGAACGGAACAATTTTTACGTTTAATGATATAAAAGGAAAAAGTCTTGTCCTTTTAGACCTTATCAAGGAAGCTCAAAATGTTTCTATACATAATGCGGATACGTTAATTGTGGGAGAGACAGGCACTGGTAAAGAATTGTTCGCACAAAGTATGCATAATCATAGCCCTAGAGCGGACAAACCTTTTGTCGCCATAAACTGTGCTGCAATTCCTGAAAATTTACTCGAGAGCACTTTGTTTGGAACTGTTAAAGGTGCTTTTACAGGTGCAACAGACCAAATTGGCTTGTTTGAATATGCACAAGATGGAACACTTTTTTTGGATGAAATAAATTCAATGCCGGTTACTTTACAAACAAAATTAATGCGAGTTTTACAAGAGCGGTTAGTTCGAAAAGTAGGTTCTAATGATGTTGCACCTGTAAAGTGTACTGTTATTAGTGCATGCAACGAAGATCCAGAAAAACTAATTGCTGAAAACAAAATGCGTCTTGACTTGTTTTATCGAATTGCCCATACAAGTCTTTATATTCCTCCACTGAGAGAACGGAAAGAAGATGTACATTTTTTCATCAACTATTTCTTAAAATCATTTCAAGCAAAGTTTACTAAAAGAGTTCCAGACCTCTCGAATATACTACAGAAAAGTTTGCTCCAATATTCGTGGCCCGGGAACATTCGAGAGCTAGAGCATCTGATAGAAAACCTAATTATACGAGTACCTGAAAATGCAGATGTTATTGAAGTGGATCATCTTCCATCTTATATGCGAGGAAAAATACTAATGGCGCATACAAATAATTCAGCTGATCAAAGTAATGAAATGCAAAGACCACTGAAAAAAATCTTTAAAAGTTCGGAAAAGCAACTAATTGAAACAACATTAATACAGTCCGACTGGAATGTTTCGCAGGCTGCAAAAAAACTTGGCATCACTCGGCAAAGCTTGCAATATCATATTAAAAAACATGATTTGGAAAAACCTACACCCCTTTAAAGCATCTTTTCTTTTCAATTCTCAAAGTGCTTTGGACGAAACATCAACTACACTATTACCGTTGGAATTTTTATGGATCGTGAAGTGACTGCGTCACTTTACAATTCATTTTTTTCGGTAATCTTGTGGCGGATGTTTGTCCGTAGCCCTGTTGAATTGGGTAGAGAAATTGTACATAAGATTTGGATAATGAGAGAATAAATCCTTTCCTATTCTTTTAAAAGCGGACGAAGATGCAACTTCGTCCGCTCAGCGCTTCTTTATCAACGGATGCTACCTACTTTTTCTAGGTTCCACCAACTCCGTCTAAACACTCTTTATAAGGAACAGTTCATTTTTTTGACCTAATATATTGTCTTTCTTACTTACCCTGTTGATTGAAGCGTCCGCCTGCAGCGGAGATCAACCTATTCATGGTTCACAAATTTATATAGTTATTCTTTAAAATAAAAAATAGCATGGAACTTTTTTATGAAATTCCATGCTATTTTTATTTGGTAAATGATTAAGCTTTCGCTTCTTCTTTTTTTAGATCTTTCGGTCCAAATGTTGCTTCACGTTTCCACCATAATGGAATTTTTATGCTTTCATCCGTTAACTTCCCTTTACCGTTCGCAACATCTTGTGCAATTTCGTAACCTGCTTGCGCGTGGCGAACAACTCCAATTCCAGAGTCTACAGTCATTGCTACTTCTAGTCTCATATCTGATTCCGCGGTTCCGTCCGCTACCATTGTAACGCCCGTATGAACCGCTTCTCCCATTGAATAGTTCGCTTGAATGGCGATCAAATCACACATACCGACTGCGTTTAATAGCCCGTTCAACATTGGCCAGTCAGAGATTAAGTCACTACCGTCTTTCATATTTTCTGATTCGAATGTAGGATTCACGATGGAACCTGAGTCTAGATTGTCACGAGAGAACGCAACTGGTCCAGCTAATTCACCCCGGCGAATCATATCATTTACTTCTAAAGCAAATGCTTTACGTTGACCAAAGCCCATATAACAAATACGTGCTGGTAGTGCTTCAATTGGAATATGTTCTTTTGCCAGCTTGATCCAACGTGTTACTAAGTGATCGTCGCTGAATTTGTCTAAGATCATGTCGTCAATTTTTCGCAAGTCTTCAGCTTCTCCAGATAGACAGATCCAACGGAATGGTCCGCGCCCTTCACAAAATAGCGGACGAATATATTCCGCTACGAAACCTGGAAGACGCTTCGCTTCTTTTGCGTCCATTCCTGCATCGATACATTCTTTTCGGTGACTTGTTCCATATTCAAACGAGTGAACTCCTAAATCCATGAATTTAATAAGCGCTTTCAATTCACGAATCATTGTTTCGCGACCTTTTTCCAAGTATAGTGTTCGGTCCGTGTCTCGAAGATGTTCTGCCTCTTCTACTGTATATCCCGATGGTAAGTACGAGATTGGGTCATGTCCTGGAGTCATCGATGTAGAAATGTCCGGTAACCAACCTTTCTCTAGCACTTCTTCAAATACATCTGCCGCGTTTCCAACAACTGCAATACCAAGTGGTTTACCAGCTGCTGCATATTCATTCGCTTTTGCGATTGCTTCGTCCAGTGAACCTGCTAGCTCATCGATGAATCCTTTGTCAATTCTTCTCTTGATGATTTTCACATCTGCGTCCACTAGAATCGCTACTCCACCATGCATCGTCATCGCGCGAGTTTGGTTGCCACCCATCCCGCCTGCTCCTGCAGTTAAAAGAATTTTTCCAACAAGTGAATCGTTATAGTGCAAGCGAGCAATCGCAGAAAGGGTTTCAAATGTTCCTTGGATTACCCCTTGTGTACCGATATATTCCCAAGGTGCCGCTGTATAGTTTGCATAGATCGTTAAGTTTTTATCTTGTAAATCATAGAATGTTGGCCAATCCGCTTTCATAATGTTTGTCGTAGCCATGACAACAGTAGGTGCATATTTATGAGTCTTGAAAATCGCTACTGGCATACCAGATTGTACGACAAGTGTTTCATCATCTTCTAATTCTTTTAATGATTTTACAATGGCATGGTAAGACTCCCAGTTACGAGCCGCTTTCCCAATACCACCGTAGATGACAAGCTCTTCTGGCTTTTCTGCATTCTCCATATTGTTTTCAAGCATACGTAAAATAGCTTCCTGTCTCCACCCTTTACAACGTAACTCGGGTCCTCTTTGCGCTTTTACGGAATATAAAATTTCTGGTGTTGTCATCATTAGTTCCCCCTAAAAAGATTAAATTGTGTTTTACACTATTCTATTATGCAAGAACCGTGCCAATGTTCTAAATACATTAAAAACAAATTATGTTGTAATCAAAAGTGTTTAATATCAACTGGTTTTAAATTTTTTTGTTTTTTTCTCTCTTAATCCATAACTAGTTACAATCTGATAACAGTGAAAAAACCGCAGATAATTTTTGCTATATTGTAAAAAAGGCATGAATACGAAGAAAAGCTTGATACCTAGTTATAAATTTAGCTTTTTAATCGGTGCAGATAAAATTTTCTCATCAATTCTTCCTATTACATTTTTATAGATTTTTTTACAGAGACAGGTTTCAGAACGGTTTAAAAATTATAAAATATAGCTAATTGGTTGAAGTATTCTGGAGTAGGAGTAATATATGGATAATGTTTTTGAGACAGCACGTTTGCTGTAAAGTATATTTGAAGAGGATAATTTAGAATTTGTGGAACAATTTTGAAGCGATGAAGAGATGCCATTATGTGATGGAGCAACCTCCCATGAAGTATAACTGCATGTTATAGAAGGTTAACGCAAATATTTCGAAGTTAAAATGTTAATTTGCATACGCTGTAAAAGACAAAGAAACGAATGAAGTAATTGGTTCAGCAGGATTTAATATGACAGGTTTAGTAAATGAGGTAGAATTAATTTATCATTTTAGTAAAAAATCTTGGGGAAAGGGCTATGTAACAGAAGCGGCATCTGCTTGTTTGGAACTAGCTAAAAATCATGGCAAAGTAGAGATCGTGACAACTTCAGCAAGTCCTTAGAATACAGACCCATTAATAATTTTAGAGAAGATTGGTTTTATTTTTAAAGGAATGAAATGGTTTGATAATACAGGACAAGAAGAACCTTTTATGAATACAAAATATAATTTTCTTTTGATAAATACAGATCCAATATTCCGGTCTTGCAACTAAAAGTATAGTTCTTAAAAATTGGGTTTCATCATTAATTAGAAAAATACTGCCGGCTATTCGTAATTTATACAAACATGCAGTATTTTTCTATTTACTATACATTTTTATTTATTCTATTTGCTTGTTCCATGACACGCTGAATCAGTCTTTCCACAGTTTCGTTTCTAGCAAGTGCTGAATTTTGACCAGACCAGAGTGACATATAGTCTTTGTTATTTTGATTTGCAGAAGATTTTCGAATCGATTGCGTTAGCACATTTTGAACTGGAAAGCTGGGAATTGACGCTTGATCTTGCATTTCCTTTATAAATTTATTTTTTATCCCCCTTGCCCATTTACCAGAAAATGCTCGAGTTAATGTCGTGTCTTCAACCTTTGAATCGAGGATTGCTTCTTTATGTACTGGGTGTGCTCCGCTTTCTTCGCATGTTAAAAATGCAGTACCCATTTGAACAGCTTTAGCCCCTAAACATAATGCGGCCATTAGTCCCCTTCCATCCATAATTCCTCCAGCTGCAATAACTGGAATGCTTATATTGTCTACAACTTGTGGGATCAAAGACGATAACCCGATTAAACTCTCTTCATGATCACTTATGAAATTACCTCTATGGCCTCCTGCTTCACTACCTTGAACAACTACTGCATCCATTCCAAGTCTTTCAATAGCAACCACCTCTACCACAGTTGTAGCTGTACCAATTGAAATTATATTGTGTTGCTTTAATTTCTTCATCACATCTAATGTTGGAACTCCAAATGTAAATGAACAAATAGGAACTTTTTCCTCCATAATTACTTGTATTTGTTCCATATATGAATGAAAAACACTCTCCAAAGTCGGTAGAATCAGCTTTTCAAATGGGATATTCAATTCCCCATGATAATGCTTTAATAGTTTATTCATCATTTCTACTTCATCTTCTATTAGCTCAAAATAGTTCGGCACAAATAAATTAACACCAAAATTATTCGCTGTTAACTGCTTTACCTCTCTAATCTGTTGACGCAATTGATGCGCGCTCAAATACCCTGCTCCAATCATTCCAAGAGCTCCGTTATTGGAAACAGTAGCTACAAACTTAGAAGTAGTAACTCCTCCTGCCATTGGTGCTTGAATGATGGGAAAATCTAGACCTAAAAGTTCCGTAATCTCATTTTTCAGCATTTATTCTACTCCTTTTCACTTTTAACTACTTTCCACTTTGAATAGTAGTTTCCTTCTAACCCTAAGCCATTTGTTTTTATCCATTCAAATGCTTTCAAGACTAATGGTGAAGCTTTTCCACTGGAAATCTCTTTTTCCGAAACCCAAACTGCTCCAAGAGAATCTTGCCCCTCAAATTGTTCGGGTACTATTAGTCCGCCACTTATTTGCTTTACCAAATAAAATACTGCAACATGGTGGACATCAGTCAAACCTCTCCAATCTGTAGCAAGCATGAATTCGGTAATGCCTATATTCTTTATAATTTCCACATTAAATCCAGTTTCCACTAGAAACTCTCTTTTCAGTGCGACAGCCAAACTTTCTCTGTCCTCCAAACTAACTCTCGGAAGGTCGTAACGATTTATGTATCGGCCTACGTTTTTGTTGATAACAATTAGCTTACCGTTTTGTACACATATAACATACACACTAAATGCACGATGAAAGTCTTTTTATTTTTCCAACCCTTTGTACCAATGGATTGCTTTTTCTTCAATTTCCGTTGCTAATTGTTCTTTTCCATTAATATAAGATTCAACATCGTAAGGAAACTGTTTTGCTAACTTTTCTTTTAATTGTCCATAATCTTTTGCAACCTTGGGATGCTTGCGTAAGTATTCACGAAATGCTAGATGTCGCTTAATTTCAGGACTATTCATTTCATATATATGAACATGATGAGTTCGATTATCTCCGCCTTTTTGAAAATACCTACGCCCGGAAAGTCCATTTTCTCCTTTTGGTTCATAGCCAATTGCAATCATTGCGTCGTTAAATGCATCCATATTATTAATATCCCGAACAACGGGCATTAGATCAATTATCGGTTTTGCACTTAAACCATTCACGGATGTACTTCCAATATGGTGTATCGTTATCATTTCCGAACCAAAAATCTTTTGAAGTTGCTCCGCTTCCTCTTTGAACCTATCCTTCCAATCAGCCGAATAAGAAACTACTTCCACTTTACGCATGTTCATTTTCCACCCTTTGAAGCTTTTCTTTTAACAGTTTTTTATGGGCTTCTGAAAAATGAAGTAAATGAAAATTTTGTTCTCGAATAAGTGAGATAATTCTATTCGCTTCATGCCAAGCTAGGTCAAACATATTTTGATCGATGCTTCCACCTTCTAATGCTTCTTCAAGTTCATCCTCATCCAATAGGATAATCTCTCCCGTAGGTAATACGACAATATCAAGAAATAAATCTTCCCACCACGGCACTTTATTTTCTATTCCTATTTCATCGCAAATATCTATATACCACTGTACTATTTCTTCATTCGAATCAAACATTGTAGTTAGAGCATAATTTTCGCCAACAGGGAAATGCTGCATCCAAGTATACCCATTGTCTACAATACAAATGCTTTGATCGTCATAATGTACCCATAAAGGCTCTGTAACTTGATCTAAATGTAATAGAGTTATAGTTCCCGTAAACTCTTTTGTCTCCACATAAGATTGCACATACTCTCTTTTAATAATTCTTTTCCAATCCGAACGATCTCCATATCTCTTTTTTAACATGCTTCCCCCCCTCGCCTATTCCTACTGGATATCCAAGCCTGTATAAAATCCAACTACAATTGGATACATATCAGGTTCTGTATAATAATTGTGATTATTAACTTGATTCATAGTAAACGTGAATGATTTTTCGCCTTCCATTAATGTAATACCGTATCTAAATCCCTTTTCAGTTTCTTGGTTATCTTCAGGAATGAATTGAATATCTTTAATTTTCTCAAGAAATTCGTCAATTACTACTTTTTCCGAAACAATTTTTTGGTGCCCAGTAGTTCCATCTAAAATAATCATTTGATCAACATCGACAAATTGACCTTTGTAAAGTTGTGTAAGTGTTTTGGATTCTAAAGAGTTACATCCTGTTAAAATCACTATAAGCATATAAACGATAGGTACTTTTGCAAGCTTCAATAAAACACCTCCTGTTTTTTATAGCCCTATATGTAACATAAATTATACCAAATAAAATTTTCTAAATTGTGAATTAATGAAAGAATGCTCGTTTCTTTTACCAAAAGAAAGCTATTTGGTACGAAAATCAGTTACAATATGGAAATATATAAACTCAATAAATATTGAAGTTGACTAGTATTATTTAAGAAGGAGAATTTATTTGAAAGTTCAAGTGTTATTAAAAGGGTATAATTTTTTATTTTTTGGTTTACTTGCCATTTTTATTCCTTTTTTACCTGTTTATTTGGGAGAACAAGGTTTATCAGTCAGTGAAATAGGTCTAATCGTAGGGACGGGTGGCGTTGTGACGTTAATTGCACAACCATTTTGGGGATTCATCAGTGATAAGACTAAAACGATTCGTAAGGTAATGTTACTACTCGTTTGTTTAACATCCGTTTTTGGTTACTTCTTATTTAATGTTAATAGTTTCGTATTTCTTGTTATTTTTGCACTATTAGTTTATTTTTTCTTAATGCCACTTGATCCACTAACAGAAAGCCTTAATTTCACCGTTTCTGAAATGGCTCGTGTCAGCTATGGATCTATTCGAACATATGGGGCACTCGGCTTTGCGGTTTTATCCTTAATTGTTGGTTTTGCTATGGATTATTTCGGTATGAGCAGCGTATCTATTTTATTTGTTTTATTAGGCCTTATTTCGTTTGGCGTTATTTGGTTTATGCCCGAAGTACAGGCCTCATCTAAGCCTGTGACAATGGCAGGTTTTAAACAAGTATTAAACAATAAAGAAATGCTCCTGTTTTTAGCTCTCGTGTTTATTTGTTCGATACCCGCTCGTATGAATGATACATTTTTAGGAATTCATATAAGAGCACTGGGAGGAGATACTTCTTTAGTAGGAATTACTTTCTTCTTATCTGCTACAAGTGAAATTGTTATCTTTGCTTTAAGTTTTTGGTGGCTTCGAAAAGGAAAAGAGCTTGAAATTATAACAATTGCTACTTTTTTCTATTTTGTGCGTTTCATCGCATCCGCTTTTGTAACAAGCCCTATAGCTCTAGCACTTGTGCAACTATTGCAGATGTTTACATTCCCTATTTTTTATACTGCTGCGATTCAATATTTATATCAAATTATGCCAAAAGAATGGCGTGCCACTGGTCAAACGGTTCTTGCACTCTTATTCTTTGGATTATCCAGTATAATCGCCTCTTATGCAGGAGGGTATATTTATAAAGAATTGGGAGGACAAACGTTTTATTTCATTATCTCCATTATGTCTTTTATTGGTGTTTTATTTGGTATCGTATTGACTATTCGTAAACGAAGAATATAGTTTAAAGTACTTAAAAGAGTAACTCCATCCTGTTGTAAGGAGTACACGATTTGAAAATTTCCTATATGGTCTCAAATATAGATACACAAAAGAGTAGCACCAGTAATCGGTGCTACTCCATTTTTTTATTTATTATCCTCGTAGCTCTGCCCCTGCTTGTTCTGCAAGTGCTTTTAACACTTTATTGTGCGCGTTTACTACTTCTTCATCGGTTAGTGTGCGCTCTGGATCGAAGTACGTTAGTGAGAAAGCAACCGATTTTTTCCCTGGCTCCATTTTTTCTCCTTCGTATAAATCGAATAGATGTACACCTTTTAGTAATCTTCCACCAGATAATTGGATGATTGCTTGAAGTTCGCCAGCTGCTTTTTCACTGTCTACTACTAGAGCAATATCTCGAGTTATTGATGGGAATTTAGAAACTGGCGCATAGTATAATGCATCCACTTCTTTATTTAATACTTTTGCTATATTCATTTCCATTACATATGTTTCTTTCAAATCACGCACTTTTTGTTCTGATGGGTGTAATTGTCCGATAAGACCAATTTCCTCACCAGCAAGTTTAATCGAAGCAGTGCGTCCTGGATGTAATCCGTCTACTACAGTCCGTTCAAAAGTAAGTTCATTTGAATGTCCAAGTAGTTCCATTAACCCTTCGACAATTCCTTTTAGTACGAAGAAATCGACTGCTTTTTTCTCGCCTTGCCAGCTGTGATCTACCCATTTACCTGCTATGACTGCGGCTAAATGTTCTTGTTCATGAGGCAAACCTGATTCTGTTTCTCCTAAGAAAACAGATCCTACTTCATAAAGAGCTACTGTATCCGCTTGGCGTGCCGTATTGTATGTTACAGCTTCTAGTAAATGTGGTATTAAACTTTGACGAAGGATGCTTCTTTCTTCGCTCATCGGCATTAATAATTCAGTTACAGGAGCAGTTTCTAATGCGAATTTCTGAGACATTTCTTTTGACGTTAATGAATAAGTGATCGCTTGATAAAGACCTGCACCTTCCAAGTATGCGCGAACTTGACGACGTTTAGCTTGGTAAGATGTTAGTCCACCCGGCTTAGATTCTCCCACTGGTAGGGTCATTGGAATTTCATCATATCCGTACATACGAGCAATTTCTTCCACAATGTCTTCTTCAATTTTAATATCTTGACGGCGAGTCGGGGCTTGAATATATAAGAAACCATTTGCAGCTTGGTAGTCAAATTTTAATCTAGTTAAAATAGAAGTCATATCTTCTAACGATATTTTCATTCCTAAACGATTATTAATAAAATCAGGAGATACTACTACTTCAGCAGGTGTTTTATCTAATTCATCAACTAAAACAGAACCAGCTAATACTTCCCCACCAGCAAGCTCAGCAAGAAGACTTGCCGCACGTTCTGCCGCAAGAACAACTCGATTTGGATCGACTCCTTTTTCAAAACGAGCACTCGCATCACTGCGTAAGTTATGATCTTTTGACGTTTGACGAACGGATCCACTTGCAAAATATGCAGACTCAATAACAACAGTCGTTGTTCCATTATGAACTTCTGAATTAGCTCCACCCATTACACCTGCAATTGCAACTGGTTCTTTGCCATTAGTAATGACTAAGTGATTCGATTTAAGTGTACGTTCTTGATCATCAAGCGTTACTATTTTTTCCCCTTCATTTGCAAGACGAACGACAATTTCCTTTGTTTCTAGTCGATCATAATCGAATGCATGAAGTGGTTGACCGTATTCCATTAAGACATAGTTCGTAACATCGACTACGTTATTATGTGGACGAACACCTGCGGCCATAAGGCGGTGCTGTAACCAAAGTGGCGATTCTTTTACTACCACATTTTTCACAATTTTTGCTACATACATCGGGTTTTCTTTGATTGTATCTACTCGTAGATTTAAGTAATCTGATGCTTTTTCATTACTTTCATTATAAGTTACTTCAGGGTATTTCATATCTTCCGATAAAATAGCTCCAACTTCATAAGCTACCCCAAGCATACTAAGTGCATCGGCGCGGTTAGGAGTTAAGCCAAGTTCAAGAATGGTATCTTCTAATCCAAGTAGTGAAAGTGCACTTTCCCCAGGTGTTGCTGTTTCTGGAAGAACGTAAATACCTTCTGCATATGCTTTAGGAACAAGACGTCCTTCTATCCCTAACTCTTGAAGTGAGCAAATCATTCCGTTCGACTCTTCCCCGCGAAGTTTTGCTTTTTTAATTTTTATACCACCAGGAAGTACTGCTCCTGGACGAGCTACGATTACTTTTTGGCCAACTGCAACGTTTGGAGCTCCACAAATAATTTGTGTTGTTTCTTCCCCAACATCTACTTGGCAAATATTGAGTTTGTCCGCTTCCGGATGCTTCACTTTTTCTTTCACATATCCAACAACTACATTCGTCATTCCTTGAGAGCGATCAATAACTGCATCGACTTCAATACCTGAACGAGTAATTTTTTCACCTAATTCTTTTGGATCAAGTCCTTGTGTATTCACATATTCTGCTAACCATTTCGTAGATACTAACATGTCATTTCCTCCTTACACTTCTGTTCGGTGGAATTGCGATAAGAAACGCACATCATTCGTATAGAAATGACGAATATCTTCCACACCATATTTCAACATTGCAATTCGTTCTGGACCCATACCAAATGCAAAACCAGAAAGTTTTTTCGAATCATATCCAGCCATTTCTAAAACGTTTGGATGAACCATTCCAGCACCTAAAATTTCAATCCAACCTGTTTTCTTACAAACATTACAGCCACTTCCAGCGCATTTGAAGCAAGAAATATCCATTTCAACGGAAGGCTCAGTGAATGGGAAGAAACTTGGACGTAGACGGATTTCACGATCGTCCCCGAACATTTTCTTTGCAAATATAGAAAGTGTTCCTTTTAAATCACTCATGCGAATATTTTCACCAATAACAAGACCTTCAATTTGTGTAAATTGATGTGAATGTGTCGCATCATCATTGTCACGGCGGTAAACTTTCCCTGGGCAAATGATTTTAATCGGCTTACCTTTTTTTGCTTCCATCGTACGTGCTTGAACTGGTGATGTATGTGTACGAAGTAAAATATCTTCCGAAATATAGAAAGAATCCTGCATATCACGAGCTGGATGTCCTTTTGGTAAGTTTAAAGCTTCAAAATTGTAGTAATCTTTTTCCACTTCTGGACCTTCCGCAATTTCATAGCCCATGCTAATGAATAAGTCTTCAATCTCTTCTACTACACGAGTTAAAGGATGATGATTTCCTGTTTTCACCGGACGACCTGGTAAAGTAACGTCAATCGATTCTTTCGCTAATTGTTCTTGGATTGCTTGTTCTTGAAGTAATGTCATGCGTGCTTCTAATACTTCTGTTACCTCTTCACGCACTACATTGACAAGTGCCCCCATTTTCGGACGTTCTTCTGCAGGAAGTTTACCCATTCCTTTTAAAAGATCCGTAATCGGTCCCTTTTTCCCTAAATAAGCAACACGTACATCATTTAATTCTTTGACGTTCGCTGAAGCTTCAATTTTTTGTAACGCTTCTTCTTTTAACTGTTGAAGTTGTGCTTCCATGTTATAAGATCTCTCCTTTTCATTCAAATTCGCCTTGGCGTATTTGCTCCTGCGCAAAGCTCGTCGCAGAAAACAGTGCGTCCAGATTTTGTATCGAGCTCGCCTCGAAAAACTCCTTTACAAAATCTGTGACATCCGCCGGAGGCTGTCTAATTTCAATTAGCATGTTTTTGGCTGATTGAAATTAGACAAATAAAAAAAACCCGCCCCTATAAAAGGGACGAGGACTAATTTCGCGGTACCACCCTGATTATTGCACAAAAATAAGTGCAATCACTCAATTCGACTAACGGCTCTACACCGGCACACCTTTACAGCAATTGCTGGTCCCGGCGGCAGCTAACGGGGTGAACTTCTATATGCATTCTCCATTTACACTTTCAGTCAAGGTGTAAAATCCCTTTTTCGAATCGTCATATATACTTTTCCCGATGACAGCTTTTTATAATTATCAAATTACATTCTATTATACGGAGTTTAATAAATTTCTTCAAGTGTGACTTTTTTTATTTTATGCAATTGGACATAATGTTGCGCATCATAGATATAATGCGTCTTAGTGACCGCCAGGATTTCCGCTCTAGGTGGACGCTTTCCGAGGGGGGAGCGATGAGCCAGCACCGTCGCTTGTGCGCCGTTTGTGCTGTCTCATCTGTCTCCCTGATCCCTTCGGAGTCGCCACCTATCGCTGCAATCCAGCATATTTGCTAACTATTCAGTGTTACTGTTCACTTATTAATCTTAACTATATTATCTAAAGCAAAATCCAATAAATGATTGGACGAGTCAAATCACGGGGAGATTGCCACTACTTTCTCTTATTAAAGCCTTAACTTTGCATTAAATTATATGTCTCCATTGAAAATATTCCGTATGTTGTGCATTATTTATTGGGTGATAATGTCCGGATTAGTAGAGTGGATAACTTTGCGCAATACTATTGAATAGTTAATATGTTTCTTCTGGGGTGGAGCGAAAGGGCGGCGACTCCTACCGGAGGCCAACAGGATGTTGGTCACGAAGGTGTTGCCACACGATGCGGCGCTTCTAGCCTTCGACCCTCTGTGGGCAAATGAGCCTTCACAACGAACGCGTAGCGGCGGTGAAGGCTCATCGCTCACCCGGTGGAAAGCGTCCGACCTGCAGCGGAAATCCCAGCGGCAACTTTCTTACGACGTAATATATCTATACTGCACTGGACATCTTTTACTCCCAATATAGTTGCTCAATTACACGCTATAATGCTAATCCATATAAAAGAATTCCTGTCGCAACTGCAACATTTAATGATTCAGCTTGTCCCAAAAGTGGCACTATTATGTTCTGATCTGTTTTTTCTAACAGTTCCGGATTGATGCCACTTCCTTCATTGCCTACGATTAACGCAAATGAATCGCTTTTTTCGACTTCATTGAATGGAGTAGAGTTTTCAAAAGCAGTGCCGTAAACAGGTACTTGGCGATTTTTTAACTGATCTACCCATGCATGTAAATCCCCTTTTACAACAGGGATATGAAAATGCGAGCCTTGTGCAGATCGTAGTGTTTTTGAATTGTATGCATCGGCAGTTCCTTTCCCAAGAATCACTGCGTCAATCCCTGCAGCATCCGCTGTACGAATCATTGTGCCAATATTTCCTGGGTCTTGAACTGCATCTATTAACAGCAAACGATTCCATTTAGATTGTTCTGTTTCTTCGACAGTTTGTTGCTTACAGTGTGCGAATATACCTTGTGTATGCTCGGTTTCAGCAAGTTCTTTTTTAATGACATCATTTATTTCGACTATATCTACATTATCGACATCCCAATTTTCAGGAACATTGGCACTATCACTTATCATAATCGTTAGCACATTTTCTTTTCGTTTGATCGCTTCTTCTACTAAATGATAACCTTCTATGATGAATTCGCCTGTTTTATCACGTTCTTTGCGAACACTTAATAGTTTTTTCCAATGCTTCACAAGCGCATTTTGTTGGGATTCGATTCGTTTCATTTATATGTAACCGCCTTTTTTATTTAATAGTAACAAATTCATGTATAGCTTGCGAGAGTTTGGGGAACATAATTTCGAGGAGTGATAAAAAATGGACTTTCAAATTCGAGAAGCAATATCAGCTAATATGAAAGGAAATAATCCATCTGAAATTCGAGCTGTAGTAGAAGATGCAATTCAAAGAGGAGAAGAACATTTGCTGCCTGGCCTCGGTGTCTTTTTCGAAAAGTGGTGGAAGAATACGGATGACACTAAGAAAGATGCCGTATTAAATGAACTCGCAACTGCATTTGCACAATAAAAATCATCCGTGAAGAAGTACTTATTCTTCACGGATGATTTTTATTATTCATTATCTTCCATCACATGACGACGTACGTTGACATAATAAATGATATATTGTGCGAAAGATAGAGCTACAATATTTATAATGATTAATAATTGTGAAGTAGGGATTAATAAATGAAAGAGTGCTGAAAAAGGCAGTGACCACGTAAAGAAAGTATAAACTTTTTGCGTTGCTTTTCTTGTTATCATTTGCCATGCTTCATCATCTTCCATGTATTCAAGTGGCTTATTTCCCCAAACCGATAACTTTTTTGATGGATTTTCTTTATTATATTTGGATAACTTAATTGAAAGAATAATTACCATAACAAGAAACACCGGAATTATTAGAAACATAATGCCCCCCTCCAATGCCTCAAGCTGTATAGAATAAGAAAATGATGTCTTGTCATTCACATAATTAGTGGCTGCACCAGTAATAATAATTGCGATTACCATAAATACCATCATAAAACCAATTTGCCATAGTGGATACTGTACACGAAAATCCTTTTTCATCACCATTCCTCCCCTTCTAACCAAAATAGTTCATCCACTTTACACTCCAGAATATAGGCTAGCTTTAAAGAAAGTGTAATAGACGGCGAAAATTCCCCTTTTTCAATAAATCCAATCGTTTGTCTCGTAACCCCAGCTTTCTCTCCAAGCTCTCCTTGCGTATAGCTGAATCTTGCACGTAATTCTTTTACTCGGTTTTTGAGCATGTGTAAACCCTTCTTCCAACATGTTAACTATTATAACCATAATGTAATGTATACTTAACATAATGTCAATTATTATTAACATTATGTTATTAATAATTTGCATTTGTGCAAACTTGCTATTTTTTTCTTACCATTTATAATTACTTTATTGAAATGAAATATCAGTATATAAATATTTGTAAAGAGGAGAAAAAAATGAATACATCCATGGAAAGCACAGTAGTGGCTTTAAAAGAATTTTTAGATGAAGATCAAGTATCAGTCAATCAAACAGTTAGAGAGCTTCATAGTAAAGATGAGTCTTACCATGATGCTAGTCTTCCGGATGTAGTGGTTTTTCCAAAAACAGCTGCTGATGTTAGTAAAATTATGAATGTGGCAAATAATCTTCAAGTACCTGTTGTTCCTTTTGGTAGAGGATCAAGCCTTGAAGGTCATGTAATACCATACGAGAATGGGATTACTATTGATTTTTCATTAATGGACAAAATTTTAGAAGTTCGTGAAAAGGATTTACTTGTAAAAGTGCAACCAGGTGTCACCAGAACTCAATTAAATAAAGAATTAAAGAAATACGGACTTTTCTTTTCAGTAGATCCAGGAGCGGATGCTACATTAGGAGGAATGGCTGCAACAAATGCTAGTGGTACGACAACCGTAAAATATGGTGTAATGCGTGATCAAGTGCGCGATTTAGAGGTAGTTCTAGCAGACGGCACCATTATTCATACAGGGAATTTAGCTGCTAAATCAGCATCTGGTTTTCATTTGAACGGACTTTTTGTAGGTTCTGAAGGAACATTGGGTTGCTTCACAGAACTAACATTAAAAGTTTACGGGATTCCCGAGTTTACAACAGCAGCAAGAGCCGTCTTCCCTACTGTGAAAAATGCTGTAGAAGCTGTTACATCCATTTTACAAGCAGGCATTCCAATTGCTCGGGTTGAATTAGTAGATGAGAGTTCTATTAGACAAGTGAATAAGTTTAGTGGAACAGATTATGCGGATAAACCTACATTATTTTTAGAATTCGATGGCAATGAAGCAGGGCTAAAACAAGATGTTGAATTCACAAAAGAAATAATGCAAGATCACAACTGTGAGGAAATTCAATTTGAAACTGATAACACCGCTCGTACAAAACTATGGGATGCGCGACATAATTTGGCTTATGCCTATATCCACGGTCATGTAGGCAAGAAGATGATGGTAACGGACGTTTGCGTTCCTATTTCAGAGCTAGCCGACGCTGTAATTTTTGCACGAAAAGAACTAGATGCTATTGACCTTCCTGGCGGAATACTTGGTCATGTAGGTGATGGTAACTTCCATGCATTATTAATGATCGATATTAGCAACCCGGAAGAATTAGCTAAAGCTGAAACATTTAATGAAAAAATTGTGCTATATGCACTGGAACGAAACGGGACTTGTACGGGTGAACATGGTGTTGGTGTTGGGAAACAAAAATACCAAGTCGCTGAACATGGTGAGGCATTACAGGTGATGGAAAAGATTAAACTAGCGTTAGATCCAAATAACATTTTAAACCCTAATAAAATTGTACAAATAGAAAAGATGGATAAATAAGTATTTTTTGATCTTTTTTAATATAATAAAGAGTGATTCAGCGTCTCCCGAATCACTCTTCCTATGTAGCGATGAAGTCATCCATCTTGACGAACGACATCGCGTGTAGACTGAAGAAGAATACAGCCTATTTCTATTTCAAGTTGCTAGACAAACCCTGTCATTGCAACCTCTTACTAAACTAATGATTACGCCATCACTGATGCAAGCACTGCTTTTTGCGCATGCAAGCGATTTTCAGCTTGTTGAAAAATATACGAATTAGGTCCATCAATAACAGATGTCGCAACCTCTTCCTCACGGTGTGCTGGTAAGCAATGCAAGAACATATAATCATTTTTAGCATTAGCCACGAGGTCATCATTTATTTGAAATCCTTTAAAGTCTGCTAAACGTTTTGCAGCTTCCTCTTCTTGCCCCATTGAAGTCCAAACATCTGTATATACCACATCAGTATTAACTACTGCCTCTAGCGGATCGTTTGATACAAATAGAGAGCCTCCATTTTCTAGAGCAATCGTTTTTGCTTTTTGAATAATTTCCTCGTCTGCTTCATACCCAACTGGAGTTGCAACCGCTATATGCATACCCATATAAGCTGCTGCAATAACCAATGAGTGCGCAACATTATTTCCATCTCCGATATACGCAATCTTCAAACCAGCCGTATATCCTTTCACTTCATGGATTGTCAAGATATCCGCCAATGCCTGACATGGATGAAATATATCCGTTAATCCATTAATAACAGGGATACTTGCATGTTCTGCAAGTTCTTTCACCATATCATGGGAATTTGCCCGAATCATAATCCCATCTAAATAACCTGACAATACGTTTCCCGTATCATAAACAGACTCTCCACGACCGATTTGTAAATCACGTGCATGCATAAACATACCGTTTCCACCTAATTGCTTCATACCGACCTCAAACGAAATCCTAGTTCGTGTGGAGTGTTTTTCAAAAATCATTCCTAATGTTTTTCCTTCTAATAAGGGAGGACACTTCCCCTCTTTCGTCAACTTTTTCAATTCAACTGCTAGTTGGATTAAATCTTTAACTTCCTCTTTTGAGTAATCTAACAGCGTCAATAAATCTTTCCCTTTTAAACTATCAACAACCTTTAAGTTAACCCACTCCAGCAATTTCATTAATAAAAACTCCTTTATTCGTATATTTATGTAATTCTTATTATAAATATGAATAATAATAAAGTCAATTGAATTTTTATTCATTTTTAAAACTAAAAAAACGTCTTGAAAAGCATTTATTTGCTCTTCAAGACGTTCTGTATTAACCAAATGTAATCTTATTTACTGTATCTCTGTCTAACTTTTTAATTACTTCTATAATCAGCTTTACTGTATTTTCATAGTCATCACGATGTAGAATTCCAGCGTGTGAATGAATATAACGAGTCGCAACTCCAATAGCTAATGCAGGAACTCCATTTAATGAAATATGCATAGATCCTGCATCTGTTCCACCACCTGGAATTGTTTCAAATTGATAAGCAATATTATTTTCTTCAGCAGTATCTACTACCAAATCACGTAATCCTTTATGCGATACCATCGATGCATCGAATAAAATAATTTGTGGACCTGCACCAATCTTACTTGTCGATTCTTTTGGCGTGATTCCAGGAGTATCTCCTGCAATACCTACATCAACCGCAAAACCAATATCTGGTTTTACTTTCACAGTAGAAGTTTTAGCCCCGCGCAAACCAACTTCTTCTTGTACATTACCTACTCCGTAAACAATATTCGGATGTTTTTCGTTCTTTAACCCTTTTAAAACATCAATAGCAATGGCACAACCAATGCGGTTATCCCAAGCCTTTGCTAATAGTAGTTTTTCATTGTTCATTACAGTGAATTCGAAATATGGCACAGCCATATCACCAGGTAATACTCCCCACTCCATTGCCTCTTCTCTTGAAGATGCACCAATATCAATAAACATATCTTTAATATCTACCGGTTTTTTACGTGCTTCTGGTGAAAGAATATGTGGAGGTTTCGAACCAATAACTCCAGTAACTGTACCATTTTTTCGAGTAACGATTGTTACACGTTGAGCAAGCATTACTTGTGACCACCAACCGCCAACTGTTTGAAAACTTAAAAAACCTTTATCGTCGATTTTAGAAATCATAAAACCTACTTCATCTAAATGACCTGCTACCATTATTTTAGGACCGTTTGCATCGCCTACTTTTTCTGCAATTAAACTTCCTAGATTATCATACTCAATTTTATCCGCATGGGGAGCTATGTATCTTTCCATTACTTCACGTGCTTCACGTTCATTTCCTGGAATTCCTTTTGCATCTGTTAAATCTTTTAACATTGTCAATGTTTCATCTAGCTTCGTCATTATTTCGACCTCCTAAATAGTTTCTACGATTTTATTATAAAGTATCATGAAAGTATTTACAAAATATTAATTAAATTCTACTTGGAGTATTTCCTCGCCGTTAATTGGCTGTGAAAACAGTGTTTTTCTATAAGATTTAATTTAATTCAGCAGCGACTGAATAAAGTTAGTAACCTGAACGTTGTCGCTCATAGTTTTTTTCGTTTTTACTAATATACGCAGTTACTAATTCTTCACTCGTAAAACCAAGTAATTTAGCAATTGCACCATATTGAATCCATACTTCTTTATATCTTTCAATTATTGGCTCGTTTAAAAATTGATGAATTGCATTAGAGGTAGAAAGAAAAAGAGCTGTTAAATCCCCTTCTCTTTCTTCCAATGGCCATATCGTTAAGTGTTGGAGATTTTTTTCAATACCAAGGGACAACAAAAAATGAATAGAATCTACATACTCCTCTAAAATAACCTTCTGCTCAGAAGGTCCTTTTTCACTCCAAAACTTAAAACATCTTGTTTCATTTGCTAATTCAGCTAGCTCGACAATTAAAGCTAATCCTTTTTTTATAAAGACATCTTCCACCACTTGTTTGTTTGACTGAATATATTGGTCTAATGCTTGCTGCATTTTAAAAAGTTTTTCTAAATTCATTATTTCCTCCAAAAAATTCATTTTTTTTGAAACCAAACTACCTTCATTATCGTATAGCAGATACAATGTATTTTACAAGGAGGACATTAGAAATGGTCCATTTACTTAGATTGCTCATAATTGTCATAATAATATATGGTATTTATAAAATTCTACGTTATTTGTTTGATCCGAAAAGAAAACTCGACGAAGCATTTGAGAAGGAAGCATATTATTTTTATGACGATATAAAAAATGTCCGCAGAAATTTTTTCATTACGTATAAAGGTGCCATCTTTGAAGGAGAAAAATATTTGGGTACAACCGACCAAGCATTTGAAGTCGTATCTATTTTCGTATGGACAAAAGATCCTGACAAGCTTCAAGGCTTTACTAAAGAAGATTTTCGTTTCCTACAAAACGAAATTAAGATGAATTACCCTGTTGCCAAGATTAGTTGGAAAAGCCCCATTGAACAACTAATGCAGGATGAAGCATAAATAATAAACTAAAGTAACTATTTTGCACGTTGCTCGGAGTATCTTCGAGTAGAGAATTTTAAAAAGCGAACAATCCTATGCAAATATAGGGTTGTTCGCTTTTACTATCCAAAAGATTAAAAATGCATAAATAATCATTAACATTAAAAACCCAACACGGAAATTAGTATGTTTCGTTTTGTGTCGAAATAATTGCATTCCGAAATAAGCTCCTATACCTCCGCCAAATAATGCGAGCATCCACAAAGTACGCTCTGAAACTCTTTGTTTATGTTTTTTTGCTTGAGACTTATCATAACCCATTACAAAAAAAGCAATCAATGACATGATTAGTATAAATAACAGGATTATCTCTTCCATTGTATACTCCTTGTACAAAAAAGGCTGATAGAATCTCTATCAGCCTTTTCATCTAATATTATTTAGTAATTGCTTTTTTAGCTAAATCTGCTAATTGTGTGAATGCTTGAGCATCTGTCACAGCTAGGTCAGCTAACATTTTGCGGTTAACTTCGATTTCAGCTAATTTTAATCCGTGCATTAAACGGCTATAAGAAAGTCCGTTTAAACGTGCTGCTGCATTGATACGTGTAATCCATAGTTTACGGAATTCACGTTTTTTGTTGCGACGGTCACGGTATGCATACATTAAAGATTTCATAACCTGTTGGTTTGCTACTTTATATAATGTATGTTTGGAACCGTAATAACCTTTAGCTAATTTTAATACCTTTTTACGACGCTTTTTTGTTACTGGTGTGCTTTTTACGCGTGGCATAGTTCATTACCTCCTGCTATTCTTTCGAATGATTGAATTTCAAATTATTTCATGTAAGTAAGTAAAGATTTGATGCGTTTGTAGTCTCCAGATGAAGCTACTTTAGATTTACGTAGTTTACGTTTAGCTTTAGTAGATTTGTTAGCGAATAAGTGGCTTCCAAAAGCACGGTCATGTACTAATTTTCCTGTACCCGTTTTTTTGAAACGCTTCGCAGCTCCACGGTGAGTTTTCATTTTCGGCATGTCGAATTCCTCCTAAACAATTGTACTCTATTACTGTTTTTCGTTCTTTGGTGCAAGTACCAAGAACATGCTACGGCCATCCATTTTCGGTTTTGACTCGATTGTGGATACTTCCGTACAAGCTACAGCAAAACGATCTAATACTCGTTGACCAATCTCTTTATGAGTAATGGCACGACCTTTAAAACGAATAGATGCTTTCACTTTATCTCCTTTTTCAAGGAACTTGATCGCGTTTTTTAATTTCGTTTGGAAATCATGTTCATCGATTGTTGGGCTCAAACGAACCTCTTTCATCACGATGATCTTTTGATTTTTACGAACTTCACGATCTTTCTTTTGCTGCTCAAATTTGAATTTACCATAGTCCATGATACGAGCGACTGGTGGCTTGGCTTGAGGAGCCACAAGGACAAGATCCAAATTTACACGGCCGGCAATTTCAAGTGCTTCATTACGTGTTTTCAATCCTAATTGATCGCCATTTTGATCGATAACTCGTATTTCGCGTGCTCTAATGCCGTCGTTCACATACATGTCTTTGCTAATAACAATCCACCTCCAAATAGTGTCGCGAATACATGGTTTGGGCATAAATTCCGTAGAAACGAATTACTTACGCCGTTTTCGATCAAATAAAAAAACGAGCAGACATAAGATGTATGTCTGCCCGCCGATATGTTAACATGTAGCAACCTACATATTACAGTCGATCGTGTGCTTACCAGTCAACAACTTGCTGTGTCGAACAGGTGAGAAGCGGGCAGCCTCTTCTTATACCACAAACTTGTATTCAATAACCTTTATAAATATATCACGTTGTAAATAGCATGTCAACAGTAAAATTAATGTGAAACTTCTTCTTGAATTCTAGTTAAGAATTCATCAAACGGGATACTTTCAGAGTTCTGTTCTCCGTATTTACGTACGTTTACATTCCCCGCTTCTAATTCTTTATCTCCCAGAACAAGCATATAAGGAATTTTGTGCATTTGTGCTTCGCGAATTTTATAACCAAGTTTCTCTTCCCGGTCATCCATTTCCACACGTAGACCAACAGCCACTAATTGCTCCTCAATTTGTTTTGCATATTCAAAGTGCACTTCATTTGAGACAGGGATAATTTCTACTTGCACTGGTGCTAACCAAGTTGGGAATGCACCTTTGTATTCTTCGATTAAGAATGCAACAAAACGTTCCATTGTAGAAACTACACCACGGTGAATTACGACCGGACGATGTGGCTTTCCATCTTCTCCAACGTAAGTTAAATCAAAACGTTCCGGTAATAAGAAGTCAAGTTGCACAGTTGACAATGTTTCTTCTTTACCAATCGCTGTTTTTACTTGAACATCTAATTTAGGACCGTAGAATGCAGCTTCACCTTCCGCTTCGAAGTAATCTAAACCTAGCTCATCCATCGCTTCTTTTAACATGCTTTGTGCTTTTTCCCACATTGCATCGTCGTCAAAGTATTTTTCTTTATCCGCTGGATCACGGTAAGACAGACGGAAAGAATAGTCTTTTAAATCAAAGTCTTTATAAACAGAGATGATTAACTCTACTACTTTTTGGAATTCAACCTTAATTTGGTCAGGACGTACGAAAAGGTGAGCATCATTTAATGTCATTCCACGCACACGTTGTAAACCTGAAACTGCTCCTGACATTTCATAACGGTGCATTGTACCTAACTCTGCGATACGAAGTGGCAGATTTCGGTAAGAATGCATCCCATTTTTGAATATCATCATATGGTGCGGACAGTTCATTGGACGTAATACTAATGTTTCGTTATCCATTTCCATCGGAGGGAACATGGAATCTTGGTAGTGTTCCCAATGACCTGATGTTTCATATAATTCTTTAGAACCTAACACTGGCGTGTAAACATGCTTGTAACCCAGCTTTAACTCTTTATCTACAATATATCGTTCAATTACACGGCGAATTGTTGCACCGTTCGGTAACCATAATGGTAACCCTTGCCCTACTTTTTGAGAGTTCATAAATAGATCTAATTCTTTCCCGATTTTACGGTGATCACGTTCTTTTGCCTCTTCTAACATTTGTAGGTGATGTGCAAGCTCTTCTTTTTTGAAGAATGCAGTACCATAAATACGTTGAAGCATTTTGTTATCACTATTCCCACGCCAGTATGCACCAGCGATGCTTAATAATTTAAACTCTTTTAATTTACCAGTAGAAGGAACATGTACTCCACGACAAAGGTCGAAAAAATCACCTTGCTCGTAAATAGAAACTTGTTCTCCTTCAGGAATAGCACCTAAAAGTTCTACTTTATATTCATCCTCTTTAAATTTAGCGAAAGCTACTTCTCGAGATACATCATGTCTTACAATTTCGATGTTCTCATTGATAATTTTTTTCATTTCTTTTTCGATTAACACTAAATCGTCTGCCGTTATTGGATTCGGTGAATCAATATCATAATAAAATCCATTTTCAATAACTGGACCTATACCAAGTTTTACATCTTTAAACAATCGTTTCACAGCTTGCGCTAGTAAATGCGCTGAGCTATGTCGCAATATTTCTAACGCTTCATCTGATTCTGGAGTAATAATTGCAATGTCCCCATCTTTTGTAATAGGAGTTTTTAAGTCAATTAATTGTCCACTTAATTTACCCGCAAGTGCTTTTTTACGTAATCCAGGGCTAATCGATTGAGCAATTTCTTCTGTCGATGTTGACATAGGAAACTCTTTTACTGCTCCGTCTGGAAATTTCAACTTAATAACTTCTGTCATTATGAACACTCCTCTTATTAATATCACTTTGTTTACAAGATAAAAAAACATAAAAAAACCCCATCCCTAAAAAGGGACGAGGTTAAATCGTGGTTCCACCCTTCTTCTGTCTATCCAATACTACAAATAGACGAAGCTCTGCATCGGCTAACGGGCCGGTCACCGGTAATTGCTAAATTAGTTCACAATTACTGCTCTGAGGTGGTAAATCGATTGCCGATACTTAAGAAGCTTCCAGCCTAGGCTTCTCTCTCTAAAAAGTCGTACAAACTGATTGTTGTCCTCTTCCATGCATTTCATTATTCTTATGTCAATGATTATACTCCACTCAAAAATCATTTGCAAGCCGTTATTTCTTGTCTCGCCAATTCTTTCCTTGAAGCGAAATCGGAATGGTAAGCGCACGAATTCTTTCCATAATACGCCCAGCTTTTACTACCTCTTTTTCTCCTCGTTGTGTAAATGATAAATGATGTTCTAATTCATCATAATTAAAATTGGAAGTCAAAAAGGTAGGAAGTTGCTCTGACATTCGGTAATGCAAGATAGTTCCAAGTATTTCATCTCTTGTCCAACTAGACATTGTTTCGGCACCAATATCATCTAGCATTAATACAGGTGCTCGTTTGACAAACTCGATTTTTTCAGCAAGCGATTGATCTTGAATCGCTTGTTTCATTTCTCGCAAAAATTCTGGAACATATACGACTACTGAGTGAATATGCCTTGCTGCTAACTCATTTGCTAGTGCTCCAAGCAAATAGGATTTCCCTACACCAAATTTGCCATAAATATAAAGACCCTTAGAGGGAAGAACATTTGTACGCTCCCACTCATTTAAAAAATCTTTTGCTGCTCTAACAGCGACCACTCTGCTCCCATCTTCTAGGTCAACACCCGCCAAATGTGCTTCCATAACCTCTTTTGGCATATGGATACTATCAATCATAGAGGTTACTTTCCTACGTTCATCTTCCATGACTCCACGATTACAGCGAACGTATTCCAAAGCAATAAGATTGCGATCTAAAACAAGCTTTGGTTCATAACCTTTCATATAGTTCGTACATAACTCTAGCGATTGACAAGATTCGCAATGATGCGTCTGAGATTTATATTCATATAACTTACTCAAACTTCGATCAACTATTTTTTTCGAAATATTAGCTGCATTTTCTTCTAGAAACTTTTGTATATCTGGATTTTCTAGTACTTCTCGTTTCATGTCATCCAGTCTGGAGGAAAATTCAGGTGTTATGACCCTCTTTAATGTCTCATTAATTCTTTCCATAAAACCACCTACCTTTTCGTGACGCCTAGTTCAGCTAAAAGTTTTTTTCGTTCTTCTTCTATATTTTGAACTCCATTGGTCGATTCCCCAGATTGCTTCGTTTCTCCATCTTTTTTGTAAAACCAATCTGGTACTTTCTCTTCTCGTGTCGGTTTTTTCGCATAAGTCTTTTGCTTAGAACCCTCATTTTTCCATTTCATATATTGTTCATGTTCGTTTCTAGCAAGCTCCATTGCTTCTTTCGCTGTTTTTACATCTTTTCGCATCCAATGAGACGCTATTTTTTCTGCATAGTTTTTCGTTAACTTCATATCAGTACGTAAGAGCACATATTGTAATAGAACATTCACAACACCTACAGGCATATTATAGTGCGTCACTAAATGATTTGCCAACTGAACATCGGCAAGTATAGGTTCTTTTCCTTTAGCAATATCCCTTAAAACAACCACAGGGGAAGTAGTTTCTAAATAGTGAATAAGTTCTTCTTCCTTTGTTAAAGGTGTTTTATTTTGAGGAACTGTATTTTTAGTTTGGGTCACATTTTGTATAATTGGCGCCTTTTTCGATACCGTCAATTTATAATAATCGGCGCACGCTTTTTTCAATCTCGCTTCAGCTAGTTGCAGTTCATCATCTAACGCAAGAATGACAACTTTTTGCATTTCAATTGGATTTAGATTATATAAAAAAGCGAGTTTTGCTATTACTTCTTTTGCTTCGATCGTCATCGCAGATTTTGGAACGAGTTGCTCTGACAAACCTTCTTGTAATAAAGTAAAATCAAAATCCTCATAATAAAACGGAAGTGAATTATTTCTTTTCTTCGATTCAAATTCATCGTCATATGAAATTTGTTCCCCACTTTTTGTAGAAGGTTTAAATACATCCATAAACGTACGAGAAACATCTTTAAATCCTTCGTTCCAGTTGGACATTTGAATAAATCGATTTCTCAATTGCTTATATGCATTTTCCCCAATTTTATTCAGTAAAAACATTGACAGTAATGGATCCTTTAAAAAGGATTCCGCATCTAGAGGAGCCGCAAGTTCATAATGAAAAAAACGTGTACCCTCTTCTGTCTTTTGCCATGAACGAAGTAAACCTATTGCCTCCAAAGCGATTCTCGCTTGAAAAATCTTTCCAATCGAAACACCTAACACATTCATCAGTTGGTAATGTGGCCATTGTTCGCTACTTTTTAACTCTCCATCCGCCCATAAGGTTAAATACAAACTAATACCTTCTGCTCCAACTAATGGTTGATAAAATAAAGTTAATAATTGACGATCATAATCTGAAAAAGAATATGGCAAGCGAATTTTATACATGTCAGCTGGCTGTAGCTCCTTATATAACATCGACAATTGCGCCTACTCCCCTTTGTTTCTTATAAAATAAGAAAGTTACACTTTTTACTTAGTATCTTTTCAGACTCCTGCGCCTGTGCGCCTGCGCAAGCTCGTTGCAAACAAGAGAGTTTGTGGTGGCTGAGGAGCGACCTACTTGTCCAGCACGAGCGGGTCATACAGTCTTTGCGACACGATGTCGCGAACTTAGACTGTATTCCCTTACTAGGCGCTTACGCTTTTCTTATAAAGAAGGATTTTTCTTTAATATTTCTTTGAGTTCATCTATAAAAACATTTATATCTTTAAATTGGCGATATACAGAAGCAAATCGAACGTAGGCAACTTCATCTATACCTGATAGTTTATCCATCACCTTTTCTCCAACTACATCTGACCTAACTTCTGAATTACCCGTTCTTCGCAACTCTTTCTCGATGGAAAACACAAGATTTTCTAGTTCATCTAACGCAACTGGTCTTTTTTCGCATGCGCGTATTAGGCCGCGTAATACCTTTTCACGACTAAACTCTTCACGAGAACCATCTTTCTTTACAACAATTAATGGCGTTTCTTCTACTTTTTCGAATGTTGTGAACCGAAATCCGCAATCCTCACATTCTCTCCTTCTTCTAATGGCCTTATTGTCATCTACTGGACGTGAATCGACAACTTTTGTGCCGTTATATTGACAACTTGGGCATCTCATATTGATCTCTCCTAATTCCTTACGTTAATTTGTATACCTATTATAGCAATATTCTTCAATAAAATCGAAAAAGCAGAGGAATCTCTTCCTCTGCTAACTCATTTTGGCTAAAAGTCTATTATGCTTGAACTGTCAAACGTGATTTAGGTACACTTAGTGGACCCATTCCACGGGGCATTTCAATCGTTTCGCGTATTCCAGCATTAAGAGCATCTGCAATATAGTTAGCTGCAATCGATGGATCTAAATCACCACATGTATACACATCAATGCTCGCATAACCGTGCTCTGGAAAGCTGTGAATCGTTAAATGCGATTCGGAAATTATAACGACTCCACTTACACCTTGTGGCGCAAATTTGTGAAATGCAACTTCTCTGATTTCAGCACCAGATCTTAGAGCAGCATCAACAAAAGTTTGCTCGATAAATGGCATATCGTTAAGTTTGTCGAAATCGCACTCCCATAGTTCTGCAATAATGTGACGTCCCATTGTTTCCAATGTCCGTTTCCCCCTTTGATAAAATTTGGTATTAAAATTTTAAAAATCAAAGTTGACTACCACGGGGGAAAGTTAGTCCAAAGAGGTCCTAACCCTTTAAGTAGTCGGTGTACGTGAAGTACACGATTCTCATTATATGTTGTTTTTAAAAATTATGCAACACATAATAAATCCTCTTTCAAAATATTGAAAGAGGATAGGTAAATTAAAGAGCTGAAGCAACCATTTTCGTTAAATCTACTACACGTGCTGAATAACCCCACTCGTTATCATACCAAGCAAGAACTTTTACTTTACGTTTTCCAATAACCATTGTGGTTAAACCATCGATCGTCGTTGAATTTGTGGTCGTATTGAAATCGATAGATACTAGTGGTTCCATCGTTAAACCAAGTATTCCTTTCATCGATCCCTCTGAAGCTTTTACAAATGCAGCATTTACTTCTTCGACAGTTACATCTTTTTGTAAGTCTACAACTAAATCTACTAAAGAAACATTAGGTGTAGGCACACGCAATGCCATACCATGCATCTTTCCTTCTAATTCTGGTAACACAATCGTTAGTGCTTTTGCTGCCCCGGTAGAAGTAGGAATAATAGATTGAGCACAAGCACGAGCACGACGTAAATCCTTATGCGGATTATCTAAGTTATTTTGATCATTTGTATACGAATGCACCGTTGTCATTAGTCCGTTTTCAATACCAAATGTGTCATTTAACACTTTGGCAACAGGAGCTAAACAGTTGGTCGTGCAACTAGCATTTGAAATTATTTGATGTTTGGATACGTCTAGTTGATGATCATTTACACCCATAACAATCGTTACATCTTCGTTTTTCGCAGGAGCTGTAATAATTACTTTTTTTGCTCCAGCTTCTAAGTGAGCTGCCGCTTTTTCCCCGTCATTAAATTTTCCTGTTGATTCGATCACAATATCAACACTCAATTTTCCCCAAGGTAAATTTGCTGGGTCACGATCGTTTACGATTTGAACTCGTTTCCCATGAACGATTAAAAAATCATCTTCAATTGTAACTTCTCCTGCAAAAGTTCCATGAGTAGAATCATATTTGATTAAATGAGCTAATGTTTCTAATGGATATCTAGCATTAATTGCTACGACATTAATGTCCTCTTGTACAATTGCTTGGCGGAATACCATTCGTCCAATACGTCCAAATCCGTTTATTGCGATAGAAGCTATCATGAAAAAAATCCCCCTGTAACTATGTGATACTTTATATTTTATAACCTTGAAATAGTATAACACATTATCACAATCATGTAGCCTTAAATTAGAATTCAGAAAATTTTTTTATTTCTTCATAACTAGTTATCCCAAATAGACAATATTTTCTTTAATTGTTCGTTCGTATCTTCTAAAGTTCCGTTGTTATAAATGACAGCATCCGCACCTTTTTCTTTAATAGAAAGCGGTAGTTGGGATTGAATTCTTGCCTTTGCATCTTCTAATGAATAATTATTGCGAGCCATCAATCTCACAAGTTGTGTCTCTTCCGTTACTGTTACTACTAAGATTTTATTCACATAGGATTGAAGCTTGCTTTCGAATAATAAAGGGATATCCATGACAATTGTGTCATACCCATCTTGTAATAAGACATCTTTTTGTCGTAGCATCTCTTCACGAATAGCGGGATGCATAATATCATTCAATTGTTTTCTATCATGTGGACTGGAAAAAATAATATTCCCTAGCTTTTCACGATTTAGCGTTCCATCCTTTGAGATAACCACTTCTCCAAATATGTCTTTGATCGTCTCAAGCGTTTCCGTTCCTTTTTCCACGACAATGCGCGCAACTAAATCAGCATCAATAATCGGATATCCAAGTTCTTTTAGCATTTTAGATACGGTACTCTTTCCACTTGCAATACTTCCTGTTAATCCGATAATCATTTATATCCCCCATTACCTCTGACATGTTCCACAATAAGTGGACGTTCGACCACCAATTGTTTGTTGCAATGTTCGCTTATTACAAATAGGACACTTCTTTTTTCCATACATTTGCAATCTATTTTGCATATTCCCCGATTCACCATTAATTTTTCGGTAATCAGAGATGCTACTTCCTCCTTGCTCAATACTATCTAATAGAACGATAACAATTTCATTGAATAATTGTATTTTGCGTTCTTTACTAATTCTTTTTACTTTTCGTCCTGGATGAATTCGCATTCGGAACAATGCTTCTGTTGCATAAATATTCCCACATCCTGAAACTACATGACCGTCCATAATAAATTCTTTAATCGCTTTATTTTCATACTTCGGCAAGCTACTCATAGCTAAATAATGATCCAAAGCATTTTGGTCAAAAGGCTCAGGAGCCATTAGTAATAAAGGCGGATAATCTTCTTCATTCTTTAGAAAACGCAACTCTCCGAAACGACGAATATCTGCATAAACGAGCATGTCCCCCCCAACTAAATGAAGGATGACATGCGTGTGTCGCTTAAATTTATCCTCTACTATCTCATGTAAGCCTCTCACATAAAACCAAGCGCCTGACATACCAAGATGAGAAACGAGTAGGTAGGGTAGTTGATTTTTCACTAAATGAAAATAAATATATTTGGACCGTCTTTCGATACTTTCAATCGTCATATGTTGTAATACTTTACAAAAATATTCTACATCTAATCCTTTTAAAATCGCTTCTTTTCCATTTGCTTTAGAAGTAATAATCGTTTCTGAAACGTCCACTAATAGAATTGTTTTACCTGTAACGATTGGTTTTAACGAACGAACTAATCCTTCTACCTCTGGTAATTCTGGCATACTAAAACTCCTTACTTCGTTTCATACCAAGAGGAACCATATGCATATTCCACTTTTAAAGGAACGATTAGCTTGATTGCTGCCTCCATTACTTCTGGTACGATTTTTTCGAGTAATGCAATCTCTTCTTTTGGTGCTTCAAAAATAAGTTCATCATGCACTTGTAGCAACATCTTCGTTTGCATATTTTCTTCTTTTAATCGTTTCGCCATGTCAATCATCGCTTTTTTAATAATATCTGCTGCGCTTCCTTGAATCGGCGTATTCATCGCAGTCCGTTCTGCAAAGCTACGAAGATTAAAATTAGAGCTTGTAATTTCAGGTAAGTATCTTCTTCTATTTAAAATAGTTGTCACATACCCTTTTTGTTTTGCTTCCCGAACAATTTCATCCATATATTCTTTAACACCAGGAAAACTGTTTAAATAGTTTTCAATAAAAATTGCAGCTTCTTTTCGCGTAATATTTAAATTCTGAGATAAACCATAATCGCTAATGCCATAAACAATTCCAAAGTTTACTGCTTTTGCAGCACGACGCATATCAGATGTCACATCATCTTTTTCAACATGGAATACGTCCATCGCTGTTTTCGTATGAATATCCATCTCATTAATAAATGCATCCACTAATTTCTCGTCTTTGCACATATGGGCAAGTACGCGAAGTTCGATTTGCGAATAATCTGCTGCGAACATCACCCAATCCGGGTGAGATGGAACAAACGCTTTTCTAATTTTTCTACCTTCCTCTAAACGAACAGGGATATTTTGCAAGTTCGGATTTATCGAGCTTAAACGTCCAGTTGAAGTTAAAGCCTGTTGATAACGGGTATGGATTTTTTGATCATCGTCATGAATTTCTTTCATTAAACCTTCAATGTAAGTAGAGTTAAGCTTCCCTAATTGACGATAGTTTAATATATACGAAATAATTTCATGTTCATTCTCCAACTTTTCGAGTACATCCGCCGCTGTAGAGTAACCAGTTTTAGTTTTCTTCAATGGTGTTAATCCTATTTTTTCAAATAAAATAACACCTAATTGCTTCGGTGAATTAATATTGAATTCTTGTCCTGCTAAAGCATAAATATCTTTTTCAATCGAGCGTAGTTTTTGTTCCAAATCTACACCCATTTCTTTTAAAACTTGCGCATCCACTTTCACACCATCGGATTCCATTGTCCCAAGTATGGATGCAAGTGGTAATTCTAAATCTTTGTATAAACCGTATTGTTCATTTTCCTCTAATTTTTCTTCTAGTTTAGGCATTAATGTCCAAACTGCTTGCGCCTTTCTACAAGCATGCTCCGCAAGTTTCTCTAACACCGGAGTTGCTTTTTTTGCACCTTTTCCATACACATTTTCATCTGTCAGCACTTCATAGTAACCAAATTCTTTTGCCATTGTAGCTACATCATCCGAAGAAATGGAAGGATTAACGATGTAAGCCGCAAGCAATAAATCAAAATCAGCACCTTGTAGACTTACATTGTGTTTCCGGCTAACAGCTTGAGTAGCTTTCGAATCAACTAAATATTTTACTTTCGTCTCATCTTCCAGCCATTCACAAAAGACTTCAGATTGAAAAACTTTAGATCCAGAGACAAAATAGGAATGCTCCCCATCAAAAAGGGCTATCCCTAGCAATTCACTTGTATGATATTGTTCATCAAACATTTCCAGATGAATCGCCATCTTACTTTTTAAAATAGATGGATTAATATCGTCTACAATTTCAAAACTCACTTCTGTAGTCGTTTGTTCATCTGTAATGTGTTCTGATTTATCTAGTAACGTTTTAAAAGAAAGTTCTTTCCATACAGCGGTCACTTCATCCATATTTGGACCATTGTATATCAAATCATCTACTGATACTTCGATAGGAGCGCTTGTTTCAATAGTAGCAAGCGTTTTACTCATTTTTGCTTGTTCTTCATTTGCCGTGAGTTTTTCTTTTAATTTCACTCCACTCACTGTATCTAATGCTTGATACAAGCTTTCGACAGATCCATGCTCTTTCAACAGTTTGATAGCTGTTTTTTCACCAACCCCAGGAACCCCAGGAATATTGTCTGAAGCATCCCCCATGAGCCCTTTCATATCAATAATTTGAAGAGGGGTTAAACCGTATTTTTCTTCAATATGAGATGGGGTATATTTTTCAATATCAGTGATACCTTTTCTTGTGATATATACGGTTGTATTTTCCGTAGCAAGTTGCGTTAAATCTTTATCTCCAGATACAACAATTACTTGTTGTCCTTTATCTTCTGCTTGCTTACAAAGTGTTCCAATAATATCATCTGCCTCGTACATTTCTAGCTCATATCGTTTAATACCGTAAGCATCGATTAATTTGCGGACATACGGAAATTGCTCCGAAAGTTCCGGGGGTGTTTTCTGTCTTCCACCTTTATATTCACCAAATGTAGAATGTCTGAAGGTCGTTTTCCCAGCATCAAATGCCACTAGCATATGTGTTGGATTTTCTTCCTCCATAATTTTTTGAAGCATTAGCGTAAAACCATAAACCGCATTTGTATGTATGCCATGTTCATTTGTTAATAAAGGTAAGGCGAAAAAAGCTCGATACGCGAGACTATTTCCATCTAATAAAAGAACTTTTTCAGATGCCATTAACAATCACTCCCTATTTTAAAATGCGGAAACTTCCGCTTAACTTAGACTGGAAAATAAAATCGTCATTCCCTATATCTTACCACGAGAGTAAGGGGAATGACGATTCATATACTATTCTAAGTATCCCGAAAGAATTCTTGCATATGGAGAGGCTGAAGGAATAATAATCATCGTATCCGCCCCAATTGTTTTCTTGTAGGATTCTAGTGTTCGGTAGAGCGAATAGAACTCAGGGTCCTTCGAAAACGATAAGTTATAAATTTTTGCAGCTTCAGCTTCTCCTTCTGCTTCAATAATGGCAGCTTCTTTTTTAGCTGTTGCTAACATTTCTTTTACTTTACGGTCCGTTTCCGCCTCAATACGTCGTTTATCCGCATCACCGGTTGACAAAAACTTTTGCGCTATCTTTTGCCGTTCAGAGATCATTTCATTATAAACAGATTGCTCGTTTTCTTCTGGCAAATCTATTCGTTTAATCCGAACATCGACTACTTCAATACCATACTTATCTTTACGTAAATGTTCATTTACTTCGGCAGTAATTTTATCATTTAGACTACCTCTAGATGAATTTTCATCATTAATAATATCATTATATTCTAATTGACCAAGCTCTGAACGAACAACGGAATAGATGAACTCTTCCATACGAGCACTAGCATTAACTAAGCTACCTGCACTTTTGATCATTTCTTTTGGATTTACAACGCGCCATACCGCATAATTGTCGATAATGATACGTCGTTTATCTTTCGTATTTATTTCTTTTTCAGAAAGTTTATAGTTCATTTGATATTTTGGTATTGTCGTTACACTTTGAACAAATGGAATTTTCATATAAACACCGGGTTCATATTTCACACCTATTACTTCACCAAATTGGCGAATTATTTTGTAATCTCCTTCTTTCACAACGTACACATTTGCAAGTGCAATAACTATCACGATAAAAGCTAGAAAAATAGTAATAAATGATTTATAGTGTTTTTTAAAATCAACAGGTACTTTTTCCTTTTTAGGTTTATTTTCTACAGTTTTAAACTTTGCTTCTAAGTTGGAAAACGGATTATTATTATCTGCCATTATTGTCCGCTCCCTTCTTCTGTTTTTGTATCTGTATTCGTACCGGTTGGAGGATTCGTTTGTTTTTTAGACTCTAAAGTTTGAAGTGGTAAATATTTCATCGTTCCACTTTCATCATTCATAATATAAATTTGTGCATTCGGTAATACGACATCTAACGTTTCCATTATAAGTCGTTCTCTCGTAATCTCTTTATTATATTGATATCCTGCGAACAATTTATCAAATAACGCTACATCCCCTTTTGCTTGTTCGATGCGAGAAGTTTTTATACCTTCTGCATTTGAAATGATCGCATCTTTTTCACCAATTGCTTCACTCATTTTTTGGTTTTCATATTTTTCAGCTTGGTTCACCTTTGTATTTTTTGTTTCTTCTGCATCTGTTACGGCCATAAATGCGGAACGCACTTCATCGTTTGGTAACTCTACATCTTGTAATTTAACTGTAAGTACGGTAATTCCAATATTATATTTCTCAATTAATGAAGCAAGTAAGTCCGTTGTATCCGCTTCAATTTGTGCTTTTCCAGATGTAAGCGCATCATCTATTTTCGAATTTCCGATAACCGAACGAATGGAAGCTGATGTTGCATCATGAAGCATTTCTAGAGGATTTTCCGAGTTAAACAAATATGCTCTTGGATTTGTAATCTTCCACTGAACTACTAAATCCGTTAAGACAATGCTATCGTCTCCTGTGATCATTTTTGTATCCTTATCAAAGGAGGTAATTTCTCCATCAGGCGCTTGCTTATATCCAAACTGCAGACTAAACGTCTCCTTTGAAAGCTTTTCTACTTTTTGAATTGGCCAAGGTATCTTAAATTTAAGACCAGACTCTGTAATAGGATCACTAGCTTTTCCAAATGTTATAACTATTGCTTGTTCCGATTCATCTACCGTATACCAAGAAGTAAATACAGCAGATAATAAAATAACCCCTATAAATAAAGCAACAATAATAGAAATCAATCTCTTAGTACTCATTTCATTTCCCCTTTCTATGTATATCTCTTCTACGGAGTAACCACGCTTTTAGTTTCAAAAAATAAAGATTATTACAAAAGTGTTACTGGTGCCTGGCACCAGTAACACTTTTGTAATAATTAAGAAACATGGAATAAAATAAAAAAAGCTAGCAATGCGCTAGCTTTTTTTAGACAAATCATTTGGAAAAGGGGTCTATTTCAATATAGCAAATGATTGTAAATAGAATGTGAAAATAATGTAAATTTCCCTTACCAATTATTATTTTTATACTTTTTGTAGTAATTAAACTGACGAGCAAGTAAAAATAACTTACGCATTAAGTGCTTATCCTTTTTATAGAACAGTGGATTACCCCACTTTCCTTCCTTCAAAAGTTGTTTAATTTCTGCTTGGATTTCTTTATTATCTACAAACTTTTTTAAAACAATTTTTGGCACAACCGTAAATAAATAATGTTCATCTAACAAGGTAAGCGGTTTTTCTTTGTTGTAAATAACATCATCTACAAAATAACGCGCCATATTATGTCCCAAGGCAGTCGTATAATAACTAGATCGCCCTTGTCGAATATTTACTTCAAATACTTTAAACTTACCATCCCGTTCATCATATTTCAAATCGAAGTTTGCAAATCCTACATAACCGACTGCTTCTAAGAATTGTTGAAGTTTTAACATCATTTTCTCATTGTATCTCGTAATAAGGGCCGTGTAGTTACCAATAGCAGTTACTGTATGCTCCTGGAGTACTACTTGGGCAAATGTACATAATTGTGCTTTACCCTTCGAACTCATGTAAAACACAGAATCCCACATGTAGGTGTCATCACCTGGAATATAATCTTGTATGATTAAATCTTCTATATATCCGCTTGCATTTACTTGATTTATAACATCATTTAACTCTTCTCTATTTTCTACTCGATATACTTTTTGCTGACCCGGGAACTTGTTTTTATAATATTGGACACCATTGCTTGGTTTAATAATTAAAGGAAATAATACTTCATCCAAAAACGGCTCCTTCGTTAAACAAGAATAATAATAAGTTTTAGGTGCATCAATACCGTGCTTTTCACATAATTTATAAAAATTCGCTTTCACGAGTAAATTATTCATCAGTTCTTCTGACATATAATTAAAGACATACATTTTTTTCAAAACTTCTGCGTTTTCAATAATTAAGCGTACATAAAAATCGTTCGTCCCTACAAGCAATAATTGTTTTCCCGCGACCTTGTATTTCTCTGCTACTTCAGTTAAGACTGTAACAAATGCTGTCTTATCCCAAAGATTGGAGTGAATTTCTACATGGTCGATCATATTACTCCATTTGGTAAAAGACATTTCTTCTTTTCCAACTAAGATTGGCTTGATATTATATTCTTCATGAAATGAAATTGCCATATTGTATGCATTTATATCTGTCCCAATAATAATTGGGATAAAGGGTTGATTGTTCATATTGACCTCCGTTAACTTTTAACAATTGGAATAGACACAGTAAATATTGTACCTTTCCCAACTTCACTTTCTACTTCTATTAATCCGTGATGCGCTTCAACAAGATGTTTAACAATGGCAAGTCCAAGACCTGTACCACCAGAGTTTCTACTTCTTGCACGGTCAACACGGTAAAAGCGCTCAAATATTCGATTAATCTCTGATTTTTTTATTCCTATTCCTTCGTCTTGAATTTGGAAAACCCCGAACGTTTTGTTTTTATAGATATTCACATGTATAGTTGTATTTTCGGGAGAATACGTAATAGCATTTGCAAGCAGATTCATCATTATTTGAATGAGTCTATTTTTATCTCCTAAAACATGAACATTTTCATCCACAGTTGTTTCCATTTTTATATTTTTTTCTTCCACTAAATGCGTAGTCATTTCAAGTCCTCGAATAAGAATTTCACGAAGTTCCACTTTATTTAAATTAACTTTATATCCAACTTGTTCAACTTTTGATAAATCCAACAAATCATTAATAAGCATTTGTAATCGATTGCTCTCTTTATGAATAATTTCTAGAAAAGAAAGCAAGGTTTCCTCGTTTTTATACGCCCCGAACAACAACGTCTCCGAAAATCCCTTTATAGAAGTAACTGGTGTCTTTAATTCATGGGAAACATTGGCGACAAAGTCTTTGCGGATTTGTTCTAGTTTTATAAGTTCTGTAATATCGTGCATGACAACAACAATCCCTAGCCATCTACCATGTTCCCCTATTACAGGAGCACCATATGCATCCATATAATAAGTATGAAGATTTCTCTGAATGTGAAGTTGTTCCCGATTGGAAGATTCGGTTAAAAAGAGCTTATCAATAAATGCTTCCATGTTATGAGGCAAACCTATTTTACGAAAAAGCTTACCGTCTACATTGTCTAATGATAGTTGCAATTGATCTAAAAAGGAACGATTGACTATAGTTACGATTCCGTTTCCATCAATCATAATTAACGCACTGCCCATATTTTCGATTAGCGTTTTTAATCGCTCTTTTTCCGTTTCACGCATAATAGAAATGTCGTGTAGATTTCTCGCAAGAATATTGATGGAATTGCTTAATTTAGACATACCAGAAAAATCATCTTCGAATGCTCTAATTCGATAGTTTCCTCTAGCAAGTTCCATCGCAGTTTCGGTTAGATGATCAATTGGTTGAGCATATTTTCTAAATATACGTGCCCCAAGAAATAAAGCCAATAAATAAGCTGCTATTACCGTAAAAAACAAAAGTAACCAAACAGAGTGCTGCACGCTAAAAATGGTATCATTTTGTAAGGTTGAAGACATCATATAATTGATATTATTTTGTTCTTCTTTTGGAAGATTAGTAGTACTTAAATAGTTGGATACTTTTTCAAATTTCGCGGACATTATTTTATTTATGGAGTGTTCAACAAAAATTGGAAAAAGCTGTCCAAGGACAATTCCTAGTCCAGCTAATATTACTCCGATTAATATTGAATAAGTACGCAAAATTCGAGATTTATACGTTTTCATTGGTTCTTAGGCTCCTCAAATTTATACCCAAGACCTCGTATTGTTTTTATAAATATTGGTTTTCTACTGTTTTCTTCAATTTTGTCTCTCAGATGACTAATATGAACATCTACAATTCGAGTATCACCTGCAAAGTCATAATTCCATACTGCACTAAGCAACTGATCTCGAGTCAATACCCTATTTTTATTTTCGATTAAATAAACTAGTAATTCAAATTCTTTTGGCGTAAATTCAATAGGATTATTATTTAGTAAAACTTCAAAGCGATCAGGAAAAACTTGTAATGCTCCATATATATATAACTCTTCGGAAGATTTTGATCCCGAGTTTTGCGCTTCCGATGACATACTAGAACGTCGAATCATCGCTTTAACTCTCGCTGTTACTTCTCTTGGACTAAATGGTTTTGTCATATAGTCGTCTGCTCCTAATTCAAGACCCAACACTTTATCAAACTCTTCATCTTTGGCAGTAAGCATGATAATTGGTGTTTGAATTTTCTTCATACGAAGCTCTTTACATATTTCCATACCATCCATAAATGGTAACATCCAATCTAACACGATAACATCTGGATGGTTATTTATAGCAAGATTTAAACCCTCACGACCATCGCTAGCTGTCATTACTTCAAATCCTGCTTCTTCTAAATTATATTTTAATAATGTTACAATTGAACTCTCATCGTCTACAACTAATACTTTTTTCATTTTTTTACCCCCAATTTGATTTGAAACCCCCATTCCAAATCAACCGACTAAAAATCACTTCCCATTTTCACCATCTTGATCTTCTAACATTGGTGGTGAAACATGGAATGTCCCATCTACTACTGTTTGGTCATCCTCATTTATAGCAGTAATATGAATGATCGCATTATTTGCGTTTATATGTATTTCTTTCACCTCAAAAGTGAACTCAATAACAGAATAATGATACGCTGGATTAGGATAAGTTAATATTTGTTTCGTTATATGGGATCCTGGTCCGGGTAAATATTTTGAAATAGCAGATGTAATAACCCCACATAACATAATTGGTGGAACAACTGGTTTTTCATAAACTGTTTTGGACGCATAGTCATGCTGTATATATAACGGATTGTTATCATTCGTTAACCCTAAGTATAAAAGTAAATCTTTGTCTTCTATCTTTTCAGTAATGGTTAATTTCTCGCCAATAGAGAGTTCTTCAATCTTCCTACCTATTTTGATTGTTTTCCCTAATAACAACAATTCATCCCCCAATCAGTATACTACTTATATCTTAACAATAAGTATAAGAAAAGCGCAAGCGCCCTTTAGGTGCACCTTGTCTTCTCTATTTCTAGAGTGCTTTGGACGAAACATTTGCTCCTGCGGTTACTCGTCGCAAAAAGAATTTTTGTTACACTATTACCTTGGGAATTTTTGTGGAATGAGAATCTTGTGGCGGATGTTTGTCCGTCGACTTCTTGAAATTTGTAGAGACAAGGTACATAAGGCTTGGATAATGAGAGGATAAATCATTTCTTATTCTTTTAAAAGCGGACGAAGATACAATTTCGTCCGCTCAGCGCTTCTCTATCTATAGATGCTATCTATTTTTGGGGGTTCTACTTGCCCTATTGATAAAGAATGGAAAGTACCTGTTCATCATTTCGCTGAATCATAATGTCTTACTTATTTGCACGGTTATTACTTCTTCTGTAAGGGAAATCATCTTGAGTTTGCGATACATGCGGTTGAACTTGCGTTATCACACTTTTAATTTCTGTTATACCCATATTGGAGCGACTTGATGCTTGCCCCCTGTAAAGCGTCCGCTTGCTGGGGAAATCAACCCGTTACTGGCATGAAACTTCATATACTTTCTTATTCTTTTAAAATTTTAAAAAAATGTAGGCAATCTCGATTAATATCGATATTGCCTACAGTCTAAATAGAGCAGGTTTATGCCGCTCGATTAATATTATTTTCATTAAGCTAAAACGTTCATTACTGCTTTAACTGATTCAGCAGATTTGTTCAACAACATTTTTTCTTCTTCTGTTAACTCTAATTCGATAATTTTTTCGATACCGCCAGCACCTAATACAGTTGGTACCCCAAGATAAATACCGTCCATACCATATTCGCCTTCCAAATAAGCGATGGAAGGAAGTACTCGTTTTTGATCTTTTAAAATCGCTTCTGCCATTTCAACTAAAGAAGCAGCTGGTGCATAATAAGCAGAACCATTACCAAGAAGGTTAACGATTTCAGCTCCACCTTTACGAGTGCGCTCAACAATTTCTTCTAAACGACTAGCGTCAATTAACGTTTCTAACGGAATACCACCAGCGTATGAATATCTTACTAAAGGAACCATGTCATCACCATGTCCACCAAGTACAAAACCAGTTACATCTTTAACAGATAGGTTTAGTTCTTGTGCTACAAACGTACGGAAACGAGCTGTATCAAGTACACCAGATTGTCCGATTACTCGTTCTTTAGGTAATCCTGATTCTTTATAAACAGTGTAAGTCATTGCATCGACTGGGTTAGTTAATACTAGGATTATTGTGTTAGGAGAATGTTTAACAATTTCTGAAGTTACAGCTTTCATTACTTTTTGGTTAGTTTGAACTAAATCGTCACGGCTCATACCTGGTTTACGTGCAATACCAGCAGTAATAATTACTACGTCTGAGTCTTTCGTATCTTCATAGTTGGAAGTACCAATGATGTTAGCATCAAAACCTTGCACAGGGCCAGCTTCAGCCATATCTAAAGCTTTACCTTTAGTTGGGTTTTCTGCTTGTGGAATGTCCACTAAAACAATATCTCCAAGTTCTTTTTGTGCGAGTAAGAATGCAGTTGTTGCACCCGTGAAGCCGCCACCAATTACTGAGATCTTATTACGTTTTATTGTCATTAGAAAACTCTCCTTTTTTGATATGCAAAAGGGAAGGATTAATCCTTCCCTAAAAAACCTAATGTAATTTACTGTTTACATATTTTTAATTAATTCATCAGCGAACTCAGAACATTTAACTTCTGTTGCCCCGTCCATTAAACGAGCAAAGTCATAAGTTACAACTTTAGCAGCAATAGATTTTTCCATTGAATCCATAATTAATTTTGCAGCTTCATTCCATCCAAGATGTTCAAGCATTAATACACCTGAAAGGATGACAGAAGATGGATTTACTTTATCTAAACCAGCATATTTCGGAGCTGTTCCGTGAGTAGCTTCGAAAATTGCATGTCCAGTTACGTAGTTAATGTTTGCTCCTGGAGCAATACCAATACCACCAACTTGAGCAGCTAAAGCATCCGAAATATAGTCTCCGTTTAAGTTCATAGTAGCTACTACATCGAACTCTTTAGGACGAGTTAAAATTTGTTGTAAGAAGATATCAGCGATTGAATCTTTTACTAAGATTTTGCCAGCTGCAAGTGCTTCAGTTTGCGCTTTGTCAGCAGCTTCTGTACCTTGCTCTTCTTTGATAGCATCATATTGGTTCCAAGTAAATACTTTATCACCGAATTCTTGTTCAGCTACTTCGTAACCCCAAGTTTTGAAAGCACCTTCTGTGAACTTCATGATATTACCTTTGTGAACTAATGTTAAAGAAGTACGACCTTCTTTAATAATGTAGTTAAGAGCAGCGCGTACTAAACGTTTTGTTCCTTCTTCAGAAATTGGTTTAATACCAATACCAGAAGTTTCAGGGAAACGGATATTTTTAACAGCGAATTCATTTTTTAAGAAGTCGATTAACTTTTTAGCTTCATCTGAACCTTTTGCATATTCGATACCAGCATAAATATCTTCCGTATTTTCACGGAAAATGACCATATCTGTATCTTCTGGACGCTTAACCGGTGAAGGTACACCAGTGAAATAACGAACTGGGCGTAGACAAGTATATAGGTCAAGTTCTTGACGTAGAGCTACGTTTAAAGAACGGATACCTCCACCGATTGGTGTTGTAAGTGGACCTTTAATAGCGATTAAATACTCATCAATTACGTCAAGAGTTTCTTGTGGCAACCATTCGCCTGTTTGATCGAACGCTTTTTGACCTGCAAGAACTTCTTTCCATTCAATTTTCTTTTCACCGTTATATGCTTTTTCTACAGAAGCTTCTAAAACGCGGGATGCAGCTGCCCAAATATCTGGACCTGTTCCGTCTCCTTCTATGAAAGGAATTATTGCTGTGTTCGGTACATTAAGTACACCGTTTTCTACTGTTATTTTACCTGTTGTCATTTGTCATTTCCTCCTACTTTCATAATCATAGGGCCCAAAACACATAAGTGTTTCAGCCCTAATTCATTAAGAAAATTCTATTATCTTTCTTCAATTGGAATATATTTTTGCATTCCAGGTCCGATATAATCTGCACGTGGACGAATTAAGCGGTTATCTGAATATTGCTCTAAAATATGTGCTGTCCAACCAGAAACACGTGAAACAGCAAAAATAGGTGTAAATAAATCATGATCAATATTTAGAGAATGATATACAGAAGCTGAATAGAAGTCAACGTTCGGTGGTAAATTCTTTTGACCAGTTACGATATCTTCAATTTTCACCGACATATCATACCATTTAGACTCTCCGCGAAGAGCTGTTAATTTTTTAGACATCTCACGCAAATGTTTTGCTCTTGGATCGCCTTTTCTATACACGCGATGACCAAAGCCCATGATTTTTTCTTTGTTTGCAAGTTTTGCATTAATAAAGTCTTCTACGTTGTCGACTGTACCAATTTCAGTTAACATTTTCATCACTTGTTCGTTTGCTCCACCATGTAGTGGTCCTTTAAGAGCACCAATAGCAGCTACCACGCCTGAATACATATCAGAAAGGGTTGCAACACAAACACGAGCTGTAAATGTTGATGCATTCAGTTCATGATCTGCATGAAGAACTAATGCTTTATTAAATGCTTCAATTTCAATTTCTTCTGGCATTTCACCTGATAGCATGTACATGAAATTTGCAGCATAACCTAAATCTAATTTAGGTGCAATCGGATCAAGTCCTTTACGAACGCGAGAAAATGCTGTCACTAAAGTTGGGAGTTTAGCTTGAAGTTTAATGGCTTTTAAGTAGTTCGCCTCATCAGACATATCTTCAGCTGCATCATCATATAATGCAAGCATAGAAACAGCCGTTCTAAGAGCCGACATAGGGTGAACTTTTGAGATTGGATAAGTTTTGAAATGATTAAGTATTTCTTGAGGAACTGACATATTATCAGCCAATTGTTGTTTTAATTCTGCAAGTTCGTCCGCTTTTGGAAGGCGTTTATTCCATAGTAGAAATACTACCTCTTCAAAGCTTGCATTTATTGCTAAATCATCAATATCATAGCCAACATATGTAAGTGTGTCATCAATAATTGAACTGATGGCAGACTGCGTTGCTACAACACCTTCTAAACCACGAGTAGTTGCTGTCATAAAAATCTCTCCTTCTTGTCCAGATTAAATACTTTGTCTCCCAAGGTCAGCGGATAATGATCTATCTGGTTATGAAATGTACCTTATTCATGCTTACTATTGTATTATAATCAATTTGGGCGATTTTGTGAATGAAAACGCTTAAAAAAATTAAAAAATAGTGTTTTAGTTTCCAAATAGTTGAAAAGATTGGGTGAAAATGATTGCTTTGCAAATAAATAAGAAAGAAATTATTTCTCTATGGATACCAATTGGTATTATTATACTAATATTATTTATTGCATACCCTTTAGCTCTAGCAATTTTATGCGGATATTTTTTACATCCTATTACTAATTTTTTCTACAATAAGTTCAAAATCCCAATAATCTTAAGTGTTCTTCTTACGGAATTCCTCATTTTATCTGGGATTCTATTATTACTATTCTTTTTAGTACAATCTCTCATTGATTTAATACCACTTATTCATAGCCATGTTGTAAAAATACCGGTTATCGAGTTAAAAAGACTTCCAATATTTTCAATGTTCGAAGAGGAATTTCAAACTATTTTAAATAATATAATGAATAATCTTTTGATTTACATTACTCATTTACCTTCCTATTTTTTTGAACTTTTTCTTTTTAGTATGGGATTATTTTTATCGTTACATGAATCTTTAAAAAATCGACTGTGGTTTTTAGTATACCTTCCGAAAAAAACAAGAGGTTTTAGTGAAAGAGCCTTGAAGAAGTCTTCTGGGGTTATGAACAAATTTATTTCCGTAGAAGTAAAACTATTTTTATTAACTTTTATTCTACTAACTATTGGTTTCGCCATATTAGGTCTGCATCAACCACTAAAGTATGCTTTTTTAGTTTCCTTAGTTGATAGCATACCTTTTCTAGGGACTGGCTTAATATTGATACCACTTAGTATTTACTTTTTTTTACTAAATCAACATACTGTAGGTATCATAATCTTACTGCTATATGTATTTGTTCAGTTGACTAGGCATATTGTGGAGTCCATGTTATGGTCTTCCTCTATGCAAATAAAGGCTGTCCACGTATTCTTTCTAAGCGCGGCAGCCATTTTAATCTTTGGAGTAATAGGAATATTATTTAGTCCATTCATTTATTTAATCGCAAATAAATGGATAGGTATTACAAAGTCTTCATGACAATCACTTGACCTTTTTTCATTTTTTTTCGAATCCATTTATAAATAAGTGGTTTAAATAGATTTCTGGAAGGACCAAACAAAAGTAATAGACCTATAATATCTGATATAAAACCTGGAAAAATGACTAATATAGAACCAATAAATACACATATTCCATTGATAGCTGCTTCTCCAGGTGCTTGATGATTTTTTAAACTATCTGAAAACTCTCTAAATGCTTTCATTCCTTGTTTTTTAACAAAGTAAGCTCCTATTATTCCTGATGCTAAAATGAGAAGAAATGTATAACCTACTCCGATAGTTTTACCGGATAAAAGTAAAATATATAATTCCATTACTGGAATGACAATAAATAAACTTAAAATCCATTTCATGTATTCACCCTCCATATATATGGTAATTGCCTCACCTTTTATGGTGAGGCAATTTTTAGATTAGGTTTACTTTTGGTTAAATTATACTTGCCTTACCGTGGTAAATAACACCACTTTCAGCATCAATCGTAAGTTCTTGTCCGTTACTGATTAAACTTGTAGCATTGTTAACACCAACAATTACAGGAATGCCTAAACTTAGTCCAACTACAGCAGCATGGCTAGTTAGTCCACCTTCTTCTGTAATGAGTCCTTTACACTTCTCAATAGCAGGAATCATGTCTCGATCGGAACCAATTGTAACAATGATACTATCAGAGGTGTCCTTTCCAAGAAGCTCTCGTGCATTACTTACAACAACTGCTTTCCCAAAAGCGGTAAGCTTGCCAATTCCTTGTCCTTTAGCAACCATGTCGCCAATGACATGAACTTTCATTAAATTAGTTGTACCTGCCTCACCAACTGGAACACCCGCTGTAATAACTACTAAGTCACCATGCGTCACATATTGATGAAGAATACTTTCTTCAACTGCCACTTCTAATACTTCATCCGTTGAATAAGCTTTTTTACCAACAATAGGGTACACTCCCCAAACTAGTGTTAACTTTCTAGAAGGCACACTAGAGGAAGTCACTGCAATGATTGGAACACCTGGTCTAAATTTAGAAATCATTTGAGCTGTATGTCCACTTTCAGTAGGTGCAATAACCGCTTTAACTTTCAAATTTATCGCTGTATGAGCAACTGCTTGACCAATTGCATCAGTTAAGTTCACTTCCCGAGCTTTACTTAACTTCGTAACGATTGATCGATAATCTACCGCATTTTCCGTTCTTTTTGCAATCTTATCCATTGTTTGTACAGCCTCTACTGGATATAAACCCGCTGCCGTTTCACCGGATAACATAATCGCATCTGTTCCATCAAATATCGCATTCGCTACGTCACTTGCTTCCGCACGAGTAGGTCGTGGATTACGCTGCATGGAATCTAACATTTGAGTAGCTGTAATGACTGGCTTACCCGCGGCATTACATTTTTGAATAAGACTCTTTTGAACTAATGGAACTTCTTCTGCAGGAATTTCTACTCCAAGATCTCCTCTTGCTACCATTAGACCATCCGATACTTGAATAATCTCATCAATGTTATCTACGCCTTCTTGGTTTTCAATTTTAGGGATAATTTGAATATGAGAACCGTTATTCTTTTCAAGGAGCTCCCGAATTTCCAATACGTCTTTTGCACGACGAACAAATGATGCTGCGATGAAATCTACACCTTGTTCAATACCAAATAGAATATCTTTTGAATCTTTTTCCGTTATGCCAGGTAACTGCACAGATACCCCTGGAACATTAACACCTTTATTGTTTTTTAAAGTCCCTGCGTTTTGAACAAATGTTGTTATAACTCCATCGTTTGTGTTAATTTTTGTAACGATTAATTCAATTAGCCCATCATCCAGTAATATAGTAGAACCAACTTGTACATCCTCGATTAACTTTTCGTACGTTATAGAAAAACGGCTACTATTTCCTAATACTTCGACCATGGAGATTTCGATTGTTTGACCTGAATCTAACTCGATACCATCATTTTCCATTTTATGCGTGCGAATTTCAGGACCTTTTGTGTCTAATAATATCCCTACAATTTTCCCTAATTTGTTTGACACTTCTCTAATTCTTTGAATTCTTGTCGCATGTTCCTCGTGATTTCCGTGTGAAAAGTTTAAACGAGCAACGTTCATACCGCTTTCAATCAGTTTTTGTAACATTTCCTCTGATTCACTTGCGGGTCCAATTGTACATACTATTTTTGTTTTTCTCATAGTCCTGTCCTCTCTATATAAAAGTTATTTCCATTCTACTAAATGGATAACTCTTTCGATAATTGATACATTAATAAATCAAAATCTTCGCCTTTTTCAAATGCTTCATTCATATCATAGTCTACCACTTGATGATTCTGTATGCCAACTGCACGTCCTCCATGTCCTGCAAGTAATACTTCGACTGCTCTAGCTCCAAATAAGCTAGCTAACACTCGATCGCGGCCAGTTGGAGAACCACCTCGTTGAATATGCCCTAATACAGATACTCTAGTGTCAATATTAGCATGCTTCATAAGGTGAGAAGCAAATTCCGAACCACTCATGACCCCTTCTGCAACAATTATGATACTATGCTTTTTACCACGAGCTGTCCCACTCTTTAATTTTTCGACTATTTCCTCCATATCGAATTCTACTTCCGGAATAATAATCGTTTCTGCTCCTCCTGCAAGTCCTGCCCATAAAGCTAAATCGCCAGCATCCCTACCCATTACTTCGATAATAAATGTACGATCATGAGAAGTTGCAGTATCTCTTATTTTATCTATACATTCAATCACTGTATTTAAAGCAGTATCGAAGCCGAGTGTATAATCTGTACCTGGTATATCATTGTCAATTGTTCCTGGAATACCAACACATGGAAAACCATTTTTCGTTAGCGTCATGGATCCACGATAAGAACCATCCCCACCAATTACAACTAACCCATCAATTCCATTTGCTTTTAACTGTTCAATTGCTTTTTGTTGTCCTTCTTCCGTTCGAAACTCAAGCGAGCGTGCAGAGAAAAGCTTGGTTCCACCCCTTTGAATAATATCACCAACTGATCCTAACGTTAGTAATTCCATATTTCCCTCAATTAGTCCTTGGTATCCATGAAAAATCCCTACTACTTCTAATCCTTCATAAATTGCTTTTCTAACTACAGCACGAATCGCTGCATTCATCCCTGGAGCATCGCCACCACTTGTTAAAACACCTATACGTTTCAAAATTTCCCCTCCACTCTATGTATTTAATAACTCAAGCTTAACACGAAATGGATCAAAAAAAAAATGCGTCTAAACAGACGCATTCTCCTCACTAAAAACCCCTATATTTTTAAATTTCTTATAACGGTCTTCAATTAATTCATCCGCTGTTAATTTACAAAGCTCCTGTAACGAATTAATAAGAGCTTCTTTCATATATTTGGCTTGTGTTTCAGGATCTCTATGAGCACCACCATGCACTTCTTTAATAACTGTATCAATAATCTGCATTTCTTTCAGGTCAGGTGCTGTAATTTTCATTGCTTCAGCCGCTTGCTTTGCAAGAGATGAGTCTTTCCAGAGAATTGAAGCTGCGCCTTCAGGTGAGATTACCGAGTAAGTAGAGTTTTCAAGCATTTGAATACGGTTTGTAAGACCTAAACCAAGTGCTCCTCCACTTCCTCCTTCTCCGATTACAACACTTATAACAGGGACTTTTAAGCCCGCCATCTCCACTAAATTTCTTGCAATTGCTTCACTTTGTCCTCTTTCTTCGGCAGCTTTCCCTGGATAAGCACCTTTCGTATCGATGAAACAAATAATAGGGCGATTAAACTTTTCCGCTTGTTTCATTAAACGAAGTGCTTTTCTGTAACCTTCTGGATGAGGCATCCCAAAATTTCGTTTTATATTTTCTTTTGTATCAATTCCTCTTTGATGCCCAATAACTGTTAGTGGTTTTCCTTCTAAAAACGCAATTCCACCAATGATTGCTGCATCATCTCCGTATAAACGATCGCCATGCAGTTCGATAAAATCTGTAAATAATAATTGTATATAATCTCTTGAAGTGGGACGTCCTGGATGTCGTGCTACTTGAACACGGTCCCAAGGCTGCATATTTTCATAAATATCTTTTTCTAGTTTTTTTAATCGTTCTTCTAGTTTTTCGATTTCCGCTGTCATATCTACATCTGCTCTTGCAGTGTATTCTTTTAACTCATCGATTTTTGTTTTTAATTGAACAATCGGTTCTTCAAAAGGCAATGTTTTTACCACGTTGTAACCTCCTTATGGACATGCATTTTAACAAGTAATGATACTTTTTCACGCATGTCTTTTCGGTGAACGACAGCATCTAATTGACCATGATCCAATAAAAACTCGGCCGTTTGGAAATCCTCCGGAAGTTTTTCGCGCACTGTCTGTTCAATCACTCTTCGACCAGCAAATCCAATTAACGCTTTCGGCTCTGCTAAATTAATGTCCCCAACTGAAGCAAAACTAGCCGAGACTCCACCAGTAGTTGGATGTGTCAAAATAGAAATATATAATTGACCTTGATCACTGTGTCTTTTTAAAGCGACAGATGTTTTCGCCATTTGCATAAGGGACAAAACCCCTTCTTGCATTCTCGCTCCACCACTTGCAGTGAATATAATAAAAGGCACTCGCAGTTCTGTCGCTTTTTCGATGGCTCTTGTAATTTTTTCTCCGACCACGGACCCCATGGAACCCATTCTAAAATGTGAATCCATTATCGCTACCACTACTTTTTGCTCTTCTAATGCTCCTACTCCTGTTAATACAGCCTCATTCAAACCAGTTTTCTTCACATCTGATTTTACTTTTTCAGTATAACTTGGAAAGTTTAATGGGTTAACTGTTTGAAGATGATTATCCATGGAAACAAATGAATTCTCGTCTAAAAATATTTCCATGCGCTCAAATGCTGTCATTTTCATATGGTGATCACATGATGGGCATACTTTTAAGTTTTTCATTAAGTCCTTTGTAAATACGTTTTTTCTACATTCAGGACATTTCATCATAATTCCTTCTGGCACATCGTTTTTGGCTTTATCTGCAGGAATTGCTACATATTTCTTTTTATGATTATTTCTAAAAATATCTCGTATCATATATTTATCTCCCCTGTTCATTAGAAAAGTGCAAGGCTCTGTTGCTAGAAAATTAGTTGAAAGGATAATAATTCTTCCTTATTGAATTAACAAAAGCCATTCGTTATATAGAGTTACTGCCAATTGTTCATCTCTATTTTTCAAGCCATTGAGCAATTTTCTCCACGTTTCTTTTTCTTCTGTTCCCATTGGATTTCTATAAGGTTCCCCAGCAAATTGTTTTAACAAAAACCATATTTTCAATGCAAGGCGATTATCGGATATAATAATTATTTCTCTAATGATATCCTCACGAATAACCTCTTCATTTTGCAATTTAAGTAGGAACGCATCCCAAATGAACTGACTTGAAAAGTTTTCTGAGGTGCATATTGTTCGAATCGCTTCTTTTTCTAGTGTTTCCCTTGTCTTGTGAACGTCTTTTTTAGACTTAGATTCTTGTAAAACAAAAGTAGATAATAACTCCACTAATTGATGTTTACGAAAATCAGAAAGAAAAGTTCCTTCCCCTCTTCTTGTTTCAATTAATCCAAGTAATTCTAAACTTCTGAGTGCTTCCCTTACAGTTGACCTGCCAACCTGCATTCTTTCTGCTAATTCTCTTTCAGAGGGCAGTTTACCTCCAACTGCAACATTTTCTTCTTTAATAAGCTCTCTCAGTCGCTTAACAATCTCTAAAAACATTTTGCTTGAATTATTTTTGGGATTCATACATGCACACTCTTCCATTTATTACAAAGTGGTCTGACCACTGATAGTTACTAGCATACAAAATATTTGTCAAAACGTAAAGAAAAAACTGTACAAAAGAGCACAGTCGATCTTTTACAATTTATAATAACAAAAAGCTAGATTCGGTTATTTGAATGTATTTATTTAATTTGTATTATTTATTCACACGTCTGTTGATTAACTATTTTCTTACATTTTAGCAAAAAAGGGCTCATAGAATCCATTTGCATTGACACGTTTTCGGTTTACTTTGGACACTTTAGATATATTGCGTCTTAAGAAATTTGCCGCTGGGATTTTCACTGCAGGGCGGACGCTTTCCGCCGGGTGAGCGATGAGCCTTCACCGCCGCTACGCGTTCGTTGTGAAGCCTCATTTTGCTCACTGAGGGTCGAAGGCTAGAAGCGCCACATCGTGTGGCAACACCTTCGTGACCAACATCCTGTTGGCCTCCGGCTGGAGTCGCCACCCTTCCGCTTCAATCCACCATATTTGCTAACTAGTCAGTATCACTACTCGCCATTAAATGTTAGGAAGCATTGTCTAAAAAATCCGATAAATGGATGAATTTTACAAACTAGCAACTAAACGCGACTATCCTCTCATTATAATGGGTTTACTTGGAATGAGATGACACTTATTGATTGGACATACGATAAATAATGGGTACTAACAAATAACCACTATCCTTGTGGCACTTTTTAATATTTAGTTGGAATTTTAGAGTATTTAGTTGGAAAAGCATTTATTCTTCACCTTTTTATACGTAATTACCCTACTTTGAATAACTAGCAAGCTCAATTGGATTGTAGCGAAAGGGAGGCGACTTCTGTGGGAATAGCACGAGCTGAAGACCCTGGACTAAGCGCAGCGAAGGAAGCGGCTGAAGCCGCGCCCGCGGAAAGCGCCATCCCTGTAGCGAAAATCCCTTCCGAAGTTTACTAAGTCGCACTATTTTTAAAATATAATTTATTGGTTACCTTTAGTTAATTCACATATGTTATTGGGAATAATCAGCTAATCAACTGACGTGATTAATTTGGTTTTTATTTGAGTTCTTCCATTTCTCCGTTCAGATTTTCCTTCTATTATTATGATCGTCTGCTCCTCTAATAATAAATTATATCTTGAATACTCTTCAGGAAATAAAGTAATAGAAATACTTCCAGTTTCATCTTGTGCAGTTACAAATGCCATGGACTCTCCTTTTTTTGTGCGAATCCTTTTAATTTCTTGAATAAGGCCAACTATTTTTACATTCCATTCTTTTGTTGACTGTTGCACATCCCATATGTTGTCGATTTTTTCAGAGGCATTTTTTTTCACAGAAACAGTTGGATGTTCCGAAAAATATTGGCCAAGTACTTCTTTTTCAAATTGAAGCTTTATCAATAATGGCATTGGATCGGATTTTATATATTTTGATTTCCCAAAATGAGAAGCGTCCCCGCCAAACAAATCATTTTCTTCTGTTGGACTAACAAGTTCGGCGTATTTTACCGCTGGGTCTAATGTTGCCAGTAACGTTGCCCTTTCTTCGTTCAATTCATCCATTGCTCCTGCTTTAATAAGGGGTTCAATATTTTTTCGGGTGAAATGGATAGCACTTAAATCAGAGGCGAATTCAAAAATATCCATCCAGTTTGTTGTTTTATTAACTCTTTGTTGCAATAGCTTTTGTGTAAACGAATGTGAAACCCCTTTAATAGCTTGCAATCCAAATCTCACAGCTCCATTCTCCACGGAAAAGTATGGTTGACTATTTTGAATAGATGGTGGCAGAACTTTAATACCTTTTTGTTTCATTTCCATTAATAACTGATTTATTTTCTCCTGATTTCCAGACGCTGAACTTAATATTGCACAGTAAAATTCAACAGGAAAATGAGCTTTTAAAAAAGCCATCTGATAGGAAATAAAACTATAAGCTACCGCATGGCTCTTAGGAAATCCATAATCTGCAAATCGAACAATTAAATCATAAACGGATGAAGCAGCAACTTCTGTATGTCCAAGTAATTTTGCCTTTTTAATAAAATGGGTTCTTTCTTTTTGAAGTATTTCTCTATTTTTTTTACTTACTGCTCTTCTAAGTAAATCAGCTTCTCCAAAAGTAAAGCCTGCCATTTGTGAAGCAATTTGCATAATTTGCTCTTGATAAACGATAATACCATATGTTTCTTTCAAAATGGGCTCTAATACTGGATGTTCATAGGTAACAGCTTGCTGTCCTAATTTTCTTTTTGCATATAGCGGAATACTTTCCATCGGACCTGGTCTATAGAGTGCATTTACCGCAACTATATCTTCGAACTTTGTCGGTTTTATTTGTTTTAGTGCATTTCGCATTCCTGCCGATTCTAATTGAAATACACCAGTCGCATCTCCATTTTGTAACAGTTGGAAAGTAAGCTTATCATTTAACGGAATAGTATCTAAGGTTAATTGGGAAGTTTTTTTATAGTTAATCAGATTTAATATACGATCGATAATTGTTAAATTTCTTAGACCTAGAAAATCCATTTTAAGCAAGCCAATCTGTTCTAATTCTTTCATGGGCCATTGGGTTAGAAATATATCATCATGGCCATTTTGGATAGGCACCACATCCACAAGTGGAACTGGTGAAAGGATGACACCTGCTGCATGTGTGGAGGCATTTCTAGGTAACCCTTCTAATGCCAATGCCACGTCAAACCATTTTTTTCGAATTTCTTCTGTCGCGATAAAGTCACGTAGTTTTTGCGATTGGTCGTATGCTTCTTTTAAAGAAATCCCTAGTTTAGAAGGGATGAAGGAAGAGATGGCCTCGAGCGTGGTTGATTCAAATCCAAACACTCTAGCCACTTCTCTTGCCACTGCTTTTGCTGACAGAGTTCCAAATGTAATAATTTGAGACACATTTTGTTTACCATACTTTTCAGCTACATATTGAATTACTTCCATTCTCTTTGAATCAGCAAAATCTATGTCAATATCTGGCAAGGTAATACGTTCCGGATTTAAAAAGCGTTCAAACAAGAGACCATACTCGAGCGGGTCTACATCGGTTATGAAAAGCGAATAAGCAACGAGAGAACTTGCGGAAGATCCCCGTCCTGGTCCAGTTAAGATTCCTGCTTGTTTCGCAAATTTTATAAAATCTTGCACAATTAAAAAATAATCTTCATAATTCATCTGACCGATAACTTGAAGCTCATAATTTAAACGATCCAAATACTTTGGCGAGATGCTTTTCACTCGAATTTTTAATCCCTCTTCACAAAGGTTACGTAAGTAGTCTTTTGCTAAAACGGATTGAGGCAACTGATACTTAGGCATATATTGCGATTGCTGTTCAAATGATACCTGACAACTTTCTAACATTTTTTCTGTGTTTTCAAGCCACTCCGGAACGTCTGAAAACCAATTGAACCATTCTTCACCTGAAAGTACATGAAATGAATGATCGGAAGGCTTTAATCGATTACGATCAGACATTTTAACTGATTGATCCATCGCATTTAATACTTCAAAAGCAAATGCATCTTCTTTCTCTATGTACCGACTCATATGAAAAGCAGTAATTGGTATTGAAAGTTTTTCCGCAAATGAGGTAATCTCCGCTTCTATTCCTTGCTTTATCCCATTTGGACGTTCAATTCCGGCATATAAATTTGTAGGACTGACGATTTCAGCTAATTCGGCCATTGCATTAGGAGTAAACGAATCGTCGCATTTATAGACGACGATTAATCCCTCATTGTATGCTTGCAACCATTTTATCGGTAGTTCAGATAACTCTCTAGTTTCTAAGCTACTTGAGATTTTCAGTATATTTTCATATCCATTACTATTTTTAGCGTAAAGTATTATGGAGCTAGGATGATTATCTAATTTTATTTTAATCGAAAGTCCTATTACTGGATGAATTTGGTGTTTTTTTAATTCGTGCCAAAAAGGCAACATACCATACAATCTGCTGTTTGTAATGGCGGCTGCCTTGGCATTATTCAATTTCAGTTTTTGGATAAGTTGCTCCAATTGAATCGTACTTTTCAGCATATCCGCTGAAGTTACTATTTGTGGATATACCGTTACCATATATAACACCTCAATTTACAACTTTTTTAAATCCTCAATTACCTGATCTGCTTCCTCCCAAGTTTTTACGGAAGCACCGGAAGCAAGCGGATGACCACCGCCACCATATTTTTTTGCAATCACATTAATAATAGGGCCTTTTGAGCGGAGACGTACTCTGATTTCTTTTGTATCTTCAATGAAGAATACCCAACATCTCATTCCTCTTACATCCGCTAAAGATCCTACTAATAAGGAAGCCTCAGATTCATCAACATTGTATTTCTGTAAAATCTCTGTTGTCAGTTTAACAAATCCGACCCCGTTTTCAACCATGCTAAAGTTTTCGTAAACATACCCTTTTAAATGGAGCAAGTTTCTATCTACTTCATACATTCCGTTAAACAATTCCGTACGATCAAATCCATAAGAAAGTAGCGCTCCTGCATAGGTCATTGTTTGTAATGTAGTACTTTGAAACATGAACCTTCCAGTGTCCCCAACTATTCCTGCAAACAGCAATCTCGCAATACTTGCATTCATTTTCCAACCCTTATAATCCTTCGCTTCATCAAATAATTCACAAATCATTTCACTTGTAGAGCTTGAGTTCGTATCCACCCATAATAGATCACCATAAGCATCATCATTTGGATGATGATCTATTTTAATGATTGCTTTACCTAACTTGTATCGCTCATCATCTATTCTTTCCGTATTTGCGGTATCCGTAATAATAATTAAAGCATCCCTGAAATCGTCATCTGTAACGTTATCAGGATGAGCTAAGAAGTCTAATGTATTTTCATGTTTTCCTGTTGCTAATACTTTTTTTTGTGGAAAATTAAATGAAATTAACTCTTTTAATCCAATTTGAGAACCATAAGCATCCGGATCAGGCCTTACATGTCGATGTATAATTATTTTGTTAGCCTCTTCGATTGTGTCAATGATTTGTCTTTTCATTTCATTTCCTCCATTTAATCAAGTTTTCTATTCGCATTTTCACAAATTAACCTATACAATAATGAAAGCTTATTTTTTTATTGGAGGTTCATTATGTTTCTTAATGGAATATTTATATTAGCAATTATCGTTTCTTTTGTATGGTATTTTTATTTTAAAACAAAACAGTTTCGTACTTCACTACCAATTCGGAAAAAATGGTTTTCAGCTAAGGCTTCTATTTGTTTAGGTGCATTTTTATTGTTTTTTGGATTGAACTTTATCATTGTATTTCCCTCGTCCGTTACGTATGTAATCTCTGCTCTATTTATCTTAATAGGTGGTTATTTTATGTATTATAATTATAAAGTATTCAAGCATTACGGACAATTTGTTCAAGAGGAACTAGATTTAAACAAATGATGCAGCTTTAGAGCTGCATCATTTTTATTATCGTTCTAACAATTGGTACGTAATCATTGCTTTTCCTACAAGTTGTTTTTCATTGAATACTTCTAAATCCATTTTTGCTACTTTTCTACTCATCTCTAACACTTTGGTGTTAACACGCAGAATACTTTCTAACTGTATTGGCTTCGTAAAATAGATCGTCATATTTTCTACTACGCTTTCCCCACGTTTGCGAATTTTCAACGTTTGAGATCCAGTTTCAGTCAAAAGAATGGAGAAGGCACCATAAGACATCGCCCCATAATGATTGGTCATTTGAGGGGTTACGACAAACTCAAAAATAAATTCCTCTGTAGAAATTAGTTTTATTTGCTGTTTGACAATATCGTCAATTGTTTCTCCATTTTGTGGTTGTCTGGAGGCAGCTTGCAATGCTTTTAGCACATCTTGTCTGCTTATGACACCTTCTAAATTGTTGTTGTCTCTTACTACAGGCAACAAGTCGATTCCTTCCCAAATCATCCGATGGCTTGCAGATGCTACGCTTGTTTTCAGGGTAATAGCAATTGGATTTTTCGTCATTACTTTCTCCACTAGTTCATCGCTTTCTTTTCCAATAACATCTCTTGCAGTAACAATCCCTACTAGTTTATTAGCTGCATCTACAACTGGAAAACCCCCGTGAGTCGTTAATTGGTTCAATTCACGATATCGCTTTACATGATCATTTGTTTGAAGAAAGAACGTATCTCTTAAAGGAATATATATATCTTCAATAAGCAATACATCTTTTTTTATAAGTTGATCATCGATTGCACGATTAATCATTGTAGCAACTGTAAAAGTATCATAGCTCGTTGAAATAACAGGTAGCTCTAAATCATCTGCTAGTTTTGTTATTTTCTCTGATACGTCAAAACCACCCGTTACAAGTACGGCTGCTCCAGCAAGTAATCCATGTTCATGCACTTGGAGACGATTTCCAACTATTAGTAAATTGCTAGGTCCTACATAACGCATCATATCTTCTACTTGCATTGCACCAATAACAAATTTATTTAGTGTTTTATATAGACCGGCTTTTCCGCCTAAAACTTGTCCATCGACTATATTTACAACTTCCGCAAATGTTAATCGTTCAAAATGCTCTTTTTTCTTCAATTCAATTCGGATTGTTCCGACACGTTCGATTGTACTAACAATCCTTCTTGTTTCTGCTTCTTTTATCGCTCGGTAAGCAGTTCCTTCACTTACAGTTAGATCTTTTGCAATTTTTCTAACAGATATTTTATCTCCAACTGGGAGCTTTTCTATATATGCTAAAATTTGCTCATGTTTTGTTGTCATGTAGTCACATCCAAACGATTGTTGTACGTTTATTGTACCACATTATTCACATTTTCTTAGTGAGCTACAGTTGCACAATTCCTCCAGCATTTAGAATTTGAACTTCGGAATTTGTCACTAATACCTTAAAATGATTTGGATCTTGTTGAATGACTGGAAATGTATTGTAATGAATCGGTACTACTATTCTTGGTTTTAGAAGTTCTGTAGCATAAGCAGCATCTTCTGGTCCCATTGTGAAATTATCTCCAATTGGTAAAAAGGCAACATCTATATCGTTTCGATCACCAATCAGTTTCATGTCCCCAAAAAGAGCGGTATCTCCCGCATGATATATAGTCTTGCCTTCTGCCGTAAACAAGATTCCTCCTGGCATTCCGGTATAAATAGTACCATTATCTGAAGTATCATATGAAGAACTATGAAAAGCATGAGTGTATTTAACTTTTCCAAAATCAAATTGATAAGCTCCACCTAATCCCATTTCATGGGTAGTGATTCCTTGCGTTGCTAGATATTCGGCAAGCTCAAAAGGTGCAACAACAAGTGCATTACTTTGTTTTGCAATATCAATTGTGTCACCAACATGATCATTATGACCATGCGTTAACAAGATAGCGTCTGGGCTTTCATCAGAGGCATTTAAATCTGTCATTCCATTCCCTGAAATAAATGGATCAATTAAAATTGTATAGTTCCCTGTTTTTATTTTCACTACTGAATGTCCATGATAACTAATTTGCATTGTCAATTCTCCTTTTAATTGTTTTTTTCTTTCTATATTTCATTCAACTTTAATGCTAGAATTCCTCTATTCTGCTATTCTTAAATTATAAATTAAAAAGAGGTGCTCAGATGAAACAAGTAGAAAAAATTCAAAGTTATTTACAATCAAATAATATTGATGCAGCTTTTATAACAACTCCAGACAATGTTTTTTATTTTACTGGATTTAGAAGTAATCCACATGAACGATTACTTGGTGTATTAATCTATAAAGAAGCAACCCCTTTTATTATTTGTCCTAAAATGGAAATTCCAGATGCAGCTGCAACAGGATGGTCTGGAAAAATTGTTGGCCATCAAGATACGGAAAATGCTTGGGATATTGTTGTTCAAACAATTCAAGATAATATAGGTACTATTAATACTTTAGCAATTGAAAAGGCTCATTTAACTGTAGAGCGTCAAGAAGCTATTCAAGAGAGAATTCCTTCCATTCAAATTTCAAGAATCGATGAAAAGATAAATGAGCTACGCGTAATTAAGACTGAAGATGAATTAGTTAATATGCGAAAAGCTGCTGAGCTTGCCGATTACGCAATTGAAGTTGGTTGCAAAGAAATTGCGGAAGGAAAAACTGAGTTAGAAATATTAACGGCTATTGAGTTAGCGGTAAAAGACAAAGGCGCATCTCAAATGTCATTTGATACAATGGTCCTAAGTGGTCCTAAAACAGCTTCTCCTCATGGTAAGCCAGGTGATCGCAAAATCCAAAAAGGGGATTTAATTTTATTTGACCTGGGTGTTATTTACAACGGTTATTGCTCTGACATAACAAGAACAGTAGCTTTTGGAGAACCTTCCGCTGAGAAACGTGAAATTTATGAAACTGTTCGTCGTGCCGAAGAAGACGCTGTAAATGCAGTGAAACCAGGAGTAACCGCAATGGCTCTTGATAAAATTGCACGCGATGTTATTACGGAAGCGGGTTACGGTGAGTATTTCACTCATCGCTTAGGACATGGGCTTGGAATTTCCGTGCACGAATTCCCATCCATCACTGGTGTTAACGAGATGAAATTAGAAACTGGTATGGTATTCACAATTGAACCTGGCATTTACCATCCTGAAATCACGGGCGTACGAATAGAAGACGACGTTGTGGTTACAGAGGATGGCGTAGAAGTACTTACTAAGTTTCCTAAAGAATTAATTGTTTTATAAGAAAATCGTAGACGTCTTTTAAGTGAATCTTGTCTTTTCTATTTCTCAAGTACTTTAGACTAAGCATCAACTACACTATTACCCTTGGAAATTTTGTGGATCGTGAAGTGACTATGTCACTTCACGATCCACTTTTTTTCGGTAATCTTGTGGCAGATGTTTATCCGTTGCCCTCTTGAAATATATAAAGACAAGGTGCATTTGGTTTGGATAATGAGCGATAAGATGCTATCCCAATCTTTTAAAAGCGGACTAAGATACAATTTCGTCCGCCCAGCACTTCTTTATAAATACAGGTCTGTTGATTAACCAAAAATGACCAGTAAATTACCATTTAACTTTATCTATGTAGCATCTATAAAAACTAGCATCGCCTTAGTTAAAGTAGGCAAAGAACTCATTGTTTATAAAGTGCGTCGCAAGAAAGTTACCCCTGGGATTTCCGCTACAGGGCGGACGCTTTCCACCGGGTGAGCGATGTGCCATCACCGTCGCATGCGCGCCGCTTGTGAGGGCACATCCGACTCCCTCATCCGGCAGGAGTCGCCGCCCTTCCGCTACAATCTAATAGTGCTTGTTACTTATTCAAAAATGATGAATTAAATCCAGTCTTATGTTGTATTTTCTATAGGTAAAAATCTATGATTCGTTGAATGTGACAAACTATCTAGTGATTGGTATCGAATTATTACAAGCGATCATTGCTTGAATGGCTATTAGTAATATTATGCAACTATACTAGGGTGACTCAGGTAATAAGGGGAATACTTTTTATTATTTGAAATGGGCTTTCATTATATAGAAAAGCCAAATACTTATGCCGTAGCGCTGCCTAAGCCGCATGAGCCGAAGTCATGAGACCCACTCGGGCGCAGCACGAGTTGGCTCATGCAAGGTGCAGCAAGCGCGAAGGCTCAGCGGTTCTTGTGGTACAACGCACTATATCTAAAATTTGTTCTATATTATATACGTATCTCTGTGTGACTGAAATTGTACCTTCGTCCAAACCGAAACGAAAACAAACAATTTCTAACGAAGATTTTAATGCTTTCCTTACAAGTATTTTGTGTAAGAAAGTGGTTAATCAACAGACGTGAGATAAATACTATCTATTTTTTTCAGGTTCCACCTGCTCGCCGATTCATATATACTGAGGACGGTAAAAGTATAAAACAATTAAGATCGAGCCATTGCAGGATTAGAGGCATAACTTAATTATCCAGAGTTCATATGCATCTAGAACTTACCTAACAGTCAATTACATACACATTCTTATCTAATAAGAAAAACAAAATCCTTTTATAGGGTGCTTTTTTATTTCCCAAAAGAATACCCTAAAAATGCTAAGCATAATCCCCCTGCATAAGTAATTGTGAAATATAGAATCCATTTTCGGGGCAGCTTCTGAAGTGTAACTAATTCCTTATTCAAAGTAGAAAAAGTAGTAAATGCTCCTAAAAATCCAGTACTTATAAGTAATACATACATTTCATTTAAGCTAAGGCTTGCGATAAATCCCAATAAAAAAGAACCACTTAAATTGACAAAAAGTGTCCCAAAAGGTATTTTACCTTCCACATTTTCATTCCACTTTTGAGCAATATAAAATCGGAATATAGCCCCTAGAAATCCTCCTACAGATACAGCAACAATTGCAGTCATCTTGTCACCTCATGTTTCCATCCTAGATTACCCATAACAATACCACCAACTACACTAATCAATACGTATAATACAGCAAATATAATTTCCCCTTGCTGCAATAATTTCACTGTTTCTACACTAAAAGCAGAAAAAGTGGTAAAAGAACCTAGAAAACCTGTAGTAATAGCCGTTTGTACATTCGGTGAGAGTCTACTTTTATGAAAAACAGCTGATGATAAAAAAGGAAGAAGGTAACAACCTACTAGATTTACTATTAGTGTTGCAAAGGGGAATATAGAATGTGAATAAAGTATGAGTCCAACCGAATATCTTGTTAAAGCCCCTAATGCTCCTGCTATACCAACAAATAAATAGGCCAATTGCATCCACTCCATTATTGTTTTCAAATAACAGAACACCCAAAGTGATGAATAACCTTTGGGTGTTCAAAATTTATTTATTAATTTAAAAGTGTAGCAGCGTCTACGTAAGGAAGACCTTGTGCTTCAGCAACCGCTTTAAAAGTAACATGACCAGCTAATGTGTTAATACCTTTTTGTAATGCAAGGTTATCTAAGCAAGCTTGGCTATATCCTTTGTTTGCAATTTGTAGAGCATAAGGAACAGTTGCATTTGTAAGCGCCATCGTAGAAGTTCTAGGCACCGCTCCTGGCATGTTAGCAACTGCATAGTGTACAACACCATGTTTTTCATAAGTTGGGTTGTCATGTGTTGTAATGCGGTCAGAAGTCTCGAAAATTCCACCTTGGTCAATGGCAATGTCAATAACAACAGAACCAGGAGACATAGATTTAATCATTTCCTCTGAAACAAGTTTAGGAGCTTTAGCACCTGGAATTAGAACTGCACCAACTACTAAATCAGCCTCTTTTACTGCTTGTCCAATATTATATGGGTTTGAAATTAATGTTTGCACATTTCCGCCAAACAATTCCTCTAATTGACGAAGACGGTCAGGGTTTAAATCGATAATTGTAACTTGTGCTCCCATACCGACAGCAATTTGAGCAGCATTTGTACCAGCGATACCACCGCCAACTACTGCTACTTTTGCACGTGATACTCCCGGAACTCCTCCAAGTAAAATTCCTTTACCACCATTAATTTTCTCTAAATATTGTGCACCAAGTTGTGTTGCCATACGACCTGCTACTTCACTCATAGGAGTTAGTAGTGGTAATGAGTTATTTGGAAGCTGAACCGTTTCATACGCAATAGCTGTTACCTTTTTCTCAAGTAACACTTTTGTCAAATCTTCTTCTGGTGCTAGATGTAAATAAGTAAAAAGGATAGATTCTTCACGAATTAAAGTAAATTCTTCATGAGTAGGTTCTTTAACTTTCATAACCATCTCTTGATTCCAAGCTTCTTCCGCAGTTTGTACAATTGTTGCTCCTGCAGCAATATAATCCTCATCCGTAAAACTAGAACCTAAACCAGCACCTGTTTCAATGATTACTTCGTGATTATTATGTTTCAAAGTAACCACACCAGCTGGCGTCATAGCCACTCGGTTTTCGTTATTTTTAGTTTCTTTTGGTATACCAATACGCATTTCCATATCCCCTTATGTATTTAATTTTAAAAAGAGTGATTCAAATAAATTGAAACACTTAAAACATCTTCATTTTATCATTTATACATTTAAAATGCTTCATTAATTTATAAATATCCTTAGAAAAGTTCGATAGATCTCCTTATTATTAAAAAATAGAAGGAATACAGAAATAAATCTCGAATTATATAAATATAATAAGAAATAGGAGGTTTTAAACATGACATTAAAATACAAACAAATTCTAGTTGCTGTTGATGGTTCAAAAGAAGCGGAGTTAGCTTATAAAAAATCGGTTTCGATTGCAGCAAGGAATAATGCTACATTAAATTTAATCAACATTATTGATACAAGATCATTTGCAGCAATCGAAGCTTACGATCGTTCGATTGCTGAAAGAGCACAAGTATTTGCTGAAGATTTACTTGAAGGCTATAAAAAAGAGGCAATTGCTTGCGGAGTTCATAATGTAAATGTATTAGTTGAATATGGTTCTCCCAAAACAATGATATCAAAAGACATAGCGAAAAAAATAGAGGCTGATTTAATCATTTGTGGAGCTACCGGGCTTAATGCTGTTGAGCGATTCCTTATAGGAAGTGTATCTGAATACATTGTTCGTTCTGCAGCATGCGATGTTTTAGTAGTTCGGACGGAAGAAAAAGACGATTAAATTTCACGAAAAACGCAAGCACCTTTTAAGTGCATTTGGTCTTCTCTATTTCTCGAGTAATTTGGACGAAACATCAGCTACACTATTAACGTTAGAGTTATGGATCATGAAGTGACTACGTCACATCATGATCCATTTTTTTCGGTAATCTTGTGGCTAGTGTTTGTCCGTCGCCCTCTTGGAATATGTAAAGACATGATGCATTTGTTTTGGATAATGAGAGATAAGATGCTTACTTACTCTTTTTAAAGGCGGACGAAGATACAATTTCGTCCGCTCAGTACTTCTTTATCAATGGAAGCCATCTATTTTTCTAAAGTTCCACTAGCGCTATTCAGCTACCCAATGAATTATGTATACTTTTAGATGTTAGAAATAAAAGGAAAACTTGCAGAGGAAATTAACCTTTTCATCATATTCCAATTCAGATTGCTTTATTACTCTTTGAGAAAAGCTTAAGCATCCTCCTTTAAGAGCATCTTGTTTTTACTTTACTCAATTACTCTGTACTAAAAACCGTTTCACTATTAACTTGCTCCACTTTTCTACTGACCTACTTTGTTTCATAAAAAAAATCCATAAGAGTTGATTAAGTGTTTATTATTCTTCTAATGGTTGAATTTGAATTTTTAATACCTTATCAAAGTTAATAAAAACCACAACATCATCGTATGGATAAATTTTTATTACTCCTGAAATTTGAGAAAATAGTTTACTAAAAACTTGTTCTTCATCAGAGCCTTGAATCTCGAGATCATAGCTCTCTTCATTTTCCAAAACTATTGATACTCCATAATTTTTCATACTAACTCGTACCTCCTTCTATTCTACTGTCATAATAATAAATCAATTCGGAACCAAAAAGAAATCTATGTGCATAATAAAAAGCCACACTCTACTGAATGCGACTCCTTTTTAATTAGCTCTACAACTTCTGCTAAGGCGAAAGCTTTGCACAGAGATCCGAGAGCAATAAGCTCTCCGAAATCACAACTCAACTATACTAAAGCACTCTTCGTGTCACCTATTTTCCAATGAATACTTAATTGAGTTAATTTCATAAATAGTATTTGATTATTAAAACACGAACAATTATTAATTTATCGCTTGGAGCGACAGGTGGCGACCATAGCCGTGTACTTAAGAAGAATAGTAAGTTTCAAATTATATGTTTTTACTATTTTTCGAGAAATTTAATGTTGCAAATGAGTGTTTTGAGGTTAGAATAAGATATGTTCTAAAAAAAGAACATAACAAATAAACCCAAAATAAAGCAGTTTCCAACTACCTTTAATTTGGATTTTTTGTGAATTTAATCAAACAAATAGAGTGTGTGGTTCTGGCTTTGTCGATTTTAAGTTGAATTTTTCTGTGGTAGGAATAAGACTCTTAAAGAACAAACTCCAGCTTCGTGCACTTTTTTTGCTTTCTAAAACGAGTCGGTTTATCATTCTAGAAATCATACGGATCGTTAAATCTTCACTAATAAATTTATTTAATGTTTTCCAAACTACCTTTCGAATAAAACCTGTGGTTATCATGCTTAACAGCATGACAATACATTGGCAATATACGTGGCATAACCAACGTTCCATTTTCATGTCTTTTATTTGATGGATTTTCAAATGGGATTTCCATGTTTTAAAACGAAGTTCAATCTGCCATCGAACACGATATAACTGAGTTATTTTTTCAACGGAAATAGTAGGTGGTAAATTAGTTATGTAAATAGTTAGTCCAGAAAGTGCAGCTACATTTTCTTTTGGAATAGAGCGGCATTTTTTTTGATAACTTCTAATTCTTTTGTTTATATTTTTTGCTTCTTGCACTTCATCATGGCGATAAATAACACAACGTGTGGGCATTTTTTTATGTCTTCCCACATAAATTTGATTCCACTCTCGATATTGTCCCCTAGGTAATGTTTTTAATTCTTCTTCCATGTATAAACGCTGATAGCGTTGGTTTTCAATAAAGGAACCATCTTGATGACGAGGTGGATTATCAACCTCTACAAAGAACTGCGAATCCATTCTAGCTCTTGAAAGATAAAAGGCTTCAGATTGATGAATTTGTTCAAATAAATCCAAATGATAGTAACCTAAATCCTGCAAGAATAAATCCCCTTTTTCTAAACTAGCTAGTCGTTCGAATCCTGCGGGACTGTCTGCGGATTTCCCTTCATCTAAATTAAACCAAAGTAATTTCTCACTTAAGTAATCAAATTCAAATTGAATTTTAGCACCAGCATCTCTCGTTCCTTTATACTCATTTTCATATGATTTAGGGAGTTTAAAGCTTGTACTATCGATAATTCGAATCCGTTTGTATGGGGAATCTTTCTTTAATTTCATTTCAGCCAATGGCGCCTGAAGTTGATATTGAAATAGACGGTCAAATAGGGCCTTAAAAAAGTCGACAGCTTCAGTAGTGAATCGTTTATTTAAACCTGATTTAGTAATATTTATATGATGTTTTTCTAAATCGTGGCATAAATTATTTAATGAGGGCTGAACAAGATTAGCATTTTGTCGAAAGACAAGTGATAAAAAGTCGGAAGCTGAAAATTGCCGCTCCCGTTTAATAAATCCTGTTTCCTTCGCTAGTTGTTCAATATTTTTAGGTAGAAAAAGTTGAAAACATTCTTTTAAATATAAATTATGTTGATTGTACATAAAAGCCTCCTCTAAGTTGTCGTTTTAATACTAACTTAAAAGAGGCACTTATTATGAAAAATAATTGAATTAGCTTAAGTACACGGCTATGAGGTGGCGACTCCAGCGGGTGGCCAACAGGATGTTGGTCACGAAGGCGTTGCCACACGATGTGGCGTTCTTAACCTTTGTTCCTCTGTGAGACAGAGGAGCCATCACAAGCGACGCGAATGCGGCGGTGATGGCTCAAATCGCTCACCCCGCGGAAAGCGTCCACCTGAAACGGAAATTAGTGATTCGTTCAACCCCTCTATAATCCTGCTAATCTCATCGTATCTCTTGCTATCATTATCTCTTCGTTTGTTGGAATTACAAGTACTTTTACAGGCGAATGAGGATAATTAATAAAAGTTTCCTTGCCACGTAGTTTATTTAAATCATGATCCAAATAAACGCCCATAAATTGAAGACCACTTAAAACTTTTTCTCGAATAACTTCGCTATTTTCTCCTATTCCTGCTGTGAAAATAATAGCGTCTACGCCATTCATCCGAGCAGCGTAAGATCCAATATATTTATGTATACGATTTGCAAAGACATCGAGTGCTAACTGGGCGCGATCATTTCCCTTGGAAGCTTCTGTTACAATTTCACGCAAATCACTTGAGAATCCAGAAACACCTAACATTCCAGATTTTTTGTTTAAAATATCTAATACTCCTTCTGCACTTTTCCCCGTCTTTTCCATCAAGTATGGAATAAGAGCTGGATCTATATTCCCAGATCTTGTCCCCATCGTTACTCCTGCAAGAGGTGTAAACCCCATGGAAGTATCGATGGATCTTCCACAATCTATAGCTGCAATACTAGCTCCGTTTCCTAGATGACAAGATATAAATCTTGTCGTTTCAATTGGCCGGTTTAATAACTCTGCAGCACGGTAAGCAACATACTTATGCGATGTTCCATGAAACCCATACTTACGAATCCCATATTTCTCATAGTACTTATATGGAATGGAATATAAGTACGAGCTTTCTGGCATCGTTTGATGAAATGCTGTATCAAAAACAGCTACTGTTGGAATTTCGGGCAATTCTTTTGCAAACTCTCGTATACCTGTAATATTTGCAGGATTATGTAATGGTGCAAGTTCCGAAAGTTTCTCTAATGTTGTCATTACTTTTTCAGTAATTAATACGGAATCACTATACACTTCCCCACCATGCACAACTCGATGTCCTATTCCTTGAATGTCATTTAAAGTGTTGATAACTCCTTTTTCAACTAACTGTTGCATTAATAGTTTTACTGCTTGTGTATGATTGTCCACTTGTTTGATTAGTTGTACTCGTTCATTTTGTGTCGTCATTGTAAAAATTGGATCGCTTAAACCAATTCGCTCTATTAAGCCTTTTGCAATCACTTTTTCTTCTGGCATTTTCAGTAATTGAAATTTTAAAGACGAACTACCTGCATTGATCGCTAAAATATTAACCATTAAAAAACGCCCCTTCTTTGAACAAGTAGTTTAATTGTACTGTTCAGAGTAGAGGCGAGCAACTATCATTTAGAATTTTCTTCTTGCCATATATCGATTTTTTTAAAGAACAGTTCCATCGCTTCTTTATTCGACATATTTGGAACTTTTGCTAGTAGTATTTCTCTTGGAGCTCTTAAATCCTCGCTTTTCTTTTGAAGAATGAGTAAACTCTTTTCCTGTCCTTTTGTTTTGAAAATAGTAGATGGAAACTGAATAACTGCTAGAATCCAGCCATTTTGTTTTAAAAATTTATGAAGGTTTGGAGCTTGTTTGGATTCAAAAATAGTGTCTGGTACTAAAAAGTATAAATATCCACCTGGTTTTACATGCTTCATTGATTGTTCGATAAACAAATGATGTGCATAAGACATTTCATCTTCACTTTGAAGGAAATAATCACTTGCAGTTTCAGCATCTGGATAATAACCAACAGGCAAATCACTTACAACAATATCAGCAGGATCGATTAATAAAGGCTTTAAAGCATCTTGTCTAAATAACTGAATATCACAAGTTAGTAATTCCCCCGTTTGGGCTGCTAACTGGATTAATAAGTCATCTATTTCAACTCCAAAAGCATGATTCTCAGACGGTAATGAATTCATAATCGTATAAAGTAAATTACCTGTTCCTAGAGCTGGGTCTAAAATTGCCAGTTCTTTTTTGTCTTTCGTCATTTCCTTCACAAAATAGGATACCAATAAGCCAATTGCATCAGGAGTCATTTGATGGTTTACTTGGACTGACTTTTTCATCCCTTTTAGAATTGCAAGTTGAACCGCTTTTCTAATCTGCTCTTTAGTAAGATTTGTCACTAATGGTGTTTTTTTATCTGTAATCCATAATTCAAGTGCGTAAATCACACCTTCTATATACGTCACAGACTCCTGTTCTTCTATAAAACTACTTTCTTGATCAATAAACGTAAAAACTTTTTCGACATTTGTATGCATATTTATCCCTCAAATTAAAACCCACTCTTAACTAGAGTGGGTTAGATTGTTTTATTAGTTAGTTAACGCTTTTACTGCATCTAATGCTTTTTCATAGTCTGGGTGATCCGTTCCTTCGCTCACATATTCAGCGTAAGTAACAACATCATTTTTATCGACTACGAATACAGCACGAGCTAACAAACGTAATTCTTGCATCACCACTCCAAATGCTTCTCCGAAAGAAAGGTCGCGGTGATCCGATAAAGTCTGAATTGCATCTGCGGCATTAGCTCCACACCAACGCTTTTGTGCAAAAGGTAAGTCTACAGATATGGTTAATATTACCACATCATCACCTAAACTCGCAGCACTTTGATTGAATTTATTTGTTTGTGTAGAACAAACGCCTGTATCTAGGGAAGGTACTACACTGATTAAACGAACTTTACCAGCTGAATCTTGAAGTGTTACGGCTGATAAATCATTTGCAAGCACTGTAAAGTTTGGTGCTTTTTCTCCAACTACTACTTCTTTTCCAACTAATGTTATTGGATTATTTTTAAATGTTACTTGAGCCATAATATGTAGCCTCCTTTTTCATTATGTTCATCTTACTAGAATATGTTCTGCTCTTGCAACTCTTTTGACACGGAAGTATGTTTGTAAGCACCTATTTCCTTTTTATCGTAAACGGCTTCATGCACAACTAAAGTATCTGCGATCATATCATGGATAGCCTGATTTTTCGGTGTAAACGCTATAACAAGATAGGGAATATTAAGCGGAAGGACAGAAATCAGACGACCAATCCACTCTCTAAATAGAATTGTACTCCAAGTAAGTTTATCATCATTCTTTGAAATAACTAGAATACCAAAAATCATCTTTCCTACCGTTTGATTGAAGAATTTCGTCATCAATACAAAATATGCGTAAAAAAGAAAGGATGTTATTAATGTAAATGGTGCATACCAGGTAGGGTCGTTTATCTCTAATGAAAACAAACGGAAAATGGGTTTAATTAATAACATTCCAATAGAGGATAAGATTAATATATCCGAAAAATATGCCCAAAATCTTATCCAAAAACCAGCAGATTTCCGTTCAAATTCAGTAGTTTTTTCGCTGATTTGCTGGGTTATCGATTCATTCGCTTGCACATTATTTTCTTCCATCTGTACAAATTCACTCATCATTTCGCCTCCTTATCTGTCACCATATAAATACATCATTCGTGGTGCACTATTATCTGCTATAAGTTTTCCGATTAATTTTGATTCCATATCTAACCCTAAGAAAGATTGTGCTTTTAGAGCAAATAGGGAAGAAAGACTTTGAGAGTAGCCATATTCAATTACTTCCGCATCTTCTAATTTTTGATCTTTCTTAATCGCTTGAATAACATCCTCCAAATAACCAACATCATCTGCCAGGCCTGCTTCAACTGCTTGTCGACCACTCATAATTCGACCATCTGCAACTTTCTTCACTTCTGCTACAGTCATATGACGACCTTGAGCGACGATTTCAACAAAATCCTCATATGATTCGTTTAACATAACTTGTAACATATTTCTCTCTTCATCTGTCATTTCTCTTGTTGGACTCATAATATCTTTATAAGGACCGGATTTTATCGTAACAAACTCTACGCCATATTTTTCTGCTAGTTTACCATAATTAATGCTATGCATGATCACACCGATAGAACCTGTAATCGTTTCTTTATTGACAAAGATTTTATCCGCAGGTGCCGATATGTAGTAACCACCTGATGCTGCCATACTTCCCATCGAAACGTAAATTGGTTTTGCAGTGTCATCTTGAATCTCTTTAATTTTTTTATAGATTTGAGCGGATTCGACAACTCCTCCACCAGGGGAATTCACTTGCAACACAATTGCTTTTACAGAATCATCTTGTTTTACTTGATCTAATTGTTGCAAAAAGAATTGGTGATTGTAACTTTCTGTTCCAAAAATGGAAGATGCACTACCCGTATCCTGAATAGTTCCATCGACTGTTAATACAGCTACCCGGTTGTCTATATCTCCTTCTTCTAATACAGTTTCATAAAAATCAGAATTAGATATAGATGCAAATTCATCCATTAAAGATGTCCAGTCCGTTGAAAATACAGTTGATAAAGTGTTTACAAAGATTGATATTACTAATAATATGGATGCTCCTAAAATGGCAAACCAACGTTTCATATTCATATTGGTGCTCCTCCTTTTGTTCTCCTCTTAACATACGAAAAGAATTCCTAAACGTTTCATAAAATGGTAAAATAAATATAGAAAAGCGCACGGCACTGTAGCTATCTCTCATTCTAATTTGAAAGGAGAATGCAAGATGAACTCCCGAAATGCAATATATCTTTATACTAAGAATGACATAGAATCCTTACAAAAAAAAGACGTTTTAGCGAAAGTCATAAACCAATATGGCTTTCAAGTTGTTGAAAACGATATCGAGGCTTCTATAATTGTGAGTATTGGTTCAGATGGTACTTTTTTGCAAGCGGTTCGTAAGACTGGATTCCGCGAAGATTGTCTATATGCCGGTATCTCAACAACAGGCACATTAGGTATGTATTGTGACTTTTTAATAGAAGATATGGAAGCAATGGCGGAAGCTGTGTTACAGAATGAAATGGAAGTTCGTAAATACCCTTTACTGGAATTATCGGTCAATCATCATCCTAAATTTTATTGCTTAAATGAGTTCACTATACGTTCTAATATCATCAAAACTTTTGTATTGGACATAATAATTGACCACAAACTTTTTGAGACGTTTAGAGGCGACGGAATAGTTATTTCGACTCCGACTGGAAGTTCTGCTTACAATAAGTCGCTTAACGGGGCAATAGTAGACCCACTACTTCCTTGTATTCAAGTAACAGAGATTGCTTCCATGAATAATAATGAATATAGAACACTTGGTTCTCCCTTCATTCTGAGTGGTAGTAGGTCGCTTGAACTTAAATTACATAAAGACTGGAATGACTATCCGTCCATGAGCACCGACAACGAGGCTTTAAGTATACAACATGTGGAGACCGTGTCTATCGCATTAAGTAATCAAGTGGTGAAAACAGTGAAATTAAAAAATAATAGTTACTGGGAAAAGGTAAAACGATCCTTTTTATAAAAAACAGGTAGACATAGCGCTACCTGTTTTTTCTTACTTCTACAATTTTAGAAATAGTAAATAAGATTAATGCTGCCCAAATAAATGAAAATGAGATAAATTCAATTTTGCTAAACTTTTCATGATAAACAAAGATGCCAACTAGGAGCATAATAGTTGGAGCAAAATATTGAATAAAGCCAGACATATAAAGTGGCATTGTTTTCGTTCCTTTTGCAAACATCACAAGTGGTACCGCGGTTGCTACACCAGTTAAGGCTAGTAAAATCATGGTACTAGCATTTGATTGAAAGAAAACCGCTTGATCCGTCACTAATAAATATCCAAAATAAATAAGTGCTACTGGAAAAACAAACATTGTTTCTATTGTTAAGCCTCTTAATGGATCAATTGTTAAACTTTTTTTAATAAAGCCATAAAAAGCAAATGTCAAAGCTAGTGTAACAGCAATCCATGGAATTTCTCCATATGAAACTGTTAAGATAGTAACCCCAGCTGCTGCAATTGCTACAGAAAGTTGTTGAGCCCTTGATAGTTTTTCTTTTAAAAAGATAATGCCTAAAAGTACAGATATTAATGGGTTTATGTAATATCCTAAACTCGATTGTACTATATACCCTGCATTTACTGCATATATGTAAGTAAACCAATTTCCAGTTACTAAGTACGAAGCAAGTACGAGACTCCAAAAAGCCTTTTTATTCTTCCAAAGCTCCTTTAAATCACTTATCAACGTCTTAAAATTTTTGCTTAAGATAACTACGAAAAATGTAAAAATAAATGACCAAATCACTCGACTCGCAAGTATTTCATCACTTGAAACATTAACTAGTAGCTTCCAATAAATCGGCATGAATCCCCAAAATATATATGCAATTGCTACGATAAGTATTCCTTGTTTTTCTTCTGCTTGCAAAACTTCACCCCATTTTTCAAACCCAAAATACATGCATTATTATATTACTTTATCACACTAAAGTAAACAAATAAATTCCTTTATATGGACAAATAATCCAGTAGATTAGAAATGAAGGTGGACTAGATATTAAAAATCAAATTAATTTTAAAATTTACCATAAGAACAACAAAACACGAAGAACCACATGTTCTCCGTGTTTTTTCCAATCTATTTTTTCATCTCTTCTCGTTTTCTAAGATCAATACGTCTGATTTTACCTGAAGTTGTTTTTGGCAACTCTTCGATAAACTCAATCTCACGCGGATATTTGTATGGGGCAGTCATGGATTTAACATGCTCTTGAAGTTCCTTTACTAACTCCTCTGCCCCCTGTTTTAAGGGCTCACGTAAAACAACAAATGCTTTTACAATTGTTCCGCGTAGTTCGTGTGGGCTTCCAACTACTGCACATTCTTGTACAGCTGGATGTTTTGTAAGTGCATCTTCCACTTCAAATGGTCCAATCGTATAACCGGAACTTATAATAATGTCGTCTCCTCTACCTTCAAACCAGAAGTATCCTTCTTCATCTTTTTTAGCTTGATCACCAGTAATATAGTAATCTCCTCTAAATTGCATAGAAGTTCTTTCTGGGTCCTTCAAGTATTCTTTAAATAGAGCAGGAGTTTCTACATGTACTGCAATATCTCCAACTTCACCAGGAGCGCAAACTTCTCCATATTCATTTATTATTTCTACTGTATTTCCAGGTGTCGGTTTCCCCATAGAGCCTATTCTACTTTCCATTCCTTTCATCGTTCCAATAAGTAATGTATTTTCCGTTTGACCATAGCCATCTCTAACTTCCAAGCTAAAAAGTCTATCAAATGTTTCAATAACCTCTCTGTTTAATGGTTCTCCAGCTGATACAGCACTATGTAAAGAGGAAAGATCAAAGTTCGATAATCCTTCTGTTTTAGCCATTATTCGATATTCAGTTGGAGTGCAACAAAGGACATTTACTTTTTTCTCTTGAATCTTATTTAAATATATTTTGGGTTCAAATTTCCCATTATACACATAACCAATCGCACCACTCCCTAACGTTGCAAGGAAAGGACTCCATATCCATTTTTGCCATCCAGGACTTGCAGTTGCCCAAACGATATCTCCTTCTTGAATACCAAGCCAATTAGGACCAGACGTTCGTAAATGTGCGAAAGCCCAACCATGTGTATGTACGACACCTTTTGGGTTTCCTGTTGTACCACTTGTATACGATAGAAAAGCCATATCGTCTTTTAATGTATCTACTGCTTGAAACTGGTCAGATTCATGTGTCATTTCATTCGTAAGAGATGTCCATCTTCCTTGGCCTTCACCAATTACTAGTAGTAATTTCTCGTCAAGATGCTGCACTTTATCGAATTGATCTAGAAATGGTTCATATGCAATAATAGCTTTTGCTTCACTATGTATAAGACGATATTCAATATCTTTCGCCCGAAGCATTTCAGAACTCGGTATTACTACTAAACCTGCTTTCAATGCAGCAATATATACTTCATATGCCTCTATTAAGCGAGGAACCATGATTAAAATGACATCCCCCTTTTGAAGACCTTTTTTTGTAAATAAGTTTGCCACTTTATTTGCTCTTTGTATTAATTGTTTATATGTACATGACTTATTTTCACCTTTATCCGATTCCCAAATAAGTGCTATCTTTTCTTCATCTGCGCTATATTTTTCAAATTCGCTAACTAAATTGTAATTGTTTGGTGCTATCAAATTTTGTTTATTCATCTGATTTCCTCCTCGTTCTTACGTTTTAATTATAAAGTAAATAGTCAGATTTTTAAATAAAAAGTTAATCTTCTGATTTGTTTCGAAAAATCAAGTTTCCTTTAAGTGCATCTAATCATTTACCAATTCCCAAATACTCTGGACTAAAGCATGACTACGACTTTAACGGAGTATCAACAAATAAGTTAAAAATTCTTATTCAACTAAACCGAAATTATTTTAAGTGAAATTTTTCACAATTTCTAAATTTATTTTAACCTAAAAGTTCAATTTTCCCTCAATAAATAAGTCTAGTATAGTAAAACTTACAATTTGGACCACGTCTGTTTATTATCCATTTTGTTACATAAAATACATGTAAGTAAAGGGAAAAAACTTATAATAATTTGTTTGTTTTCAGTTCGATATGGATGAAGGGTACAATTTTGGTGACTTCGATGCTTTTTTACGCGCAGTATTTATATAGTGCGCACTAAAGAGGCTCTATTATGTGACCGCTAGGATTTTCGCTACAGGGCGGACGCTTTCCGCCGGGTGAGCGATGAGCCATCGCCGACGCTACGCGTTCGCCTGCGATTGCTCATCTGTCTCACTCATCCGGCTGGAGTCGCCGCCATTTCGCTACAATCCAATCTTATGAAGTATTTTCTAATATAAAATCGAATAATTGGATGAACGAGACAAACCACGTAGAGATCGCGGCCACTTTCACATAATAAAGCTTTAACATGGGATGAGATGGTACTGATTAAGTGTGCGCTATCCTTGTATTGCGCAAATCCGTCCAAATGTTGCGCGTATCGCGTTCTATATTGAGCATATACCTTGTAATGTTGCGCACAACGTATTCTATATTGCGGATAAAGGATAAATATTGCACATGATTGATTGGAGCGCAAGGCGACGACTCCAGCGGGATTTAGCGGGAGGCCACTGAAAAAGTCCAATTTTCCCGAAAATGAAAATTTCATAAAAACTCATTCCCAAAAAAGTACTATTCTTAGCTACTAAAGTGGGGGTAACTCTACTTATTCTCAAGGTTTATACCTATGAAAGTTGGGGTAAGAATTTTCAAGATTTTTAAATTCAAATTTTTAGTCACTTTTTCAGTGGCCTCATTTAGCGGGACAGGTGAGACCCCGCAGTGGAGCGACTAGCGACCGAGGAGGCTCACCGCCCGACCCGCAGAAAGCGTCCGACTGAAGCGGAAATCATTGCGGTTACCTTATAGCGCTTCTAATACGTTCTTTATTAACAATGCGTTCTTTGTCCACTTTAATATGAGCAGGGTTTGTTTGTATAGATGCTGCATAGATAAAAGTTAAACGGTAATTTACTGGTCATTTTTGGCTATTCAACTGACCTGAATTTGGACGGAAATTATTGGGACGCTTATTTGTAGATTCATTTCACAAGCCACTTTTTTAGTGCCTTTCAATTTTTATAAATAACTGTAAATTCCAGATTCCTAGCACGCCAAATTTATATGCTTTTTTTTAAATAAAAAAATCGGCAGCCTAAGCTGCCGATCTTTTTATTTTCTTATTTGCTATACCCATTCATTTGGGATTGAGCCTGTTGCACTAATCGCTTTGTAATTTCTCCGCCTACGGATCCGTTGGCACGCGATGATGCATCAGGTCCAAGTTGTACTCCAAACTCTTGAGCAATTTCATATTTCATTTGGTCAATCGCTTGTTTTACTCCTGGTACTAGAAGTTGATTTGATGAGTTATTGTTTGTCATGTCTCTCACCTCCTTGTGAAATTAGAATGGTCGTTTTCACGAAAATCATACATAAGGAGGCAAGGTATATTTTGCTATTTTTTAAAGTAAATTTTCAAAATCGTTTTTCTTACTATTTGGAAACGACAAAACTTCTCTCTTTTCCACAGCTTCTTTTATTAGTTCATCAAAATCCTTAAAGCTTTCATAGTACTCCACTTTTTCAAGTTTCGGTTTTGTTTTAGGACAAGATGAAGTAAATATCGTACAACAATCTTCATATGGTAAAATGGACGTTTCATATGTTCCAATTTTTTGGGCAATATCAATAATGTCAAGTTTATCTGATGAAATTAATGGTCTGAAAATAGGTGTAGTTGTTACTGCATTAATGGCTGTTAAACTTTCTAACGTTTGACTAGCAACTTGTCCTAAACTTTCCCCAGTAACTATTCCTAACGCACCGATCTCTTCTCTTACTAAGTCTGCTATTTTCATCATCATTCTTCTTGTTGTCGTCATCGATACATTGTCTGGTATTTGAGCTTGAATACTCTGTTGAATATCTGTAAAAGGAATGACATGCAATCTCACCGATGCTCCAAAGTGACTTAGCTGATTAGCTAAGTCCATCACTTTTTCTTTTGAGCGTTCACTTGTAAAAGGTGGACTATGGAAATGAATTGCATCTAAACGTACCCCTCGTTTTAATAACATATAACCAGCAACCGGACTATCGATTCCTCCTGAAAGCATTAACAAAGAACGGCCATTGGAACCAAGCGGCATTCCACCTGCTCCCGGAATAACTTCTGCCATCATATAGACAGCATCTGATAAAACCTCTATCCGTAAGTCAATATCTGCGTCTTTCATTTGTACCTTTAAGCTTGGAAAATTACTTAGCACATGACTTGCGACAGTTCGCTGTAATTCATACGTATCCAACGGAAATCTTTTATCTGTTCTTTTCACAGTGACTCTAAAAGTTTTATCTTGGTGTTCTAAACTTTTCATTATTTTCAAAGCAGTTTCTAGTATATCATCCATTTCCTGTGTGCTTGATGCAACTGGACTAAAGGATTGTATACCAAATATTTTCGGTAATCTTTCAATAAGCTGTTGTATTTCAGCGTCATCCTTTGAAGTTAAAAACATTCGATCTCTCTCTGCAGTCATTTTAAAGTTCGGCAAATCAATAAAAGAAAATTTTATATTGTTTCGAAGTTGCGTAATAAACGTCTTCCTATTTTTCCCTTTTGTTGATAACTCACCGTATCTAACTAATATTTTTTCCCATTTCATCTTTTTTAGTCTCCTTTAATTACGTTCATCACTTTAGTAAATATCTTTTTAAATTGCTGTACTTCTTCCTCCGAATTCAGATGAGAAAAACTAAGTCGGATGACTCCTTTAATATAATCATCTTCTAAATGCATAGCTTTTAACACATGACTTGTTTTTGTTTGTTTGGAAGAACATGCACTACTCGTGGAGACAATCACATCTTCTTTTTGAAGTCCATTTATAAATACTTCTCCTTTCACTCCACGAACCGAAAAAGAGACAATATGTGGTGCTCTTATTTCCGGGGAAATGATTTTGATAGAAGAAAAAGTTTGTAAAAATGTCACGATATCGTCTGTCATGCTTTTCATAATCATACTATTTTTTTCCAGATTAGAATTTGCTAGTCGAATTGTCTTTGCAGTACATACAGCTAATGGTACGGATGTTGTTCCACTTCTAACACCAAATTCTTGCCCTCCACCATAAAGGATAGGTGTGATCTCCGTAGAACCTTTTAAAACAAGTACTCCAGATCCTTTCAGGCCATGAATTTTATGTGATGAAATAGTTATTGCATCTACCTGTTGCTCCTCAAAGTTAACGACCAATTTCCCAAAGCTTTGCACAGCATCCATGTGAAAAACTGCTCTGCTTTTTGACTTTATCAAAGTAGCAATTTCATTAATTGGCTGGATGGCACCAGTTTCATTATTAACATGCATGACACTTACTAAAACTGTATCGGGACGAAGAAGTGACTGGATAGAATCTAATGAGATAAACCCTTCTTTATTGACAGGGATAAATTCTACATTAAATCCTTGCAGTTGAAGCTCTTTCGCAGATTCTAGGACAGAAGGATGTTCAATTGCAGAAATAAGTACATGATTTCCACGATGCTTATATTTATTAGCTAATCCAAATATAGCTAAATTATTCGATTCTGTCCCCCCGGAAGTGAAATACACTTTTTCTTTAGCTGTTTTAATCACATCAGCAACTTGTGTTCTTGCCGTTTGTAATAATTCGTTTGTTTGATGACCGAACTCATGGATAGACGCAGGATTTGCCCAATATTTTTCATTCACCAATACAAATGTATCGATTATATCTTTATGAGCTTTCGTTGTCGCACTATTATCAAAATAAATCATGTTTCATTCACTCCTTTTCGGAAAAAAACCACCTTCACAATTATAGTGAGGTGGTTCAGACTTGTATACACAATCTAAATACTAAAATAGATATTTTTTATGTACGCAAAGTATCTTCTTTCACAAGCACTTCAATCTTCTTTAGAGCACCAGGTTCAATCTCTTCGACTGCAGTAGCTGCATCTTCCAAAGCTTTTGCATATCTTAGTTGTCTAAATGATTCTTCTGCTTCAAGTAATCGCATATGAACATTTGGATGATTTGCTCGATAACGATTACCATATTGAATAATCTTCTCCGTTAATAACACGTTTTCAAGCATTTCTTTCGCCTTTTGATGAACTTCCTCCATACAAGCTTCTGCTTGCGATAAGTAGGTATCCACTAATATCATGTTCAAAGGAACTTCTTGGAGACTTTGCATAGCTACATAAATATGTTCTTCTGCTTCCTCTAAGCGTACATCCATGTCTTCAGGAATTCCAGGAATATTCGCTTTCTGAAGCATACGATCCGTTTCATGAAGTAATGTTTTTAAATCATCTAGCTTTGCACGTGCTTTGTTTTCATCGATACGAAGATTTTTTAAACGATTGGCAAAACGATCTTGCTCGTCATATAAGCGATCAATTTCTTCCGATATATCATTTAGTTCTTCTTGTAAGCTTGAATAGGCTGATTGTTCTTCCTCTACACGCCTTGAAAGTAGTTCAAATTTCTTATGTAACTCTTCCAATTCTTTTAAACAGCTTTGCGGAATTTCTGCTTCTTTTTCTGGTAAGCGATAACTTTGTTGTACATAAGCAGCTTCCTCACTTACAGCACGAGTAACCGATGTAACTTCTTCTAGGCGGCTAGCTGTTTTTTCTTTATGTTGATCTACATATTTTTTGGCTATTACTTCTTTTTCCAATAAATCATAGAATGTTTCGATTTCATCTTTTATTTCTTCCACTCTCGCAATTGTTTTAATCACTTTCAGTTCAATAATTGCCTCTTTCAATTCCTTCAATTCTTCTTCAATTCCATCTAATTTCGCTGACATTTCGAGATGTTGTAAGTAGTATGAACTTTCTTCCATTTCTTTTTGACCATTTCTTAATTCATAAATACTCGCTGGAATTTTATGTTGAATTTCCGAGAGTACTGTTGGAATATCATTTAGAACACGAAAAAACTTTTGGCCATCATCTTGAACAGAAATAACAATCTCTCGTGCACTTAAGTAATTCCCTGTTTCCGTCAATTTATCAAATTCTTCAAAATGAGGAATAAATGACTCTAGTTTCGATTCTAGTGCAGGAACTGCATCACCAAATGAATACTGGTGTGCTAGTACTGTTTTTCTTGCAGCTCGATATTGCTCCTTTAATTGTTCCATCTCTATTCGGTTCTTCTCTTCACTGCCAATTAACTCTTCTAGTTCTTTTAATATACTCGACATTTTCTCGTCACATGTAGAAATTAAAGTTTGAAGCTCTTTTTCAATTTTTGACGCTTTGACAAATAGAAACTTGTCTACATTTTCTTCTGCATCAAATAAAAGAACATCGATTTTAGGCATTAGAACGTCCATTACTTCCGTCCAAGTATTTCTCCATCTTTCAAACATTTCTTCTGTTTGACCATTCATATTTAATTGTTTTACTTTTGTCATCTCTTCTAAAATAGGTTTGTTTTGAATTTGATGCTTTTCATGTTCTAATCGTTCAATTTCTGAATTATGTTTTCGTCTTATAATAAATGCAAAAATTGCAATGATTAAAAGTATAATAATCACTGGGATGATATACTTCATTGTAAGCCCCCTGTTCCAAGATCAAAAGTTCTTTTTCAAATGTTACTATATATATTACCATGCTTTTTATGTTATTGTTTCATAAAACAATAGAAAAGCAATGAAATCTTTGAAATATTTGTATTTTAAAGAGTGGAGGTTGGTTTTTTTGAAAAAAGATGGTCATATCCATACTCCCTACTGTCCGCATGGAACGCTTGACTCATTTCAAGATTATATTGAAAAAGCAATTAAAAGTGGGTTTAAAGAAATAACTTTTACAGAGCATGCCCCTTTACCGTTAAATTTCATCGATCCTACTCCTGATCAAGATAGCGGCATGAATATAAACAAGCTCGAATCTTATTTGTCTGATTTAAATGATTTGAAAAAACAATATAGAAAAGATATTATTATTTCATCTGGATTGGAGATAGATTTTATCTCTGGTTTTGAACATGAGATTATTTCTTTTTTAAATATATACGGGAAATATTTAGACGATTCTATTTTATCCGTGCATTTTTTACATTTTCAAAATACATACACTTGTATTGACTTTTCAAAAAATATTTATTTAGAATTTATCAAACAAGTAGGAAATCCAATCTCCGTGTATAGATTGTATTATAAAACACTTATGGATTCAATAACGAGTGATTTAGGAAAATATAAACCAAAACGAATTGGTCACATAACGCTTGTACATAAATTCCAGCATGCATTGACCGAAAAAGTTGATGACCAAGAGGAAATTGTTTCTATATTAAAAGAAATAAAAAATCAACATCTTCAACTTGACCTAAATAGTGCAGGACTTGCAAAACCCTATTGTTTGGAAAGCTATCCTCCTCCACCCTATATAATTATGGCAAAGCAATTAGGAATTCCTTTAGTGTTCGGTTCAGATGCCCATCAAGTAAACGATTTACATCAATTTTACGACGAATTTAAACTATTTATGGAGAATGGAGAATGAAAAATGTTTACAAAAACGAATTATTCACAGGATTTATCGGCTAATTACACGATGTTATCGAAACAATTAGATGCCCTATTAACTGGAGAAAAAAATGTTATTGCAAATTTAAGTAATGCGTCGGCATTATTAAATCAATTTTTTGATCAAATTAATTGGGTTGGCTTTTACTTAATGGAAAATAACGAATTAGTATTGGGGCCATTCCAAGGATTACCTGCCTGTGTAAGAATACCTCTTGCTAAAGGTGTTTGTGGCTCAGCTGCCAGCACTAAAGAAACGGTCATCGTTCCTGATGTACATGCTTTTCCAGGACATATTGCATGCGATGCAGCATCTCAATCGGAAATCGTCGTACCTATTGTAAAAGATGGAGTTCTATTAGGTGTACTAGATATCGACAGTCCTATAAAAGAACGATTCTCCGAGCAAGATAAAGAAGGTTTAGAGCAATTCATTCAAGTTTTAATCGCACATATATAATAATCACAGCTATTTTCGCATGCACCACTACTTGATGATAATTTTATACTGCGTCTATCCAACAACAACGGCTAGATTTCAAAAGGATTGGAAAGTGGTGGCGTCACTTTTCGATCCTTTTTCGGTACTCTTCTAATGAACGTTTAACCTCCCCCCTCTTGAAATTTGCAGAGACTTTGTGCATTTTGTTTGGATAGGGAGAAATAAAAACCGGTTTAAAAACTAAAGCAGACAAAAAGTCATTCCGTTCGTTTAGCAGATCTTTTATTCATCAGATACTCTATATTTTTTCTAATTCCACTCTATAATGGAATTTATCGTCTATTATAATGGTAAACTATTAATAAAATAATGAGAGGAGTGAAGGATGTGTCTTGGATGGAAACTATTTCGATTTCTACGACATTACTAATTATATTTCTTGTTATCGTACCAATTATTGCTTTTGTCTTTTTATATTTTTATGATCGAAAGCAAAAGCAACATGCTATACTTCGTAATTATCCGATTTTAGGCCGCATGCGCTATATATTGGAGAAAACTGGTCCTGAGCTAAGACAATATTTATTTGATAACGATAATGGAGGAGAACCGTTCAACCGCGAGGAATATTTGCATATGGTTCTGCCAGGAAAATACTTGAACAGTATCATTGGTTTCGGTTCGAAGCGTAATTTTAATGAAGCAGGCTATTTTATTCGAAATGCGATGTTTACGAAACAAAATGAGGAAATGCGCGTGGATAATGAAATCATGGTAGATACAATGCGTTATGTGCTCGATGAAGATAATTTATTTTCAAGGAAAGAGCATTTGGAAGATATCCCTGCATTGTCATGGCTATTACCAGAAGAAGATGCGATTATTATCGGACCTAATTGTAAGCACCCTTTCCATGTTCGTAGTATGCTCGGGCAATCCGCGATGAGTTACGGAGCACTTGGAGAAAATGCAATTACAGCTTTATCGAAAGGTATTGGTATGGCTAAAGGTGCTTGGATGAATACGGGCGAAGGCGGTCTGTCCCAGCATCATTTAGCTGGTGAAGCAGATATTATTGCACAAATTGGGTCAGGTCTATTCGGTTTCCGTACAGAAAATGGAGAATTTAGTTGGGAACGACTTCGTGAGAAAGCGGAAATTCCACAAGTGAAAGCATTTGAACTTAAATTAGCACAAGGAGCTAAAATGCGTGGCGGACACGTTGAAGGAGCGAAAGTGACAGAGGAAATAGCAGCTATCCGAAACGTTACTCCATATAAAACAATCAACAGCCCAAATCGTTTTCACCAATTCGACGACTATCCTACTATGTTCGATTTTATCGATAAAATCCGGCAGCATTCCGGCAAACCAGTAGGTATAAAAATAGTAATTGGAAGCAAACAAGATGCGGAAGAATTAGCATCATTTATGCGGGAAACCGGTAGTGGACCAGATCATATTTCGCTTGATGGTGGCGAAGGCGGTTCAGGAGCAACTTATCAGGATCTTGCTGACAGTGTTGGTTTACCACTTCGATCATCCCTTATTCTTCTGGATGATGCATTAAAGAAATATGGTGTAAGAGATCGAGTGAAGATTATTGCATCTGGTAAAATTACAACACCTGATCGAGCTGCGATTGCCTTAGCAATGGGAGCCGACCTCGTTCAAATTGCACGAGGCTTTATGATATCAGTAGGTTGTATTATGGCACATAAATGCCATACAAATACATGTCCAGCGGGCGTTGCTACTACAGATAAGAAGTTGCAACAAGGACTTGTTGTAGAAGAAAAGAAATATCGCGTTACCAATTATATTTTGACTATGCGTGAAGGACTTTTCCGAATAGCATCGGCTGCTGGTCTTGACTCACCGACAAAGCTTGATCGCCAACATGTAGTTTACAAAGATGAGCGAGGTAGGGTTTTCACGATAGAATAAATAAAGTACCGTTCTACCAGTGATGGTAGGACGGTACTTTATTTATTAAAGCAATACTCCCACTTGAATAGAGGAAAGGAAATAGCCAATTAGAAGATAGACCGGATACGGATTAAAGGTTAGAAAAAGCTTGCTGTAAATCCTCTATTAAGTCTGTAGAGTTTTCTAGACCTACCGATAGGCGTAGCAATCCATCTGTGATACCCATTTCTAATCTTTCTTTTTCTGGTACGACAGAATGAGTCATCGTTGAAGGATGTTGAATTAGTGTTTCTGCATCTCCAAGACTTACAGCGATTTTTATTAAATTTAATGTATTCATTAGCTTTTGTGCATTTTTCATCCCACCTTGAACGGTAAATGAAATTAGCCCTCCCCCTGCTTTCATTTGTTTTTTGGCAATTTCGAATTGGGGGTTGTTCTCATCAAAAGGGTAGTAAATGTTTTCTACCATAGAACATGTTTGTAAAAAAGAGAAAAGATCTGCTGCATTTTTCGTATGACGGTCCATCCGTACATGCATTGTTTTCAAACCTCGAATAAGTAACCAAGCATCAAATGGAGAAATGATACCACCATAATCTTTTTGCACAGACATACGTATTGTCTCTATTTCTTCTTTTTTCTTACCAACAAGTATTCCTGCAATAACATCCCCGTGCCCATTAATATATTTAGTGGCACTATGCAATACAAAATTTGCTCCTAACTCCAAAGGGTTCTGCAAATAAGGAGATGAAAAAGTATTATCTACTACTACTTGAATGCCGTGTTTTTTCGCAACCCGTGTTATTAATCCAATATCCACCATTTCCATTGTAGGATTAATGGGAGTCTCTATATAAATACAAACCGTATTTGGTTTAATAGCTGCTTCAATCTCTTCTTCTGTTGCTAGTGTTGAAAAGTCATGTGAAATATTGTACTTTTGCTTCAATATATTTAAAAAGCCGAATGTGCAACCATATATTCCTCGAGTACAAAGAATATGATCTCCGGTCTTCGTTAAATGAACTAGAATCGCACTAACCGCAGCCATCCCTGAACCAAATGCGAGAGCTCCTTCCCCGTATTCCAGTGCGGCCATCCGCTCTTCTAGTACTTTGACTGTCGGATTCCCTAATCTCGAGTAAATTCCACCAGTTTCTTCTCCTGCAAATCTACTTGCACCTTGTTCAGCCGTTTCAAATGCAAATGTGGAAGTTTGATACAGAGGAACTGCCAGACTATCATGATGATTAATAGAACTATACCCCTTATGAATATATAACGTTTCCTTTTGATAATTTTCTTTCTCCATTTCACTTACACCCATTTTGTAAACGCTTACACTTAGTCTACACGGAATGATACAAAAAGAAAAGGCACTCATCCTATGAAAGATGAGATGCCTCAAAAATACGCATTTGATTTTTTCCGTTATTTTTCGCTTCATATAAAGCCATATCTGCATAATGGAAGAGATTGTGAAAAGTTACCTTATGTTCTCTTTCCCACACACTCACTCCCATTGAAACTGTTACACTTGGATTTGTTTGCATCGGAATTTGCGCTATTATTTGTTTCGATTCTTCGATCCCTTGTGTAATAGTCATTTGTGAGAAATAGATAGCAAGTTCTTCTCCACCCCATCTAGCTCCAATACCTATTCCATCTGTTCGTTTTTGAATAATTGAAGCAATTTTTTTTAATATTTCATCTCCGACTTGATGACCATAGGTATCATTCACTTGTTTAAAATTATCGATATCCAAGAGTATGAAGACACCTCGCTCTTCATTTTCCAGTGATGTTTCCACATATTTGTCTAAATACTTTCTTGCATAGAGATTAGTTAAATGATCACGATTCACCATTTCTTGCAATTTATGACGTAATTTTGAGTTACTAATTGCAATGGAGGAGTGTTGAATTAACGATTGCATTAATTTAAAGCTGTCGAATGAAAAGAAGTATGGTTCTCTATGTAGCACAAGACTGAATCCCGTTATATGATTTTGCTCTTTTAACGGTATGGCAACTAGGGAACGATATTCATATTTTAGATCTGCAAGACGATTGAAATCTGCAATAAAAAGAGGGTCGCTCATTTTGAAAAAATGATTTACTACAAGTTGGATATATAATTGTCCATCAATCGTATGAAAAAATTCTGAACTCGCTGTGGATACTTGGTATTCCTCCTCTTCTCCTAAAAAGACGAAACAAATTTGTTCTGGATGAAACGATTTCATTAATTGATTTCGTAAAAACAAAAGCATTTCTTCTAGCGATAAATTCATATTTAGCTTATGTGATGTTTCATTAATTAATTGTAAATCTGCTACCAATCGATGTGATTGAATATATAACTTTGCATTTTCTAATGCATTTCCAGTAGCAGAGGCAAGCAATGACGCAAATTCTTTTTGTCTCATGGAAAATAAATAGTCAAGTGGTGTAGACATCTGCATTATACCGTAAATGCCTTGTTTACCTTTAATAGGAACATTTAATAAACGAACCCCTAAATCTGTTGCTAGTTCAGATGTAATCTCACCCGAAACATATGCTTCTATTGTCGCCGGCCTTTCAGATGTGTAGTCAAACAACTTATATGGAATCGGTGTCTTTCGTTCTTGGTCATTTGATAATATTAAATTGGAATGGAAGCTAGGAAATGCGTCTTGTATAGCATTTAATGTTCCTTCTAATATCTGACCAATATCAAATGTAGAGTGAAACATTTTCGTTACATTAAATAGGTTTCGATATTGATGTTCTTGGTGGGTTAATAAGATTGTTTTCCTAATTATTTGCACTAATTTACTGAGTAAAAAGATAAAATCATTTACTTCTGAAGAGCAGGAAAATTCTTTCCATTTAGAAGTAGACTCCATAGTCAACAATCCTAAAGGTTGGTTCTCCATATCTCTTAATAGAATGGACACTTCCCCATCAGTCATATAACTTTTTTGAAGTAACGGAACAAATGTAAAGGTATTTTCGAAAAAAAAGGATTCAATCTCAATCCATTTAATCGCATTTATTTTTTTGGTCAATGAATGATTCCATTTCAGTTGTAAAAATGTACCTGCATCATAAATATAGTAATTAGCTACCTCGACGTCAAAAAAATCTGAAAGTATAGCTTTTAAATCGTCAAACCAACTAATACTTGATATATTTGAGAAGGCGGTTTCTGTCCAAATGTCTAACACTCGGCTTTTTATTTGATCCATTATTGTTGTTTCTGTCATTTTAACACCTCTTAGCTTTCCAAGAGTGAATATGTTACTTTTATCATATATATATTATAATTCTATTTGACTATACATCTCATAATTTGTCAATTGATTTCCTATTAAAGGATATAGTAATTAATTTTAAGAAAGTATGAATTATATTGACTTTAGTCGCTTCAAAAGGTACAATGAGGTTTGTGTAAAATAAATGCAGCAGTTGTATGGTCTAGATTGCTCATTTTGTTCCTCTATTCAACAGAGTAGATGGTGTATCCCGTAACCCTTTGGCTGCATGGGCGATGATACATGAAAACAAAATGGTACTAGTTTGGATACATCTGGTCTTATTTTACAACAAAATAAAACCAATAATAGGAGGAATTTTTCATGTCACGTTATACAGGTCCAGCATGGAAATTATCACGTCGTCTTGGTATCTCACTAAGCGGTACTGGTAAAGAATTAGAAAAACGCGCTTACGCACCAGGACAACACGGTCCAACACAACGCAAAAAATTAACAGAGTACGGTCTTCAATTACAAGAAAAACAAAAACTTCGTCACACTTATGGTGTTAACGAACGTCAATTCCGTACTTTATTTGATAAAGCTGGTAAAATGCAAGGTAAACATGGTGAAAACTTCATGATTCTTCTTGAAACTCGCCTAGATAACGTTGTATACCGTTTAGGTCTTGCTCGCACTCGTCGTGGAGCTCGTCAATTAGTTAACCACGGTCACGTAATGGTCGATGGTAAACGCGTTGATATTCCTTCATTCCGTTTAAAAGCAGGTCAAGAAATTTCTCTTCGTGAAAAATCTCAAAACCTTGACGTTGTAAACGAATCAATGGAAGTTAACAGCTTCGTACCTGATTACTTAACATTTGATGCAGACAAAAAAGTTGGTACTTTCGTTCGTCTTCCAGAACGTAGCGAACTTTCTGCTGAAATTAACGAAGCTCTTATCGTTGAGTTCTACTCTCGTTAATAGCTATACTCTGCAAAGAGTAGTATTAAAAGCCCTAGAATCCTTGTTAAATCAAGGTTTTGGGGCTTTTTTATTATTTACTATATAAAAAAACCAACCTACCCCATTTAGAGCAGATCGTCTTTGTGCCACAGTAATTAATTTATATCCATCTTCATACCCTCTATTAAATCGAGGAGTCTTTGTTTGGTAACATCCGTCTCTTCTTTCAAAGCTTTAAAGTCATAGCCACATTTATCTTTATTAACATGCACTTCTAATAAATCTCCTACTTTTGCATTTATCGTAAACTTACTTTTTAAAATGACTAGTTTATTTACTTTATTATCTTTTTCCAAAAGAACAACAAAAAAATCATCGAAACGATCAACTACGTATCTATTTGAACCCATTACGAACAGCCCCTCGACCAAATTAATATAAATAAAAAATGTAGAAAATTTGTTTATCTATATTATTCTATACTATTTCTTACTCATTTTTCATCTTTTTTTGATTAATATTTATATTATTTTAATATTTTCATGACTATTTGTCTATTCTGTGGAAACACTAAGAAAGAAAATAGACAAAAAAAAGGAGGATATCATTTGATAAATAATAATAAGAATAATTCACCGAACAAAAAGTCGAGTAAACAGGGCGTTAGCGAAAGGTTTAACGAACCAGAAAGATTAAGTGAGGATGAGAAAAGAAATCTTCAAGTTAAAGATGGTCAACATAATCATCATGTAGACGAACGTGGCGGAGCAAACTAGTGTTTTCAAATCTTAAGAAACGCTCCAGCGTCCTTTAAGTGCATCTTGTCTTTACTATTTCCAAAGTGCTTTGGACAAAACATCAGGTACACTATTACCGTTGGAATTTTTGTGGCTCGTGTAGTGACTGCGTCACTGCACGAGCCATTTTATTCGGTAATCTTGCGGCGGGCGTTTGTCCGTAACGCTCCTGAAGCGTTTAGAGACAAGGTGCATAAAGTTTGGTTAATGAGGGACTAGATTCTTAACTACTCATTTAAAAGCGGACGAAGATACAATTCCGTCCGCTTTGTGCTTCTTTATCAATGGATGCTATCTATTTTTCCCAAGCACTACCCATTCTTATAAAATAACCACTGTATCATATAAACTTTCTATTTTAAGAAAAAGTAAAGCTACTTCCCTGTTATAGAGAAGTAGCTACTTTACAAATTATACGAACTTAATCATTTTGTAGTTTTTCTTCCCTCGACGAATAATCATAAACTCATCTTCTAAACGATCACTTTCTCCTACTTCATATGCTACATCCGTCACTTTTTCACCATTTACTGAAATAGCACCGTTTGCCACATCCTCACGAGCTTGTCTCTTCGATGGAGAAACAGTCGCTTCAACGATAAAATCTACAATATTTTTCGCATCTTTTGTCATCTCAACGGAAGGTACATCTTTGAAAGCGTCCTTCATTTCTTCTGCAGATAACTCTTTTAAATTTCCGCTAAACAAAGCTTGGGATATCCGGACAGCTTGTTCTAAAGCTTCTTGACCATGAATAAGACGAGTCATTTCTTCTCCAAGGGCAATTTGAGCTTTACGTAAATGTGGCTCATTTTCCACTTTCTCCTGGAACGCTTCAATTTCGCTTCTTTCTAAAAACGTGAATATTTTCATGTATTTAATAACATCTGAATCTGCTGTATTAATCCAAAATTGATAAAATTCATATGGAGATGTCTTTTTTGCGTCTAACCATACGGAACCAGAAGATGATTTACCAAACTTTGTCCCATCGGCTTTTGTTACTAATGGAATTGTAATGCCAAATGCTTTTGTTTCCTCTTCATGCGTTTTACGAATCATTTCAAGACCAGTTGTTATATTCCCCCACTGATCCGATCCACCAATTTGAACACGACAATTAAAGTGGTCAAACAAATGTTTGAAATCAATACCTTGTATTAATGTATAAGTAAACTCTGTAAAAGAAAGACCTGTATCTAAACGAGAGGCAATTGAATCTTTCCCCAACATATAGTTTATATTAATAAGCTTCCCAAAGTCCCTTAGAAACTCGACTACATTCATCGAGCCATTCCAATCATAGTTATTTACCATTTGAGCACCATTTTCTGCCTGGAAGTCAAAAATTCGCTCCATTTGTGCTTTAATACCTTGAACATTCCGATCAATTTGCTCGATTGTTTGAAGTTGACGTTCTTCTGATCGTCCAGATGGATCCCCAATCATACCCGTTGCTCCACCTACTAAAAGAATTGGTCGATGTCCATGAAGTTGAAATCTTCTAAGTGTAAGCAACGGAACAATATGCCCAATATGCATGCTATCTGCAGTCGGATCTACTCCACAATATAAAGAGATTTTTTCATTATTTAATAATTCTTCTAATCCCTCTGCATCCGTTTGTTGATATAAAAGCCCTCTCCAATTTAAATCTTCTAGTAATGCATTTGACATTCTAATCTCCTCCTAAATAAAATAAAAAAGTCCCTGCACGAAATAAATCATGCAGGGACGCTTTGTCAATTAGCGCGGTACCACCCAGCTTGAAGGAAAAATCCTTCCGCTTCAATCACGATATCGTTGTGAAAACGTCTAACTCCAAGCCTGTAATTCGTTTTTATACACTGACTAGCTTTCACCAACCGCTAGCTCTCTACACAGTATGTACAAACACTACTTCGGACTTTTCTTCGTTAAAATTATATACCTATTTTACATAATATAAAACGGTTGTCAATAACTATCGTCTATTGATATTCGATTATGGTATAATAATCCTTGATTTGGGGGTCGAGCTATTAATGGATAAATGGATAAAGAAAATCCAATTTTACAAAGATAAATTTGAAAAATTGCAAACAACTAAATGGGCTAAAGCCCTACGCATTTCATCTGGCGTTATATGGAATTTATGTTTACTATTTTTAATTGTAGGTCTCACCTTTGGAATTTTTGCTGCTACAGTTGGAGCTGGTTATTTTGCTTCGTTAGTAAAAGAAGAACCTTTACGTGATAAAGAAGAAATGAGAACTGCTGTATTTAATTATGAAGAAACCTCCGAAATCTATTTTGCTGGAGATGTATATATTGGTAAGTTAAGGACAGATCTTGAACGTACTGAAACCAAACTTTCCTCCATTTCTCCAGACGTAATACATGCTGTGTTAGCTACAGAAGATGAATATTTTGAGGTACATAATGGGATAGTTCCAAAAGCAATTATTCGTGGTTTACTTCAAGATGTTACTAACTCTGATACAAAAACAGGGGGATCTACTTTAACGCAACAATTAATTAAGAACCAAATATTAACAAACGAAGTGTCTTATGAACGAAAAGCAAAAGAAATTCTTTTAGCTATGCGTCTTGAACACTTCATGACGAAAGATGAAATATTAGAAACTTACTTGAATATCATTCCTTACGGTCGAAATGCAAACGGCAAAAACATTGCAGGTATTGAAACGGCAGCGAACGGAATATTCAATGTAAAAGCGAAGGATTTATCTTTACCACAAGCAGCCTATATCGCAGGAATCCCGCAATCCCCATTCGCTTATACTCCTTTTAGAAAAGGCGGAGTATTAAAAGAAGGAAAAGCATTGCAGGCTGGAATTGAGCGGATGAAGACTGTTTTATTCCGAATGAAAGAAACGGGTTATATTACTGATGAAGAATATAATTCTGCAAAAGATTACGATATTACAAAAGATTTTAGACAACCGGAAGTCGTTTCGGAAGATAAGTATCCATGGTTGACTTCTGAAATTGAAAACAGGGTAAAAGAAATACTTAGAGTACAATTTGCTGCAGCAGATGGAATTGATCCGGAACGCTTAAAAAATGAATCTAAACTCTATGAAAAATACGATATTATCGCTAAAAGGGCTGTAAGTACAGGTGGTTACCGAATTCATACAACCATCAATAAAGAAATGTTTGAAGCGATGATTAAAGTAAAAGATGAATTCGATACGTATGGTCATACGTATACAAAAGAAGTGAAAGATCCAAACACAGGCGAAATTATCGAGCAAGATTTTCCTGTACAAGTAGGAAGTATGATGATTGAGAACGGAACAGGTAAAATATTATCTTTCCTAGGTGGACGTGATTATAATTTAATACAGTTTAACCACGCTACACAAGCTGTCCGACCAATTGGTTCTACAATTAAGCCTTTACTCGTTTATGCACCTGCAATTGAATATGGGGTCATTGGAGCTGGAAGCCCTGTTGTCGATGTAAAACTAGAAAACTTAGGACGTACCACATGGAAGGAATCGCCTTCTAATTATACGAAAGAGCAAGAAAAAGGAATTATTTCTGCACGCGACGCATTAAAAACGTCACAAAACTTATCGACTATTCGTTTATATGATTTAATAATGGATAGAAAGCCTACTGACTTCCTCAAAAAAATGGGATTTGAACATATTGAAGATAATGAATATGCAAATCACGCTTTAGCTATTGGTGGGATGACAAATGGAGCGACGGTTGAAGAAAATACAAATGCCTTTGGAACTTTCGCAAACAATGGTCAATTCATTGATGCATATATGATCGAAAAAATTGAAGATGTTAATGGGAATTTAATCTACCAACATAAAACGGAACCAGTACAAGTATTCAGTCCTGCGACTGCTTATATTATTACCGATATGCTTCGGGATGTGTTATCTGGAGGAACAGCAGCTCTTGCAAATTCTAGATTAAAATTTAAATCCGATTTTGCAGCTAAAACTGGTACGACACAAAATCATAATGACTCTTGGCTCGTCGGATACAATCCAAATATTTCTCTAGGCGTATGGCTTGGTTACGATGATAATCAATTATCCTTATTTTATATGAACAATCGTTATAATCATCCAAGCGTTCGAGTAAATATGTTTTGGTCCAATATGATGAATGCCATGTATGACGTGAATCCTGGGCTTGTGGATGCTCCAAATCCTTTCCCAGTCCCTAAAGGTGTAGTTACTAAATCATTCTGTGGTATTTCAGGGTTGGCCCCTTCTGATGCATGTGCACAAGCAGGATTAGTCAAATCTGATTTATTTAATGAAGCTGCAATGCTCCCAACTGCACCAGATGATAGTTTAATATCATCATCTTATGTAGTGATCAACGGGAATAGATATCGCTCTTTGGATTCTACCCCAAGTGAATTTGTTGTAAAAGGCGGATATGGAGTAAATGAAAGCTTTATTACACGAATGCTTGGAAAATTTGGTGGAAATGCAAGTAAACTATTCCCAGAAAACTCTTCTTTTGCGGGAAATGTAGTATCAGAAGAAATGTTTAAAGCAGATGGTAGTCCTCCAAAAGCTGTTATTGCTTCTCTCTCTGAAAAAACGTTAACTTGGACCAAATCGGAGTCATATGACGTTGTAGGATATCGAATATTCAAAGTGGTTAACGGTGACAGAGTCTTAGTGGCTTCTAAACTGGAAGCGGAGGATAATAGCTATACTATTAATGGTACCGGGCAATATATCGTTGTGTCTGTTGATATTACAGGACTACAATCAGCGGCTTCTAATATCGTTTCAATAGAGGAAAAAAATCCTGAACCACCAACGGAAATCGTAATACCACCAATTACATCGGACGATGAGGATAAACCTCCTACAGATGATGAAGAACAAATAGGTGATGACTAATAGTCAATAATTCTATTTTTGAAATGAAAAGCCACAGCTATCCTGATTTGTCAGGTCGCTGTGGCTTTTATTAAGAGAGAAAGTATATGAATTCTGCTGCAAGGAATCAAGTAATTGCAGAGCTATGTAGTGTCTACTAATGATGACTTTCTGATTTAGCATTCTCTAATAGACTTTTTCAGAAGCGCCTTAGATTGAATTTAACTTATCGCTTCAGCCATTGTTACTTTTATCGGACAAAATTTATATGATGCAATAGGCATCTCGTAAGAATTGGTGGAACTAGAGAAAAAACAAGTAGGAATAACTGTTAAAGAAGTGCTGAGCGGACGAAATTGCATCTTCGTCCGCTTTTAAAAGAATAGGAAAGTATCTAATCTCTCATTAATTAAACCTTACGCACCTTGTCTCTAACTATTCCAAGAGGGCGACGGACAATCATCCGCCACAAGATTAATGAAAAAAATGGATCGTGAAGTGACGCAGTCACTTCACGATCCACAAAAAAACACCGGTAATAGTGTAGCGATGATTCGTCCAAAGCACTCTAGGAATAGAGAAGACAAGAGCACTTAAAGGACGCTTGCGATTTTTCTTAGTCTTCCATAGTGGATAAGTCGCCAGTTGGTAATTTCAATTCCCAAGCTTTTAAAACCCTACGCATAATTTTACCGCTTCGAGTTTTTGGTAACTTCTCTTTAAATTCAATTTCCCTAGGGGCTGCATGTGCAGCAAGTCCTTTTTTAACAAATTGCTGAATGTCGGCAATCAATTCGGCTGAAGGTTCATATCCTTCATTCAAAGCGACGAATGCTTTGATAATTTCTCCACGAACAGGATCTGGTTTACCGATTACTCCAGCTTCTAATATAGCAGGATGCTCTAGTAGCTTGCTTTCCACTTCAAATGGTCCTACACGTTCACCAGAAGTCATGATCACATCGTCTACTCGTCCTTGGAACCAATAATATCCTTCATCATCCATATAAGCGGAGTCTCCTGAAAAATACCATTCATCATTCATAAAAGTTGACTCGTATTTTTCTTTGTTATTCCAAATTTGACGCATCATAGATGGCCAACCTTTTTTAATCGCTAGATTCCCCATTGTGAATGGCGGAACAACATTTCCTTGATTGTCTATAATGGCTGCTTCTAATCCCGGTAAAGGTTTACCCATCGATCCAGGTTTGATCGGTAAACAGCCGTAATTACAAATCATTTGTGCTCCTGTTTCTGTCATCCACCAAGTATCATGAATTCGCTTGTTAAATACATGCATTCCCCACTTGATCACTTCAGGATTTAATGGTTCCCCTACGGATAGTACATGGCGTAAAGTGGATAAATCATGTGCTTTAACAATCGCGTCCCCTGCTCCCATCAACATACGAAATGCAGTTGGGGCACTATACCAAACCGTGACTCCATACTCATCAATCGCGTTATACCATGCATCTGGCGAAAAACGTCCCCCAAGCACAAGAGAAGTAGCACCTGCAAGCCACGGGCCAAATACACCATAAGATGTACCTGTCACCCATCCAGGATCTGCTGTGCACCAGTAAATATCTTCATCTCTAATATCCATAACCCATTTCATAGATTGGTATTGTTGAACCATTGCATAATGCACATGCAAAATGCCTTTTGGCTTCCCTGTTGAACCGGATGTATAATGTAAGATTAGACCATCCTCTTTATCAACCCATTCTATGTCAAAAGAATCAGACGCCTGCACTAATGACTTATTAAAATCTATAAATTTTTCTGTTTCTTCTATAGTTTCACCCACTAAAAAAACTGTTTCTAAATGAGGTAATTTATCCAACGGAATTCTATTAAGTAAATCTGGAGTAGTAACAATAGCTTTCGCTTCACTATCTAGTAAGCGATCATAAACTGCACCTTCCATGAATGCTTCAAATAGAGGACCTACAATAACACCCATTTTAACCGCACCTAGAAGTGCAAAATATAATTCAGGTGACCTAGGCATAAAAATAAAAAGACGATCTCCTTTTTTAAGGGTAGAATTTTGTTTGTATACATTTGCTGCTTTATTGCTCCTATTTTTCATGTCAAGGAATGTATAAGATTCTTTCCTATTGGCATCTTGGTAATACAGTGCAACTTTATCTTTTCTATAAGATTCAGCATGTCTATCAATAGCTTCATAGGCCATATTAACTTTTCCAGTTTCATACCATGAAAAGTTCTTCTCCGCATCTTCCCATTGAAAGGATTTTGCAGTTTCGTCATAATCCTTTAATTGATAGTCTCCAGATACCACTGGTAATACTTCTATTTTCATCCTCTTCACCCTTTCAATCGATATACTCTTTTATTCTACAATACTCTTTTATACTTTTGCCAATGTTTTTACTTTTTAGAATGTTTTACGATCTTTAGATAATGAATCGCTTTCTTTTAGAAATATCATGTATAATAATTTCAATTGACATTATTTTATAGGTGGTGAATTTGTGATACATAACAAAACGTATAATGCGATGGAACTAGAAACAAAGCATGGCACCCTTATCGTAGAAGGACCGATGCAATCGGAGATAATAGCTAATTTAGAGTTCCATGAAGATTTAATTGCTTTTCGAGCACCTGCTCAACAACATAAAGCTATCATTGACATAGCTAAACTACCTGAAGGAAGAATTATTATTGTACGCAATGAACAGAAAATTGTGGGATATAGCACATTTCTTCATCCTGATCCACTTGAACGATGGTCTCAAGGAAATATGGAAAACTTAATCGAACTTGGTGCGATTGAAGTAATTCCAACGTTTCGTGGAACAGGAGTAGGGAAAACTCTTCTACGTGTATCTATGATGGATGACATGATGGAAGATTATATTACAATCACCACTGAATATTATTGGCATTGGGATTTAAAAGGAACAGGGTTAAACGTCTGGGAATATCGAAAGGTAATGGAGAAAATGATGCAGGCTGGGGGATTAGAATACTTTGCAACAGATGAACCAGAGATTAGTTCCCATCCAGCTAACTGTCTCATGGCTAAAATAGGTAGTAGAGTAGATGTTAAGTCCATTCAGCAGTTCGATCAGTTACGCTTTATGAATCGGTTTATGTATTAATATCAAAAGAACAAGACAAATAGAAAGGGAGTCCATTCCAATGATTGTAGAAGATATAATGAATACATCTGTACCTACATTAACCCCTTCTCATACGATTAATGATGCATTACTACTCTTAAAAGAGAAAAGAATACGTCATTTGCCAATTATCAATGAGCAGCGAGAAGTCATTGGCGTTGTGACCGATAGAGACTTAAAAGAAGCAACCCCATCGTCACTTCTGAGCATCCAAAATCCTGAAATTTATGAACTTCCCCTAGAAGAAATTATGACGAAAAATCCAATTACTGGCCATCCACTAGATTTTGTAGAAGAAACGGCCACTATTTTTTACGATAATCGTATTGGATGCTTGCCGATTGTTAGTAAAGGTAAACTTGTCGGTATGATTACGGAATCTGACCTATTATACAAATTCATTGAACTAACAGGCGCACATCAGCCTGGTTCTCAAATCGAAGTTCGTGTTCCCAATCAACCAGGAATATTGTTTGAAGTATCTAAAATTTTTTATGAACAGAAAATGAATGTATTAAGTGTTTTGGTGTATCCAGATAAAGTAAGAAGTGATTACAAAATATTAGTATTACGTGTCAAAACAATGAACCCTCTCCAACTCATCGAAGCAATAAGAGCAGAGGGTTTCGAAGTTTTATGGCCAAATCATCCGGGAATGAATCTATGAAAAAGGATGCAGTCTTTATCTTTTCAGAAGAACAATTAGGTTATAAGTTTTCAGACACACATCCATTTAACCAAAAGCGATTAACTTTGACGGTCGACTTATTAAGAGAATTGAACGCTTTATCATCATTGGATATAGTAGCACCTAGAACTGCAACGGACGAAGAATTGAGCTTAGCACATGATCCTCACTATATTGAAATTGTAAAGAAAGCCAGCTTAGAAACAACCGAAACAAGTATATATGAAAGTTATGGTATTGGTACAGAAGATACACCCATTTTCCCACATATGCATGATGCGAGCGCTAGTCTTGTAGGAGGAACTCTAACTGCAGTGGACTATGTGATGGAAGGAAAATCATCTCATGCACTTAATCTAGGTGGTGGTCTTCATCATGGTTTTAAAGGACGTGCCTCAGGTTTCTGTGTTTACAACGATAGTTCAGTAGCGATTAAATATATGCAGCAAAAATACAATGCACGCGTTCTATACATAGACACAGATGCTCATCACGGAGATGGTGTGCAATGGAGCTTTTACGATGATCCCAACGTATGTACAATTTCTCTTCATGAGACTGGAAGATATTTATTCCCTGGTACAGGTAATATTACAGAAAGAGGCTCTGGAGAAGGTTATGGTACTTCCTTTAACTTTCCAATGGATGCTTTTACGGAAGATGATTCATTCTTAGAGATTTATCGTACAGCATTTAAAGAGATCATAGATTCTTTTAAACCGGATGTCATTCTAAGTCAGAATGGTGTAGATGCCCACTACTTTGATCCATTAACGCATTTGTATGGCACGATGAAAATTTATCAAGAAATCCCTAAATTGGCCCATGAACTTGCGCATGAATATTGTGATGGAAAATGGATTGCTGTCGGAGGTGGTGGATATGATATATGGAGAGTAGTCCCTCGTGCCTGGTCCTTACTATGGATGGAAATGAATAACATAAAGGCTCCAGAAGGGGAACTGCCGAAAAATTGGCTAAATCGTTGGACTAAAGAGGCTCCTATTCCCTTCATTCCAACTTGGATGGATCCAAATCCTCTATATGAACCAATTCCCCGAAAAGCAGAAATTACGGAGAAAAATAAACAAATGCTTGATAAAGCGTTACTCTTGCTTCGTCAGCAGCAATCATACAAAAACCACCAGCAACATTAGCTACTGGTGGTTTCCTTATTACTTCACAGAATCTCTTTCCTCTATTCGGTAAGGAAGAATAACTGTTTGTTCGTCAATTTTTTCTTTGTTCATAAACTTTGTCAATAACCTCATTGAAACTGCTCCGATATCATATAAAGGTAATACTACGCTAGTTAATTGAGGCCTTACCATTCGAGCAAGTTTGGAGTTTTCAAAACTAATGACCTCGATATCCTCAGGAACTCTAAAACCATTATCTTGAGCACCGTGAATTAAACCTATGGCAATTTCGTCATTTCCTGCAAAAAATGCTGTTGGAGGATTTTCAAGCTCACGAAGCTTTTTCCAAGCTAGAAGTCCATCATCATACGTATTATCAATGCCTACAATTAAATCTGAGTCAATTTCTATATTTGCCTTTTCTAGCGCCTCCTTATAACCAGATAACTTGAACAATTGATTAATAGCCGATGATATTGAACCAGAAACAAAAGCAACACGTTTATGTCCATTTTGAAGTAAACGATTAGCTGCATCAACTGCTGCTTCATGATATTCGATATTTACAGAAGGAAACGAGTTAGTAGCCTCAATTGTACCTGCTAACACGATTGGAACTTGTGACCTTTCCATCTCTTTAAACATATCTTTTGTTACTTGATCACTCATCATGACAACTCCATCTACTTGCTTACTAAATAAGGTTGAAAGTAGTTGAACTTCTTTGTCTTCTTGTTGATCGGAGTTCGTTAAAATAATATTGTATCTATACATCGTTGCAATATCTTCTATTCCTCGCACAAGCTCCGCATAAAACACATTTGAAATATCTGGTATAATTACTCCAACTGTTTTTGTCTTTTTACTTGCTAATCCTCTTGCGACTGCATTCGGTCTATAATCTAGTCGCTCGATTACTGCTAACACTTTTTGACGAGTGGCAGGTTTTACATTTTGGTTTCCATTTACTACACGAGAAACGGTTGCCATCGATACATTTGCTTCCCTTGCTACATCATATATTGTAATAGTCAACGCATAACCCTCCTTCACTACCATGAATGTTTCTACTATATATAAATAATACTGTATGTTCACTATGATTTTCAATCATATAGTAAAACCGACTCTAGAAGAAGAGTCGGTTTTGTGAATAATTATAATCTAATTATGCATGTACTTCATGAGTTTTCATAAATCTTTGTAACGAATCGTAAAATTCATCGAATTGCTTTAAGTTCATTTGTTGAGCTGCATCGGATAATGCCACTGCAGGGTCAGGATGAACTTCTGCCATTACCCCATCTGCTCCAATAGCAATTGCAGCTTTCGCGGCAGGCAATAAAATATCTCTGCGTCCAGTAGAATGCGTTACGTCAACAAATACAGGTAAATGTGTCTCTTGTTTCAATATTGGTACTGCAGAAATATCCAATGTATTTCTCGTAGCTCTTTCATACGTACGAATACCTCGTTCACATAAAATAATTTGATCATTACCTTGTGACATAATGTATTCAGCAGCGTGTATAAATTCATCTAAAGTAGCGGCAATTCCACGTTTTAGAAGTACTGGTTTATTAATCGAACCTACTGCTTTTAATAACTCAAAGTTTTGCATATTACGAGCACCAACTTGCACAACATCTATATAATCAAGTGCTTCCTCTAAATGGCTAGGTGTAACGATTTCAGACACTACCGCTAATCCATACTCTTGTGAAATTTGTTTTAATATTTTTAAGCCTTCTAATCCAAGTCCTTGGAAATCATATGGAGAAGTACGTGGCTTGTAAGCCCCACCTCTAATAAGTTTTAATCCTTTTGCTTGAATTGCTGCGGCAACCTCTGCAACTTGCGTATAAGATTCAACGGCACATGGACCAAATACAAAGGAAGGTGTACCTGTTCCAATTTTTTCACCATTAATCTCTACAATCGTATCTGCTGACTTCTTTTTACGTGAAACAAGAAGTGCTTTTTTCTGATCATCCACTTGCAGTTCTAAAGCAGTTTTGAAAATTTCTTTAAAAATGTGCTCCACTGTGGACTGTGGTAGCGGGCCATTATTGTTTTCTTTTAAATGATCTAGCATATTTCTTTCGCGAAGAGGGTCATATCTATTTACACCTTGTTTTTCTTTTACTCTTCCAATTTCTTGAACGACTCCAGCTCTTTCATTAATCAACTGTAAAATTTCTACGTTGATTTCATCTACACGTGTGCGTAATCCTTCTAAGTCTACTTGACTCATAGTTAATTCTCCTCTCTTCTCTCCAACGACACTTTATATCGACTGAAGATTATGATACATTTTTAGATATAAGACATATTATAATCAATGCATGCATGAATGTCACGCATTTTATTTTAACGCTTCAACTCGCTAAAGTATTTGCTATTAAGAAAAGGGACGTGAGAATTTGTCAACCAAGTTATTTGCACTGGATATAGGTACAAGATCTGTAGTTGGAATCATCTTAGAAGAACGCGACCAATCATTTCACGTTGTGGATATACTAGTTAAGGAACACAAAGAACGAGCAATGGTTGATGGGCAAATACATAATGTTCTTAAAGTAGCGGAAGCAATTATTTCTATTAAAACACAATTAGAAGTAAAACACGGACCACTTGAAAAAGTAAGCGTTGCCGCTGCTGGACGTGCGTTAAAAACAGAACAAGCCATGGTAGAACTGGATATTAAAAACAGACCTATATTTTCAGAGGAAGACGTTAGTCGCTTGGAACTATCGGCGGTCCAAAAAGCTCAAACTAATTTAGTCCAAAAAGATTTCGAAAAACACTCTAGTCATTATTATTGTGTTGGATATAGTGTATTATACTATCGACTTGATGGGGAAGAAATAGGAAGCTTAGTTGACCAACAAGGGACAGTGGCTTCTATCGAGGTAATCGCTACTTTCTTGCCTAGAGTTGTCGTCGAATCATTATTATCTGCTTTAAAGAGAGCAGGTTTAGAGATGGAAGCTTTAACTTTAGAACCAATTGCTGCTATTAATGTATTAATACCGCCATCTATGCGGCGACTAAATGTTGCTCTTGTTGATATCGGTGCAGGAACGTCTGATATCGCTATCACAGATCACGGTACGGTTGTTGCCTACGGGATGGTTCCAAATGCCGGTGACGAGATAACAGAAGCATTAAGCGACCATTATTTATTAGACTTCCCGCTTGCAGAAGAAGCGAAGCGAGCTATTAATCAAAATGACTTTATACGTATTCAAGATATTTTAGGTTTTGATCAAAATATACCGAAAGAAGAAGTCATAGATGTTATTCGACCAGCGACTCTTGAATTAGCTACCTCTATTTCAAATGAGATACTTCGATTGAATAATAACAAACCAACCAAAGCAGTTATGCTTGTTGGAGGAGGCAGTTTAACTCCATCACTTACTACTATTCTTGCAGAAAAATTAGAGCTTCCTTCTAACCGTGTAGCTGTTCGTGGAATTGATGCTATTCAAAATTTAACGAAAGAAGACCATATTCCAGTTACACCTGAATTAGTTACACCTATTGGGATTGCAATCGCTGCAAAACGAGCACCAATTCAATATATGTCAGTAGAAGTAAACAATCAAATCGTTCGACTATTTGAATTAAAAGAAATGACTGTCGGAGATGCACTACTTGCAGCGAATATATCGGCACGAAAACTATATGGAAAGCCAGGTGCGGCACTTGCTGTTCAAGTAAATGGAAGAGACATTTATATCCCTGGCGAACACGGGAAACCAGCTCTTATTCACTTGAATGGACATGAAGCTAATACTAAAAAAACAATTAAAAGTAACGATAAGATTGAGCTATTTGAAGGTCAAGACGGGAAGGATGGGGAGGCAACGGTTCGAGATTTACTTGATGATGCTTCTGTTAAAACCGTTACATGTCAAGGAGTTATACATATAGTAGAACCAATTATTTCTATTAACAACCAAAAAGCATCTCTTGATACCGTGCTAAAAGAGAGAGATAAACTAACAGTAGAAACACCACAAACAGTGGAACAAGTATTAGTAGCAATCCGGAAAGAAAGTTATCTTTCTCAACTAAAACCATTTTCGATTACAATCAATGATAAGAACTACTTTATACCAGAGTTCACTACGTCGTTATGGTTAAATAACAATCCTGTGAAACTACAATATCCTGTTCAAGATAATGATATTTTAGAAATAAAAATAGTAAGCTCACCAAAGCTATTACAAATTGCTAATCAATTAGATAGAAAACTAGTCGATCAAATTAAAGTTATTTTTCAGAATGAAGAAATTGAACTATTTAAATCATGTGCAATTGTTTCCAATGGAGCAACACCTATTACTTCAGAGGATATCGTTCCAAATGGTTCAATTCTTCAATGGCAAGATGTCAATACTTCTTCTTGGATCTTTCAAGATGTCTTTCGCTTTTCTAATTGGACTTTACCGGATGCTAAGGGTTCCTTTCAAATTAGGAAGAATGGACAAGCATCTGGTTTTGATGAAGAAATCTTCGGTGGAGATCAACTAGAGATCGTTTTTAATTAAGAAAAGCGCAAGTGACCTTTATGTTCATCTTGTCCTCTCTGTTTCCAGAGTGCTTTGGACTAAATCCTCATCTACACTATTACCGTAGTAATTTGGCTCATGAAGTGACTGTGTCACTTCACGAGCCATTTTTTCAGGTAATCTTGTGGCTGGTGTTTGTCCGTCGCCATCTTGAAATAGATAGAGACAAGGTACATAAGCTTTGGATAATGAAAGAATAAATCCTATTCTACTCTTTTAAAAGCGGACGAAGATACAATTTCGTCCGCTCAGCGCTTCTTTATCAATGAATACTATCTATTTTTTCAGTTTCCACCAACTCTAATCATACACCCACTGATTCATGTATACTGTGTAAGTTAAAACTAAAAAAATCAAAATCTACCCCTTAAAGTTATACAATGAAGCCTTACTATTACTGAATTCCTAGCGATAGCTGGGCTAAATCTTCTTGTTAGGTACTACTCACTTAAAGGATTGGAGTGAAAGGTGGCGACTCCGGCGGGATGAGTGAGACAGATGAGCCATCTCAACGACGCGAATGCGGCGGTGATGACTCATCGGTCACCCCGCGGAACGCGTCCACCTGAAACGGAAATCCGGGGTATTTTTTAATTCTTTCAAGTAATATGAACGCTGGTTTCGCAGGTTGATAATCCATAAACTTTCTTATCTTTTTAGATAAACGCAAGCACCATTTAGGTGTATCTTACCTTCTCTATTTCCAAGTGCTTTGGACGAAACATTTGCTACACTATTGCAGTTAGAGTAATGGATGCTATCTATTTTCTTAAGTTCCACCAATAATTTATCTACCGCTTGAATCCTGTATACCGTGGACCGTAGAGGAAGGCGCCAAGATGGTTCGATCTCGGAAAGCAAGTATCTTTTTCCAATTTCGTTTTAACGTAAGCCATTCCAAATAAAAGTGGTAGTCCCTTCGTAATAATACGACTTAAAGGACTACCACTTTTACGTTTAGTTATTTGATTTGTTATTTACAACTGCATCCTTTATTGCTTCTGCAACTGATGTTGCATCATCATCTTCGTCCTTTTCGTCTGCTGTTACCTCTTCTGTCGTATGCGAAATAGTTTCCATATAGTCCATTGACTCTTCCCCTTCTGATGATGCAGTCCCATCATCTTGAGGAGAAGTTGGCATACCTTTAATCGATTTTACTTTCTCTACAAGTTGTCCCGATTGCTCTTGCAACTGCTTAGACAATTGAGTTGTCTTTTCCATTGCAGTTGAAGATAAATCTTTTGTTTTATCCTTTAATTGACTAGCTTGAATTGTAATATTTTCTCTCAGTTCTGTCCCAGTCTTTGGTGCTAATAATAATGCTGTAGCTGCTCCAATTATGCCACCAACAAGAACTCCAAGGATAAAGTCTTTACCATTTACTTCGTCATTACGGTAAATAGTTTCTCTACTTTCGTTATTGTAAGGTAGAGGTGGATACGTAGACTGCATTTGTTGGTTATACGATGATTGATTTTCATAATACTCATTATTGTGTTTTGCATCATTATAATTTGGTTTATTGTGATTATAATTGCTCATTTGACTTCCTCCAATAACTTATTATTTTTTTTTCGAATCGTATTCATTATAACCTGCTTCTTCTAATGCTTTCCGCTCTTTCCATTTGTCTCGAACGCCAAGAAAAACATTACTCCATTGAATCACTTGTGCAATCTTCTCTTCGTTTTTTTCTACCTCTGAAGAAACGGAAGAAGTAATCCGTTGAATAGAATAGTTTAAACCATTAACAGACGTTCCTACATTTTTTACTGCATCTACAACCGTGTTCAACTTCTCTGATTTTTTTTGAATATCTTCAGCTAATTCATTTGTTTTATGAAGAAGTTGCGCTGTTTCTTTCGTTACATTTTGTAAATTTGTATCTAGCCCTTCCAGTGTACTAGCAACATTATTTAATGTCTTTTTCACAGAAAATAAAGTAACTGCCAGGCTTATACAAAGTACTAAAAATGCAATTGCAGCTATAATAGCAGCTATGTATAAGAGATTTTCCATTTTGTATCCTCCTTCAATTGTCATATATCATTTTTACCCTAAAAGAATAAAAATAAACTTCTTTCTATATAATACTATACTACGGTTCTTTCGAATATTCTTTAAATAAAAAATGCTTAATCCGAAAATGGATTAGGCATTTTTTATTTAATCAGATAAGTAATTATACAATCCCAACTTAGTTACTGTCTAGAAACAAGTAACTAAACAAGCTTCTCTTCAAATGCTTGTTGATATTTTTGAACATCTCCTGCTCCCATAAATAAAAAGACTGCATTATCATAACGGAGCAATTGATTTACATTTTCTTCTGTTAAAATAATACTTCCTTCAATAATATCGGCTAATGTATGAATAGTTAGGTCTCCAGCATTTTCTCTCGCCGATCCAAAAATATCACATAAGAATACTTGATCTGAAAGATTTAAACTCTCGCCAAATTCATTTAAGAATTTTTGTGTTCTCGTAAAAGTATGTGGTTGAAAAATAGAAATAATTTTTCTATCTGGGTATTTTTGTCTAGCCGATTGTATCGTAGCTTTTATTTCAGTTGGATGATGTGCATAATCATCGATTATCATACGATCTCCAATAATCGTTTCTGTAAAGCGTCTTTTAACCCCTTCAAATGTTTCTAACCCTTTTTGAATAATTTCTGCAGGTACGTCCTCATAATGACAAAGAGAAATTACTGCTAAAGAATTCAAAACTGCATGATCACCGAATAAAGGAATTGTAAAACGATGGTAAAATTCATGACGAACAAATACATCAAAAGAAGTGCCTTCTGTCGTTCTTTCTAAGTTCCTAGCAGCAAAGTCATTTTGTTCCCCGAAACCATAGTAAAGTACAGGGACTGGAGCTTTAATTTCCTGTAAATACTTGTCGTCTCCACAAGCAATAATCCCTTTTTTCACTTGCATGGCCATGGATTGAAAAGCATTAAATACATCATCAACATCATGGAAATAGTCTGGATGATCAAAATCAATATTTGTCATAATTGCATAGTCTGGATGATAAGCTAAAAAATGTCTGCGATATTCGCATGCCTCAAACACAAAGTTAGCTGCATCTTTCATCCCTTTTCCTGTGCCATCTCCAATTAAAAAGGTGGTAGGTTTATATCCGCTTAATACATGCGAAAGTAGTCCTGTAGTAGACGTTTTGCCATGAGCACCAGTTACTGCTACTGAGGTAAACTGACTCATATAATTGCCTAAAAATTCATGGTATCGAATGATTGGCAAACCAAGTTCCTTCGCCTTTACTAACTCAGGATGACTATCTGGGAATGCGTTACCTGCAATAATAGTTATTCCTTCTTCAATATTAGCTTCATCAAATAATAGAACTTTTATATCTCGTTCATGTAATGGTTTTTCAGTAAAAAAATACTTTTCAATATCAGATCCTTGTACCTCGTTACCAACATCATGTAATATTTGTGCCAACGAGCTCATTCCAGACCCTTTAATGCCTGTAAAATGATATTTTGTCATACGTTGTAAACCTCCTGGGATATTCCCCATTTATATGCATATTCGAATCATAAATAGTTTATTCCGCCTTAGTAGACGTATTCCCAATTATATCATTATTTAATCGTTAATATTAATAAACTATATTAACTAAAAATTTGTTCCAGACTATCGTCTGTAAGTAGCACTTCTCTTGCTTTACTGCCTTTTTGCTCCGTTACATATCCATTTTCATACATTGCATCAATAAGTCTTGCTGCACGATTATAACCTAAATGAAATTTTCGCTGAAGTAAGGAAGTAGAGGCGGAACCTTGCTCCACAATAAACCGACATGCTTCCTCAAAGAGTTCATCTTGTTCTGATACATTCTCTGCCTTTTGAAGCAATTCCTCTTGTTCGAACATATACTCCGGTGTACCTTGTGTTCTTGCATAATCGATGATCGTTTCAATTTCTTCATCTGTTACAAACGTTCCTTGAATACGAACTGGGCTAGACATGCCATTACCTTGATATAGCATATCCCCTTTCCCTAATAATCTTTCGGCCCCTTGCTGATCTAAAATAGTACGCGAATCAATTTGTGAAGAAACGGAAAAAGCTATACGTGTTGGAATATTTGCTTTTATAAGTCCAGTTATAACATCAACTGATGGACGTTGTGTTGCCAATACTAAATGAATGCCACACGCTCGTGCTTTCTGAGCAATACGACAAATTGCGTCCTCTACTTCCGTAGGTGCCATCATCATTAAATCTGCAAGTTCATCTATTACAATCACAATAAACGGCAGCTTTTGAGCAAATTGTCTTTTCTCTGTTGCAAGTGAATTGTATCTATTTATATCTCTTACACCAATGTGAGCAAATAATTGATAGCGTCGTTCCATTTCTTCTACTGCCCATTTTAACGCGGCTGTTGCAGCCTTCACATCTGTAATTACAGGACTCACCAGATGAGGAATATGATTAAATGGTGCAAGCTCCACCATTTTTGGATCAATCAATAAAAGCTTTACTTCTTCTGGGGTTGCTTTATATAAAAGACTCACAAGAAGTGAATTAATAAAAACAGATTTCCCTGAACCTGTAGCACCAGCAATTAACCCATGGGGCATTTTCCGCAAATCCAGTGTCACAGGTTTTCCCGTAAGATCTAATCCTAACGCTACTTCAAGAGGAGATTCGGATTCAAAAAACACATTTGTATTAATCACTTCCGATAATCGGACAGCTCTTGATTTTCGATTCGGAATCTCTATACCAATAGAACTTTTCCCTGGTATTGGTGCTTGAATACGTATATCTTTTGCTGCCAAAGCAAGCTTTAAGTCGTCAGATAAGTTTCGAATTTTACTTACTTTTGTCCCGTGAGCTACGGTTATTTCGAATTGTGTTACAGCAGGACCTTGATCCATTTGAACAATTTCACCAGTTACCTGAAAATGAGATAATGCTTCTATAAGTGTAAATGCCTGCTCTTCCATCCATTCTCTATCTTCATTTTTCAATTCTGGTGGAAGTAAATAACTTAAATCTGGTCTAGCATAATTCGAAGGACTAGATGCTGGTTTTGAATCCGTTTCTAGCACTATTTTTTCTACCTTATTCGGTTCTTTCTTCGGCTGATAGACCGGCATCTCTTTTACTAGATTATTCATTTTTTCTTTATCCGATTTAAGCATTAGTACATTAAACGGTCTTATATTTTCTTTTTGTTTACTTGGTTTGACTTCAGACACCGTTTCTAAAGGAGTATCTTGTACTTGTTCATCTATATGCTTTGACGGTAATACTTTTTCCTCTTCGGTAAATGATACAAGAGGTAATACTTCATTTTCTTCCGCTTGTGTTGGAATTGCAGTAATTGCTAATTCCTCAAAGGGTAATTCTATTTCCCTTATTGTCTGCTCAATTGGTTCTTCTATTTTATTTTCTTGATTTCTCGAAAATCCAAAAACAGGTGAAGGTACTTGAGTTGGAGTAAATGCTTTTTTTCGTTTTTCTTTCACAGGTGGTTCTATTATTTCTTTTTTTGGCGCACGGTGCACAATTGGTTCTTGCTTTCTTTGTTGCCATAGTTCATGTGTATAGAGAGGTCTATACGGCTGATCATCTCTTATATGTTTATCTTTTATTGGTTGTCCCATTTCTTTTTCTATTTTCAGCTCACCAAATAAGCTATCTTTCTTTTCATCATCAGTTATTAAAGGAAATCGAAAAGGGGTTCTAGAGTGAGTTGGTGTAACCAGTTCTTCATCATCTTCTAATACTTGTGCTTCTCTATATTCATCTTCATTCGTCGCAAATAATTTTTTAAACCATTTCAAATTCATCACTCTTTCTACTAGATACATTCTATTTTAACAGTAATAACGGCTATCGTCCTTACTTATCTGAAGAAATTTAGAAAAACGCTAGCGTCCTTTAAGTGCATCTTGTCTTTACTATTTCCAGAGTGCTTTGGACGAAACATTGGTTACACTATTAACAGGGGAATTTTTGTGGATTGAAAAGTGACTGCGTCAATTCTCAATCCACTTTTTTCGGTAATTTTGTGGCGAATGTTTGTCCGTCACCTTCTCGAAATATGCAAAGTCATAATGCATTAGGTTTGGATAATGAGAGAATAAACCCTATTCTACTCTTTTAAAAGTGGACGAAGAGTCAAATTCGTCCGCTCTGCTCTTCTTTATCAATGGATGCTCTCTATTTTTCTCTAGTAGCGCCCGCTCTAATCATACACCCACTTATTCATATATACTGTGTACGGTAAAAGTAAAAACAATCAAGATCAAGCCTTTGAAAATATACTATGAAGCCTTACTATTACTGAATTCTTAGCGATAGATTGGGAAAATCTGCTTGTTAAGTACTACTCACTCCATGGATTGTAGTGAAAGGTGGCGGCCCCGCGGAAAGCGCCCACCTAAAACGGAAATCCGCGGTATTATTTAATTCTTTAAATTACTATGAACACTGCTTTCGCAGGAGGAAAATTCATATACTTTCTTATTCTTGGCACAAAAAAAGCACACCAAATTGGCATGCTTTCCTTCTTTATTGTAAAAACGAACGTCCCACTTCTTCTTGTTCCTCTAAAATTAGAATCCCTTTTACTTCTGGTGCGTTTGGGAGTGCTAATTCTCGAGCAGAACAAAGCATACCACTAGAAGCCACTCCGCGAAGCTCAGCATCTTTAATAACCATTCCTGAAGGCATTACTGCTCCCACTTTCGCAACGACAACTTTTTGGCCAGCTTCAACATTTGGTGCCCCACAAACTATTTGTAAAGTATGTTCTCCAATATTTACTTGGCAAACTTTTAACTTATCGGCATTTGGATGTTGTTCCAATGATTCAACGTAACCTACAACAAATTTTGGCGAAAGGTCTACATTTAGTATGTAATCTATTTCATTGGAAACTAAAGCTTGTTCTACTTTAGCTACTAGTTCTTTCGTTAAATTTACGATTCCGTTATCTTGAATTTCGGCGTAATTACTGAATTTAAAGATATTGATCGCCACTACTTCATTAGATTGAGCATCTTTAACAAGTGTTATATCACCTTTCGTCTCCGTTACTACTTTTTCAATTTTTTCTGGAGTTAGTTGTAGCAATAATACATCGCCAACTCCTTCTAGGTTGTAAAAAACATTCATTTTTCGTCTTTCTCCTTCACTACTCGATTTTTTGCTAATATAAATATTGGCTCTAAATTTCCATTTTCATATATAAAAGACAATGAAGTAATGGGTACAGTTCCAACTGTAAAAAAATGCATCGTCATTTGAGCTAGAACATCGTATCCCGTTTCATTTCTTATATCACCAATAATCATAACATCTTGATGGGGTACAGAAACAGTCATATCACCGATAATTATCTTTTTCATTTCCTTTAGTAGAGATTCATTGAGTATTCTGCTTGCATCATACCCATCATTGTTGTTGAAGAAATAAAAAATATTTCCAGCTACTTCATCTTTTTTAAAGTTATTTACTAAATTTCGAACTTGAAAAATGGACCTCTCTCGAATCTCAGTTTCACGAATCCCCCAACCCTCTAGCATCTTTTCATCAAGTAAACGATAAGTTTTCCCAAGATCTAATGCATAATATATTCTCGTTTCTGCCGTATGATCTTTGGTGATAAAACGATTTCCTTCATTCGATTTTGTAGGAAAGGATGTAGAACGTATGACTGGATAAATAGATGAAGATGGATTGATGTCTCCAGCCTTTTCCTTTTCCATCGCTTGGAATGTTTGATGAATCATATAGATTACTTCTTCAATAACTTGTTCTTTTTTTGTTTCGTATTTTGCTAAAATCGGAGGCACAGAAATATCAATTCCTTTGTTAATCGTTTTATGTGTAAGGCGAAGTTTGTTCGTCTCTCGATTATAATCGTATTCATATGTTTCTTCCGAAAGCTTCGTTTTTAATAAACGTATAAGTTCTTGCGCTTGCATTGTTACCCCTCCTTTTTTATTAGAAATTGCTTTTTCAGTTATCATTTCGAACGTTTCAGATTTATTTATAAAACATTAAGAAAAGCTCAAGTGTTCTTTACATCTCGTCTTTACTATTACCAGAGTGCTTTGGACGAAACATCAACTAACACTATTACCGTTGGAATTTTTGTGGCAGATGTTGGTCGGTCGCCCTCTTAATATATTTAGAGACAAAATACATAAGGTTTGAATAATGAGTGAATAAATCCTCTCCTACTCTTTTAAAAGCGGACGAAGAGTCAATTTCGTCCGCTCAGCACTTTTTTATGAATGAATGCTACCTATTTTTCTCAAGTTCCACCTAATCTAATCATCTACCCAATGATTTATATGCACTTTAGACAATGGGTATAAAAGGAATACCAAGTAGAGATTAAGACTTAGTGAGTTGAAAGGTTTCACGTATCAGCGTCTACTCTATGTATCTCTGTCTAAACACTCATTATAAGCACTAGTTTCTAATGTCGACCAAGCATATTGTCTTTCTTATTTATCCAGTTGATTGAAGCGGAAGGCGGCGATGGCTCACCCCACGGAAAACTTCTGCCTGCAGCGGAAATCAACCTCTTATGATCAAAAGTTTATACACTTTCTAATTCTTTAAGAAAAGCCCAATCGTCCTTAAGTGCATCCAGTGTTTGTCCTTCGCCTTCTTGGATTTTGTAAAGACATGATGCATTTGGTTTGGATAATGAGAGATAAGATGCTATCTTAATCTTTTAAAAGCGGACGAAGATTCGTCCGCTCAGCGCTTCATTATCATTAGACACTAATTAGATTGTTCGTAAAAACAATTCGATTTCTTCTTGTGTTTTGCGATCTTTGCTAACAAAACGTCCTTTTTCTTCCCCTTTGTCAAAAACAATGAAACTAGGAATGCCAAAAATATCCATTTGAATACAAAGATCCATAAATTTGTCTCGATCAACGGATATAAATTGAAAATCCGCAAAATTTTCTTCCACTTCCTTCATAAAAAGATCTATGAAATGGCAGTCTGGACACCAGTCCGCTGTAAATTTAAAAACTACTTTGCTCGCTTGTTTAAGCTCATCAAATTGTTCAATAGATGTTAGATTTTCCACTTATGTCCCTCCTTTAGTTAGTTGAAATGGATCTTACAATCTTCATCATATGTTCTAAGTTTAAAGCAATATTATGCTGTTTTGATATAGTTGTAAGTTTAATTCCACCAATACTCGTGATTAATTCAAAGTTATCTTCACTGTTTTGAATGATTGTTGCAAAACCAAAACGTCCATTTTGTTCAAATGTATTCTTTTCAACTATTTTTAAATTAGTATCTGCGATCATTAAATCATAATATAGTCGACTTCCAGGAAGCTCATTTGGGTTAACAAATAAAATGTATGAATCTTTTCCTTTAGATAATAAAATATTAGTTTGATCCGATGCGTTTTCAATAGCAAACCCCGTTGGCAAGAAGACTTTCAAGTTACCTACTTTTTCGTTAGCCTTTTCAGCATCTCCTTGAAACACTATTTTGGCATTCTCAATCCCATCTGTTGCTTGCTCTTCTACTGAAGAACAGCCTACCAATAAAATGACAGCTAGTGACACGATACATAATCGCATCCAATGTCGAGTCATTTACCTTCCTCCTATCAAAGCATAACTGCTATATAGTTTAACGATGATTCATACTCCATGCAACTACATTAACTTTTTAGAAAGCTCGTACTGTCCAATTAGAAGCAACATAATGTGCTCGAACATATCACTTCTTTTAACAAAGCCATTCGTAAATACGCCAATTGCGCCTTCATCGTGACGGATATCATTCTTATTCGTATAGACGTCCATTACTGGCCCAAGTTCCGAACCCGCTTTCAACTGAATTGCAATTTCTATCGGCAAAGGGATACCCGCTCCAGCTGCAGTAAAAACTGTACCATCATTTGTTACAAGAGCCCCCCAATTACAAATATACATGATTCCATCTATTTCATGCACTCCACCTTCTAATCCTACTCCAAAGGTTCCTTCCGTGTTCTTCATCAACTGTTTCGCACGGTTTATGGCACCTTTTCTAGTTTCTTCATCACTCATTGGTTGGTTTGATACAAGAGATGGTACTTCTATGTTTATAAATTCTGCATCTGGATAATATATTGTAGCGATTGTGCGCACAGCTTTTGTTTTAGCTCTATTATTGGTTCCTATTAATATTTTCATACAATGTATCTCCTATCTAGAAAAAAGGATGCCACTAGGGCACCCAATTATACATTTGCTTTTATTGTTTCTAAAGTTGTTCGGTCACATGTTTTTACTAATTTAGTAATCAATTCTTTTGCTGCAGCATAATCATCTGTATGAATAATGGAAGCAGAAGTATGGATATAACGAGAGCATATTCCAATTACTGCACTTGGTATTCCTTCATTTGATGTATGAACACGACCTGCATCTGTTCCACCTTGAGAGATGAAATATTGATAAGGGATTTTATGCGTTTCTGCTGTATCTAATACAAATTCTCTCATACCTCGATGGGTTATCATCGTACGGTCAAAAATACGTAAAAGAGTTCCTTTTCCCAGTTGACCAAATTCATTTTTATTCCCAGAAGCATCATTCGCAGGGCTTGCGTCTAATGCAAAGAATAGATCAGGGTTAATCATATTCGCTGAAGCTTGTGCACCGCGTAGGCCAACTTCTTCCATTACATTTGCTCCTGAATAAAGCATATTCGGTAATTGCTCATTTTGCACTTCTTTTAATAATTCAATAGCAAGTCCGCAACCATAACGGTTATCCCAAGCTTTTGCCATAATTTTTTTGTCATTTGCCATTGGTGTAAAAGGACATACAGGAACAATTTGATCTCCTGGTTTCACACCCATCCGAAGCACATCGGCTTTATCGTCAGCACCAATATCGATTAACATATTCTTAATATCCATTGGTTTATTTCGCATCTCATCACTCAATAAGTGAGGTGGTATCGATCCAATTACACCAGGAATTGTTTTTTCATTCGTCACAATCTCTACTCGTTGAGCAAGTAAAACTTGGCTCCACCATCCACCCAATGTTTGAAAACGAATCATACCGTTATCTGTAATGCCGGATACCATAAAACCAACTTCATCCATATGACCTGCTACTAAAATTTTCGGTCCATTTTCATCGCCTTTTTTTAAGCCGAAAATACCACCTAAATTATCTTGTACAATTTCATCTGAATACTTTTCAAGCTCACTGCGCATAAAAGACCGAACTGCATGCTCATTACCTGGTGCACCTGGTAATTCTGTTAATGTTTTAAATAGCGAACGTGTTTCCTCATTCATCTGTAAAGCCTCCTAAAGCTACGTATCAATTTAATTTAGTGAAAATAGAGATTCCTTTTCTATTGTAATAAAAGTTTGAACTGTTTACTACAGATAAACTTCGACTTCCGAAAAATTTATTTGAATGGTGATATATGTTACACTAAAAAAAAGACGCAAGGAGGAGTAGTATTGAAGCTTCGTGATTATATGATGGGTCTTGGAACAGGTATTGTAATTGGAATAGTCGCTAGTCGAGCAGCAAGCAAAATGGATATTAATCGATCTGCAGAACTTATTTTAAAGGAAATAAAAAATTCTTTTAAAAAGGAAGGTCCAATCGATGGTTCATGGATTTTCATGAGTCCTGAACCTTTTCAGAAAGAAGCTATTCATATAAATGTATATAAAGGCGGAATTACTCGAGTGAAAAATGGTCTACTCGAACAATTTGAATTTGCTGCTGACGCAAAAACGGGAACAGTTGTGGAGTTAGTGAAAGTTCAATAATTTTTACTAGGAATAACTAAACTTTCGCAGTGTGAAATAAAAAAATGGTCAAATATTATAAAAGCGTCCGAAGATACAACTTCGGACGCTTTTAGTTGCTTTATTAATGGATACTATCTTAATATCGTGTTCGTGACATTTTATTCACTATTTCTTTCCCATCCTCTGACCATTTGATCATACGATAAAAGGCATCGTGATAAAAGCTGAACCAATAATTTTGGTGTAACCCTTCATTCACCCATTTTTCTTTGGCGAATACAGAAGTCATTGGATAATCGTCGTATGCTAATACCCACAAAGGATTTTGATGTGCATGAGTGGGCATCAAGTCTGCCATATGAATAATGGTTTCTCCATTTTGTTTAAACAAAATAATACTATGCCCATCGCTATGACCACCAGTATGAATCATCTCAATACCATCCAATACTTCAATGGAATTTGAAAACGGGATAACTTGCCCTTCAACTGGTTCCCAGTTCTCTTTCCAATAAGTATTTCGTGAACGAATATTTGGATTTCTCATCTCATTCCATTCGACATCTGATACGTAAATTTTCGCATTTGGAAAACTTGATACCAACTTATCATCTTCCCATCTTGTTAAACCACATGCATGGTCAAAATGGAGATGCGTCATGAGAATTAGATCAATTTCTTCAGGTAAAATTCCTAGTTGAGCTAGATCGTCCTCCACCTGAGATTGATCGGACACTCCGTAATTTCTGAGTTGTTTCTCTGTAAATTTTCCGAAGCCAAGTCCTGCTTCTATCAATATATTATGTCCTTTGTATTGAATGAAAAGAGGATCTGATGGTAACTCAATTTGATTTTTTTCATTGACGGGGTATTTCTTTTCCCATAGTGGTTTTGGCACTACTCCGAACATGGCACCCCCATCCATGTAAGTTGTCCCGCCCTTTAGCCAAGTTAACGACATGTCGTGAAATTGAAACGTATCCATTCTCCCAGGTCCCCTTTTACACGTATTTTGCTTCTACTCGATAAATCGGTTGTCCCTTTGCAGAAAATTTTTCTTCGTATTCTGTCATAATATTATCTTCTGGCATATTTGCATGTAAATCGAGTGACACATCTTTTATTAACATCCCATAAGCCGACATGCTAATTAAAGAATATTCGAATAAACCTCGATTATCCGTTTTAAAATGAATTTCAGCATTATCTACTAAAATAGATTCATATAGTTTTAAAAACACTTCATGTGTTAGACGTCTTTTTGCATGTCTAATTTTCGGCCAAGGATCAGAAAAGTTTAAATAGACGCGGTCTACATCATTTTTTTCAAAGTACTTTGCCAAATCTGCTCCATTTACTTTTAGCAAGCGTAAGTTCGGTAGTGGTTGTGCAGCAAGCACATTTTCTAATGCACTTACGATTACACTATCATATAGCTCAATCCCAATATAATTAATAGCAGGATTTTGTTTAGCCATGCCCGTTATAAACTGACCTTTTCCTGTACCAACTTCTATATGGAGTGGATTATTATTTTTAAATTCAGTATTCCATTTTCCTTTTAGGTCTTCCGGATTTGGAATTACAATTTCAGGATGAGCAATTATAAAATCATCTGCCCATGGTTTATGTCTTAGCCTCATTACATTAACTCCCTTTACTTTTTGGTTTTGCCAAATTCCAAGCTTTTGATTGTACAGAAAAAGAATAACTTTGATCTACATACGTCATACAAGAGAACTCTCCATCTACATGTCCATATACTTGATCATGCATTGTTATTCTAAAATTCTTCGCTTGAAATTGTTTCACTTCTTTATACTTTGTATGTTTTCCGAAAAAAACAGTTCCGAATATAAATAATAACTTCCATCTAGTTAATTTATTCACAACTGTCATTTCGATTAATTGATCATTTGGTTGAGAGTTTGGAGATATCTTCATTCCTCCACCGAAAAACGGCTGATTGCATACGACAATAAACCAAACATCATCAAACTTTATCGTATCTTCTTCCGTATGTAAAGTGAAGGAAAATCTATTGAATGTTAATAGTTCTTTTATCACATATAGTATGTACGTTAATTTCCCTAATTCTAATGCATTTAACCACTTTTTCCACTTGGAATTATTGACAGAATAAACTACTTTCGCATCAAAACCAAAACCTGCATTATTTACAAATCCATAGGAATCTTGAGGAGCTGTTAATTTCCCAAAATCTAATTCCTCATATGGATTAAAATCATTTACATACTCCTGTAACTGTTCTACCGTTTGAAAAATAGAAAATGTCCGACCAAAGTCATTTCCACTACCTGCAGAAATAACTCCAATTCGAACATGTTCATATTCAGTTACACCAGAAATAATTTCGTGAATTGTTCCATCTCCACCAATAGCAATAATGAATACATCTTCCGTGCTATTTTCTGCACAATTCTTAGCAATTTCTGTAGCGTGTCCGGTATATTCTGTAAGATAATAACTGTAAGGAAAGGTTATTTTAGCTTTCCAAGCCACCCATATTTTTTTCGCTCGTCCACGACCTGCATATTCGTTCACAATGAAGACGACTTTATTCATTTATTTCCTCACCGTCTACTTCCCAACCCGCTCTTGAATAGGAGGTTGTTTGTACTAGATCAAGTATCGACTGTGCAGCTTTAAATTGCATATGCTTCATAGGTGATGGGGATGACTTTAATGTCAAAAACCACTCTGGAAATTTTCTTGAATCTACAAATTGCGTATTAAAAGAAGTACCCGGATAATCAATATATCCATTTCTCGATAGAATTACCTTTTTAATTGGCAAATCAATCTCTTCTTTCTTAAAAATTTGCAATAGGATTGACTCCATCCGGTTCAATCCAACCATAGGACTCAATATTTTCTTCTCTTCCGTACCGCTTTTTCGAACCCAGAAACGATCGCTGCTTCCAATATAAGCATCCAAATCTTTTGCCTCAAGTACAACTAGACAAATAATTTCTGTAGGCAATATTAGAAGAATATCCAGTTCAACTGGAGCTTTTTTTAGTTTTAATATGGGATAATAAAACAAGAAATAATTATCTGGAAGTTGTAAGGTAAGGGATCGCAATAATTTATCTCGCATAAACTTTGGATCAACATATGACTTTTCACGTAATGTTGAGCTAGCCCACTTCAATTGAAAATGAAAAAGCTGATTTAAATACATTCGCTTTAACTCTTCTTTCGTTTGTGGGTTGTACACAATATTAGGCTGAAAATGTAGCGTTGTAGCCTCCTCTAGGACAACATCTTCTTCTTGTAACTCCGTTGGTTCCCATGTAATTTCTTCCAATTTTTCTTCTTTCTTGCGATTAAGAAACTTTGAGAAAAGGGATTTTTTCTCAGACACTTCTACTTCATCTTCCTTTTCTAGCCAAGATGAATCAAAAGCTCCTTTTTCCCATTCCACTTTTGTTCGTTCCCACTGTTGCTTCTTTAATCGAACAAATTGAGTTGGGTATCTCTTTAGATCAACTTGATAACGAGATATATAGTCTTGAAGCTTTACTAGTTGAGCCATTTCTTAACCTCCCCCACTATGCATGATATATAATTCCTCGTAGCGAGGTGTATTAGTTGGACTTACTCTAAATAAAGAGATATTAGTAACCTTAAAGGTTGTACTTTCAAGAGGAAAATTTTCCATGGATAGTAATCCTTTAGAGGCCCATTTTTTGGCTATCGTAATATGGGCATTAAACTCTTTCCGATTATCAACTTCTATATAATTAGAAATTGTTCTAGTAACCTTTTCCTGCAATAATGTTAAAGATTCACTTTCTTTTAGTGCTGTATATACTACTCTCGGAGTGAGATTATTTCCAAAATGAGAGATTCCATTCGTCGTTAGATCAAAAGATTTCCAGTCGATATTTTGATCTAACGACTGGATTATTTGATCTACAGAATTTTGCTCAATCTGGCCTAAATAATAGAGCGTAATATGCAAGTCCTCCGCAACAGGCAATATTTTATGCGTTTCATGCAAATTAGTTGTATCTCTTGCTTCAACGATAGAAGTTGCAAGATTACTCGGAATTTTAATACCTATAAAATAATGTGTGTTCATCCTTTATAAGATGTTGGTATTTTTTTCTCAAAAGCTTGTTGTATCTTTTCCGTCCATTCACCACGTTTTGCGTTTCCAATTGCTTGTCCATTAATCGAAATAACCGGCATCACTTCCGCATTTGTTGAAGACATGATAAATTCATCCATTTCTAATGCTTGTTGTTTTGTAAAAGCTTCTTCTACAACAGGTAAACCAACCTCTTTGCAACAATCCAAAATAACGTGTCTTGTAATCCCATTTAATATCAAGTTACTTACTGGATGTGTATAAAGTACACCATCTTTTATGCCGTACATATTAGAAGATGATCCTTCTGTAATTGTTTCACCTCGGTGTAAAATTGCCTCATAGCAATCTTTACTAATTGCTTCTTGTTTTGCAAGGACATTCCCTAGAAGATTTAAAGACTTTATATCGCAACGAAGCCATCTTATATCTTCTACAAAACATGCTTTTACCCCATTCTCCAGTTGATCTAATGGACGTGTAGTTTCTTTTGTATAAGCCGTCAGTACTGATTCTACTGCAGGAATCGGAAAATTATGCTGTCTAGGAGTAGTCCCACGAGTAACTTGCAAATAAATTTGACCATTTTGCACTTCATTCGTTTCGATTAATTCATGTATCATTTTATGCAGTACATCTTTTGTATAAGGGATGACTAATTGAATTTTATCTGCACTTGCATATAAACGGTCAATATGTTCCGTGGCAGTAAATACATCGCCATTATAAATTTTGATCACTTCATAAATTCCATCTCCAAATTGATAGCCACGATCTTCGTATCCAATTTTTACTTCCTGTTCACTTACAATTTGATCATTCCACAATATTTTTGCCATTAGATGTCACCTGCTTTTGTATTTTTTCCCGCTAGTTCAACGATTGCGTCCGCATAAATTGCAGTAGCTTTGACTAGATCATCAATATCTACATATTCATCAACTTGGTGTGCTACATCTTTTCTCCCTGGAAAAAGCATACCGAATGCAACACCTTTTTTAAGAACACGCGCATATGTGCCACCACCGATAGCTAACAATTCTGCTTCTTCTCCCGTTTGTCTCTCATACACTTTTTGTAGTGATTTTATAAGTATATCTTCTTTATCGACATAATGAGGCTTAGAATTAGACCCAAGATCAAGTGTAATTCCTGTATGTTGAAGTGTTTCTCTGCATAGACTTAGTTTTTCTTCAAATGGGTAACTAACCGAATAACGCATACTAACTTGGGTGCAAGACCCTTGTGCTGGGGCATAATGAATGACACCAGCATTTAATGTAGTATCTCCAGAAACTTCATCTGTAAAGTTTAAAGATAAAGCATGTCCTCTACTTTCATCTCCAAATGATGTTACTAGAAACTCTACAAATGCTTTGGAATGAGGAGTTAAACTAATTGTTCTTAAAAATTTTGCTAATAAAATTCCTGCATTCACTCCATCATTCGGCTCCATTGCATGCGCCGATTTCCCATGTACTAATACTTTCAACATAGATCCTTCTTGAACTACTTCTCCAGTAATGTGATGTTCAGATGCAAATTCATTAAACTTCTCTTTAATGGAATGTAACCCTCCAAAAATAAGTGCAAATGCTTCCTCAGGAACCATATTTGTTCGTTTCCCAGCCTGGAAAAACTGAATAGTCTCCGTATCAGATGAGCCTGTTTGTGTAAAAATCAAAGTTGCGATGCCTTTTTCAGCGTTTATAATTGGAAAATCTGCATCAGGTGCAAAACCTATTTGTGGCATTTGTTCTTTTGCAAAATAGCGATCTACACAACGAAATCCACTTTCTTCATCCGTCCCAATAATTAGACGTACTTTTTTAGAAAGTTCAATACCTGCTTCTTTTACTAATTTCATCGCCATCCAAGCTGCAATGGTTGGTCCTTTATCATCAATAGCCCCACGTCCGTATACTTTATCATTTGCTACAGCACCTTCAAATGGAGGATAAGTCCATCCTTTCCCCTCAGGTACAACATCCACATGACACAGAATCCCGAGAATTTCTTCCCCTTCTCCCATTTCAATATGTCCCGCCATATTATCAATATTCTTTGTAATAAGCCCTGCTTTTTCACCTTCACTTAACATATGAAGAAGTGCTTCAAGGGGTTTTGGTCCAAAAGGCATTTCTTCCGTAACAGCTTTTTCATCCAGCACACTAGGAATTTGAATCAATCTTTGAAGGTCTTCTACAATTTCCGTTCGCTTTAGTTCCGCTAATTCTAACCAGTTCATTGTTATTTCCTCCTACCCTATTCGTATAACGCTATTTTACACTTTTTTTCAACTTATCACACGAAAAGAAGGCATTTTCAGACTTCTATTTCCGCTTGGTAAAGAGGTCTATTCTATTCATTTCACGAAAAACATATATAAAGTCGCGTTTGTTTATTAACCACTTTCTTACACAAAATACTTGTAAGGAAAGCATTAAAATCTTAGTTAGAATTTGTTTGTTTTAGTTTCGGTTTGGTGGAGGATACAATTTCGGGCAAAACGTATTTTTATTACGCGTAATATAGAACGGTTTTTTTATAGAGTGCGCAACAGGTAATCTAAACAGTAATCACCGAGATTTAGCGCTCTGGTATTCGCTTTCCACGGGCGTGGCCTCAGCCTCCTCGCTGCGTTGTGGGGTCTTCAGCTAACGCTATTTCCGCAGGAGTCTCATGCTCCTGCGCGAGCTCGTCGCAAAAAAGAAGTTGCTCCTGCGCGAGCTCGTCGCAGAAAAGAAGTTGCTCCTGCGCGAGCTCGTCGCAGAAAAGAAGTTGCTCCTGCGCTAGCTCGTCGCAAATGCAATTTACCGCCGCGCTAAATCCACATAATGTAGTATTCTTTAAAATAAAAACCGATAAGTGAATAAGCTAAAAAATACGCTTTAAATGTGACCGCTGTCTCTTAATATAGGTTTTACTTGGTATGAGATGACGTTTATAAAGTGTACACTACTTAAATTGAACATAACGGTAGCTATCTTGCGATTAAAGGGTTCTAATTTGCGATTAGGATACTTTACTTTGCGATTTCGGTGTTAGATCTTGCGATTCAAGGATACTATCTTACGATTAGAAAAAAGTTGCATCATCTTATAATAGAAAGCACCTATCCTGTGGTAACGAGTCCCTTTTTGCGCATAATTTATGCGACGGCACATAGTATAGCCAACAAGCTACGTTGATTGTAGCGAAAGGGAGGCGACTCCAGCTGGATGAGTGAGACAGATGAGCAATCGCAGGCGAATGCGTAGCGTCGGCGATGGCTCATCGCTCACCCGGCGGAAAGCGTCCGCACTGTAGCGAAAATCCTAGCGGTAACTAGTACGCACTATATAAACAATGCGTTCTTTGCACTCTTTAATATGAGTGATACAAGTTTAAAATAGATGCTTCATAGATAAAGTTAAGCGGTAATTTACTGGTCATTTTTGGATAATCAACAGACCTGATATAAAGTTTTTGTAAATAAACTGCTTTTTTATAGAAATTTTATCGTTAATCTACTATAATTAAATTGTCAGATAATATATTACTGACTACCAATATAGTAAAGGGGCTGTAAATTGCAATTACCTAGTTGCTTTTCACCCAAGTCGTCCGCTAGTCTAGCCACGAGATATGAAGATGAAGGAGTGGTTACTTTTGAAACCTACTACTGATCGGATGCTCAATCGAATTAAAGATATGTATATGTTCATCCTTGATCACGGAACTGTTACAACTCAAGATTTAGTCGATGAATTTGGCATCACTCCTCGCACAATTCAACGAGATTTGAATGTACTTGCGTTTAATGACTTAGTCATTAGCCCAACCAGAGGCAAATGGACCACGACGAACAAACGCATTAAAATGACATCTTAGACCTTGCCATATGAAAAGAATGACCCCGCCTAGGCGAGGTCATTCTTTTACTGTATACTTTCTAATTCTTCTTCTGTTAACTCCCTATAAGAGCCTTCCATTAAAGATTCATCCAATTTCAATGCACCCATAGACAGCCTTTTTAAATAAATTACTTTTTTCCCAACGGATTCAAACATTCTTTTTACTTGGTGAAACTTGCCTTCTGTAATGGATAATTCAATTTCAGAAACCTCGCCTTTACTTAATATATTTAAAATGGCAGGCTTCGTTTTGTATCCGTCATCTAGAGTTACGCCATCTACAAACGCTTGAATATCAATTTCATCTACAATTCCCTCTACTCTTGCAAAGTATACTTTTGGTACATCTTTATTTGGAGACAAAAGACGATGCGTTAAAGCACCATCATTTGTTAATAAAAGCAATCCAACTGTATCCTTATCTAGTCTTCCTACAGGATAGGGTTCAAAATGATGTACATCCACATCCAATAATTCAATTACTGTACGATCTCTCGAATCCTCTGTTGCAGATACAACACCAACTGGTTTATTTAGCATTAAATAAATAAATTCTTTGTACTTAACTATTTCCCCATACACAGAAACTTGATCAGTAGTTTCTTTTATATGCATTGAACTGTCTTTTACAACGACGTCATTTACTTGAATTGCTTTAGACTTAACTAATATCTTCACTTCTCTTCTCGTTCCAAATCCCGTACGTGCTAGAAATTTATCTAATCGCATTTCATTCTCCTAAAAACCAAATTTTTTCGTAAAACGTGTAATCTTTTCTCCAAAGAGCTTTTGTGCAAGACCCAGTCTAAGCGTAACATAGCCATAAAAAGCCGCTCCAATTGAAGCTGTAACGAAAATTACTAGTAAAGCACCAAACTTACTATCCACCGTGAATAAATGCTCGATTCCCCATTTACAAACGAAGACAAGGCTTAGCATAGCAACGTTAATGATCACTATAAGTAAAATTCTCCGCATAACCATACTAGATTTATATTGTAAAGTTTTTGTAATAACAACCATATTTAATACGATCGCTACAATGTAACCAATAGAAGTAGCTAAAATGGCACCATCTGTTTCAAACGCTTTAATCAAAGGAGTATTTAACACGAGTTTCGTTAAAATACCGATTAATAAGTTTAAAATGATCAGTTTTTGACGATCAATTCCTTGTAAAATGGCAGTCGTTACAGGATAAAGTGCAAATAATATGGCAACCGGTGCGTAATGCGCCAAAACCGTTGAACCTATATCACTTTGCTCGTAAAACAAATGGTAAAATTCATTGGATAAGACAGCAATTCCTAAAGCAGCTGGCATTGTTAAAAACAATAATATTTGAAATGCCTGATCTAATGATCTTCGCACTTGTACAAAATCTTGTTTTGCATAGTAACTCGTGATAAATGGAATTAATGCCATCGAAAAACCAGTTGCTAACATAACAGGTATCATTACAAGTTTTTGAGTCGTAAGATTTAACATCCCTAAAAGCACGCCTGATTCTTTTCCGCTTATTCCAATTTGCGTCATTGCACTATTAAATGTAATCATATCCACAAATTGAAATAAAGGATTGATAACACCTACCAAAGCAAAAGGAACGGTATAAACTAAGATCTCTTTATATATATTTTTCAAAGATACATCAGAAGTTGTATTTCCACTTTCCTCAAGTAACTCATTAAATTCTGGTTTTAACTTTCTCCAATACCAATATAAAACAAACATACTTGCAATTGCCCCAATAAACGCGGCAAATACAGCAAAAGAAACAGCAGTGTTCTCTGTACCTTTAAACACCTTAATAACTAGAAATGCTCCGGCTAAAACGAAAATCACACGGACAATCTGCTCGATCAACTGTGAGACAGCTGTCGGTGTCATATGTTGATATCCTTGGAAAAATCCTCTAATTAAGCTCATCACTGGAACGACAATTACTGCAAAACTCACATATTGAATAACAGTTGCTACATTGTGAACTGTTACAAATGCATCATTATCTTTAATAACTAAGCTTGCGATAGGTTCTGCTAGTGTGTACAAAATAATAAATCCTAACACACCTGTTATCGTCATTATTACCATACTTGATTTCACTAGTTTTCTACCTGTCGCATAGTCACCAAGCGTATTATATTTCGCTACAAACTTAGAAACAGCTACTGGCATACCAGAGACAGCTAGTGCTAGCATGATAGAATATGGTACATATGCATATTGATACAGACCGATATACTCTTCTCCAATTAGTTGATAGAAAGGAATAATGTAAAGCACACCCAGAATTCTAGATAATAAGAGACCAATCGTTAATATCATTGTCCCTTTTAATAAATTTGATGACATAAAACCCGCCCAATCATATATTTTGTCTACACTACAGTTTACATCTGTCGAAAGAAAACCACAATCATGTATAATAAAGAAAAAAGGGAAAGTGTGAACTTATTATGTATGACGTAATTATAGTAGGCGGGGGTCCTTCAGGATTAATGGCCGCTGCAGCTGCAGGAGCAGAAAACAAGAAAGTATTGTTAATTGAAAAAGGTGCTAAGCTCGGGAAGAAGCTTGCAATCTCTGGCGGAGGTCGTTGCAACGTAACTAACAGACTCCCTCAAGAAGAAATCGTAAAAAACATTCCTGGTAACGGACGATTTCTTTTCAGTCCGTTTTCCGTTTTTAATAATGAAGATATTATCGGGTTTTTCGAAAACCTTGGAGTAGCATTAAAAGAAGAAGATCATGGAAGAATGTTCCCTGTTTCCAATAAAGCAATGGATGTAGTAAATGCCTTACTGGATGAGTTAAAGAGACTCCACGTGGAAATAAAGTTGAATTCCCCAGTAGCTAAATTATTGATGAATGATGAAAAGATTATTGGAATCCGGCTTGCAACTGGTGAAGAAATTGTTGCTGGTGCAGTAGTCATTGCAGTTGGAGGGAAAGCAGTACCTCAAACCGGATCCACAGGAGACGGATATCCTTGGGCTGAAAAAGCCGGACATACCGTTACCGATCTTTATCCAACAGAGGTTCCTCTATTATCCAATGAGCCTTTTATTAAATCCAAAGAACTGCAAGGCCTTGCACTTAGAAATGTTGCCGTTTCTGTTTTAAATAAAAAAGGGAAAGCCATCATTACCCATCAAATGGACATGCTATTTACTCATTTTGGGCTAAGTGGTCCAGCAATTTTACGATGTAGCCAATTCGTAGTGAAAGAGCAAAAGAAAAATGGTGGCCAGCTTGTCCAAGTTCGTATAGATAGTTTACCAGAACTAAATCAAGAGGAAACTTTCCAGGCCCTTCTCTCTTCTATTAAGGAAGATCCGAAAAAAGCAGTGAAAAATGTGTGGAAAGGTATGGTACCGGAAAGATGGTTGTTGTTTTTACTTCAACATGCAGAAATCCAAGAAAGCGAAGATGGACAAAATCTATCCCACGAAAAAATTAGAGCATTGGCACATTTATTCAAACAATTTAGCGTTAATGTTTATGGGACACAGCCACTAGACAAAGCTTTTGTAACAGGCGGAGGCGTGTCCATAAAAGAAATAGAACCAAAAACAATGGCATCCAAGAAAAAAGCAGGACTATATTTTTGTGGAGAAGTATTAGATATTCACGGCTATACAGGCGGCTATAATATAACTTCGGCACTTGTAACCGGTAAAATTGCTGGGATGAGTGCTGCATTGTCAACCGGTTTAAAGTAACTTATGTTTTTAAGATAGTTTTGAATAAAGTATTGAACCAAGTCTGTCTTTTATCCAAACTTTTCCACTAAACAAAACAAGAAGATGGCTTACAGTTTTATAATTCAGTTCGCTTTTTAGAAATAGTGCGTCTTAGTAACCGCCGGGATTTCCGCTCTAGGCGGACGCTTTCCGAGGGGGGAGCGATGAGCCAGCACCGTCGCATGTGCGCCGCTTGTGCGTTCTCATCTGTCTCCCTGATCCCTTCGGAGTCGCCGCCTGCCGCTGCAATCCAGCATATTTGCTAACTATTCAGTTTCACTATACACTTTTCAATCTTAACTGTATTATCTGAATAAAAATCCAAATAATGGGTGATCGACAAGAATCACATGATGAACACGACAAATTTCTCATAATAAAGTTTTAACTTGGCGTGAGATGGCATTGATTAATTGCACGCACTCTTAATAACGCGTACTAACAAAAAACCTCTATTCTTGTGGCACTCTTTAATATTTAGTTGGAAAAAAGGGAAGTTTAGTTAAAAAAGAAATTATTCTTCTCTTTTTTATACACAATTCCCCAACTCAGAATAACTAGCAAGCTCTAGTCGATTGTAGCAAAAGGTCGGCAACTCCTGCGGGATGAGTGAGACAGATGCCCCATCACATCGTACGCGTAGCGTCGGTGATGGGGCACCGCTCACCCCGCGGAAAGCGTCCGCCCTGCAGCGGAAATCCCAGCGGCAACTTTCTTACGACGTACTATTTCTACAGTAAGACGGAAAAATAATCGTACATAAACCTAAATGTATTAGTTGGAAAAAATATGATAATTAACAGTCATGGTATTGAACAAATCTTTCAGCAATCGAAAAGAAACCATTTTGAAAATAAAATGGTTTCTTTTCTTATCACTGAATTTACTATTTTTGTAGTTCTACTTCTAGTAAAGCGCTCATTATTTGAACAAGATATTTTTACTTTTTAACCCCATAATGTAGTTCTACAAATTGATTGAAGGTCCTGGTTCCTTTCAAATTAAGGTCTAATCAATAATCTCCTTCTTTAAATAACGGAATTCTTTTTCCAATTATAGTAGGGCATTTTGCCTTCCTACTAATACTCCATGGCTAGACGTTCATCAATTCGCTCCAGCACACTTTTAGATGGCCTTTTAGAAAATTGGTACCAATCCATTCTTTTATCTCCGACTTCATCGATTAAGTCAGTCACTGTAAAGGCTAGCTTTCGTAAATCTGTATGTAATGTAGTTAACTCCTCCTCATTAAGAGAATTTACCGCAAACAATTGATGGTCGGTATCCCTTAGTAGATTAGCTAATTCTTGATGCTGAAGGGTAAAGGAAATATCCGATAAATAGAATGGCTGATATCGAAATAGAATCGATTCCCCAAATGCCTGTAGCTCTGTAGATGACATCCTTGATAAGGCCTCTAAATAGCCACTTCCCTGAAGCATTTCCCTTTGATATTGCTCACCTAGCTCCCTTTTCAATTCAATATTCTTCGTCAAAAAAGCACTGCTTATTATAATTATTGGTACAACTAAAATCAAAAGCTGTTTTAACCTAGATTTCATCATAAAAACCCTCCCTATTATTTTCATGGTAGTTTTACAAGTTCAACAAAATTCACGATTAGCTGTTACAAGAAATAAAATAAATCCCCTAAGTTATCAGGTTCCGTTTCCGTAATTTTTGCCGTTATTGTAGTACTTATTAACACCCTTCCACTTGCCTGAAAATAATGAAATTAGTTTACTTTTAATAACAACGGATTAAAATGCTCCAAAAATTCTTCATCAACCGTTTCAATAAACACCGTCGTACCAATCACACTGAACTTACTTGATATTTGCCCTGTGCCATTTTCATAAAGCGTTAATTGCATTCGATAGCCCTTGCTATCTTCAAACGTCAGCTTGTAATGATTTTCTGTCTCTTTCGCCTTTCTCACTGTTCGAATATTCATGCCTAAAAAGTTTTCTAAGTATTGCTGCACTTCCTCTTTATCCCTCGTGTCATAAATATCTGTTGCTGGATACGCCACTATAAACATATGATTTAATGAATGTAAATCTATAATACCGGCTTCATCCGCAACTTCTCCTAAATGCTGAATTTTTAGCTTTGCATATACTTCATGCCCCACATAAACTAAAATGAGGGTGAACAAAATACCCATTCCCCATAATTTCCATTTCATTACTTCCCTCTTCTCACTATCTTATTTCTTGCTGCACTTTAGTTGAATAAAAACATTCCATTTAGGTTTCTCATATAATCATTCAACATATATTAAAGAAATCCCTTCTACCTAAAAAAAGTATATGAAACCAATACATTCACATTCCTTATTCAACTAACCTTTAGTTCAATAAGGAAATTGAGCACCTAAGCAGCTCAATGCTCTTCCAGTAAATCCCCCGTTAGCCATCCATGCAGCACAAAATCAGTGCTGCAACACAGAAATTGAAAATGGTCAGGAAGTGTCAATACTGATACTGACCGTAATCCATAGACTTATTTACGCTCGCCTCTTTTTTTAAACGATTAAGATGGGGTCTTCTTAAGTATTGTCATTTTTCTTTTCTTGAGAAAGTAGTTCAAAAAAACGTACCCTTCAGCAAAAAGCCAAAGGGTACACTTTTGTATGCAGTATTTTTTTTTAGCTAGTTTGCGTAATACCTTCAAGTTCGATTAATTTATTTACTCATCGAATATACTAATCATTTAATCCCTTACCATCAAGAATTTGCTGCCTATATTTTTCAACTCTTGACTCCCGTGTTTTGGATTGTTTGGGTTGAGAGAAATGAAGAATGTATGCTCTTTGTCGCCCCGGTGTCAATGCTTCAAAAGCAGTTTTTAATTCCCGAATATCATCGAATTTATTTTGAAGTTCTACAGGAATTATGTATTCTGTATTCTTTTTAAAATTCACTTCCAAACCGGCTTTTTCAACTTCAACGGCTTCATATATATAGGATTTCAAGATGTCTTCCATTTCAACTATTTCTTGAACATTGGTGAACCGAATCTGGCGCGCTGCCTGTACATTCTCCGTTTGTTGAATTAGAATTCCATGTGCATCCTTTAACAAGACTCCCTTGTTAAACAAAATTGCACAATATTCTTTAAATCCGTGTATTAGAACGATGTTTTTTTTCTCAAACATGTAACAAGGATGCATCCACTTAAATTCTTCGGTCAACTCACAGTCAAGAACGATATTTCGCAACTGCCCATATTCTTCCTTCCACTTTTTAGCTTTACTTAAAAATTCATCAACTTTAGGATTCGTTTTACTATTTGTCATCAAGGAACACTCCTCTTCAATTTTTCGATCGGCTTACAGTCAAAATGATCATACTGTCACTATCGACTTTATTTTAATATTCATTAACCTTGAATCAAGGTTCCCGATTTATAATAGGACTTTAATTGGCGTCGTGTCAAGCGGACCCGGCTTTGATACACAATCACAAGCCCAATCTAAAACATTAAATGCTTTTCAAAAGTTATTGTAATGCATTACCCAGAATTCCTTCAACAAGTTTTGAAGACTTTATTTTATCCATGCAATTTTTTCTTTCCTCTTGATAATACAAATTCCATCTCCTCCTTTACTCTCCTAATTCCCTTTAGAAAGCAGCACTTATTAACTTTGAGCTATCGTAACAATATCCCGAATAACAGACTGAACTTCATCCACATTTTCGATTACAAATAAATGGTCCGATTCTCCCTCTGTTGGCGCCACCACATCCCCTTTATTTGTCTCACCCTCCTGCCTAGTAAGTACTTCGTCGAAAGATGAAACGGTCCTTAGTATCGTTGTACTACGCTGGCCTTTCAAAATCCGCTCTTTAAGAATATGTTCTGGAAGATCAAAATTCACAATAATGCTGGTAAATCCTTTGTTGTGATATTGTTCAAGCAGTTTCAAACGCCCTTTACGACTGCGATTTGAGTTGCAAAGAATGAGGTGGCAATTCGTCTCATTAATTGTATAATTCACAATGGTTTGTGTGAGAGCGTACTTGATCGTATTATGTCCTAGTTTTGGTAATAAGTATGGAGGAATTCAGCATGGTTATCTTGATCAATCACAATCGAATTAGAGATCTGTTCTTCTAAAGCTTTCGCAAAAGTAGTTTTACCGCTATGAGTTTTACCGACTGTCATAATAACTAATCTATTCATGAACGCAACTCCATTCTTCAAAGTTTAGGTTTAATCTCTCATCTCACTTTTATTCTATCAGACTAATTATTTGTTAAAAATGAACATTCAAACTATTACTTATATAATACTTGAAATGTAAAACTAAAACAGCTAGACATTTTGATAAAAGAACGAGAAGAAATGAAAAAAAAAGTTGCTTCATCTCTCATGTCGAGAGACGAAGCAACTTTTGTTTTTCATCAAATAACGATATTCACCATTTTACCAGGAATCGCAATGATTTTCTTTACTTCTTGCCCTTCCAACCACTGTTGTACTTGTTCAGAATTTAACGCTAACGCTTCTAGCTCTTCTTTTGTTGCTTCTTTTGAAACAAGTAGTTTTGTTCGTACTTTCCCTTTAATTTGAACAGGGATTTCTACTTCATTATCCACTAATTTAGCTTCATCAAATGTTGGCCAAGCTTCATACGTAATCGTATCCTCATGTCCTAGGATAGCCCAAAGCTCTTCTGAGATATGTGGAACAATTGGAGAAATTAATTTAACAAATCCTTCTACATACTCTTTCGAAATACGCTCTGCTTTATATCCTTCATTAATGAATACCATCATTTGTGAAATAGCGGTATTATAATGCATGGATTCGTAATCTTCCGTAACCTTTTTAACCGTTTGATGGTACACTTTCTCCATATTTTCAGAAGATGTATCACTTACTTTATCGCTAAGTTTTCCATCTTCATTTACAAACAAACGCCAAATACGATCTAGGAACCTTCTTGAACCATCTAATCCGTTTATAGACCATGGCTTTGAAGAATCAAGTGGTCCCATAAACATTTCATATAAACGAAGAGAATCTGCACCATGACTTTGTACGATATCATCTGGATTTACTACGTTTCCTTTTGACTTAGACATTTTTTCATTATTTTCTCCAAGAATCATTCCTTGGTTAAATAGTTTTTGGAAAGGCTCTTTTGTTGTAACTACACCAATATCGTAAAGGAATTTATGCCAGAAACGTGCGTACAATAAATGCAATACTGCATGCTCCGCTCCACCTACATAAATATCGACTGGCAACCAGCGTTTTACTAGTTCTGGATCCACAAGTGCTTCATCATTGTTAGGATCTATATAACGTAGGTAATACCAGCAGCTACCTGCCCATTGTGGCATCGTGTTTGTCTCACGTCGTCCTTTTTTCCCCGTTACTTGATCTACAACGTTTACCCATTCCGTAATATTTGCAAGTGGTGATTCACCTGTTCCACTCGGTTTAATATCTGTTGTTACTGGTAACATAAGTGGTAATTCAGACTCATCTACGGCTGTTGAAGTACCATCTTCCCAATGAATAATTGGAATTGGCTCACCCCAATAACGCTGACGACTAAATAACCAATCACGCAAACGATACGTAATTTTCTTCTCGCCTTTACCGTTCGTTTCAAACCATTCAATTGCTTTAGCAATCGCTTCTTGTTTGTTTAAGCCATTTAAGAAGCCCGAGTTAATCAGTTTACCATCTTCTGTATATGCTGCTTCCTCGATATTTCCACCTGAAACAACTTCTACAATTGGTAAGTCAAATTGTTTTGCAAATTCATAGTCACGTTCGTCATGTGCAGGAACTGCCATAATTGCACCTGTACCGTAAGTTGATAATACATAATCTGCAGTCCAGATAGGCATTTTTTCGCCACTTACAGGATTGATAGCATATGCTCCTGTAAAAACACCTGTTTTATGTTTCGCAAGGTCCGTACGCTCTAGATCACTTTTTAATTTTACTTGATCTTTATATGCTTGCACTGCTTCCATCTGTTCAGTAGTGGTAATTACATCCACTAACTTATGTTCCGGTGCTAGAACTGCATAGGTTGCACCAAAAATTGTATCGGGGCGAGTTGTAAATGCTCGGAATGATTCTTTCGTGCCATCAACTTCAAAAGTAAGTTCAGCACCTTCCGAACGACCAATCCAGTTACGTTGCATTTCTTTTAAACTTTCCGGCCAATCCAGTTCATCCAAATCTTCCAAAAGTCGATCTGCATAAGCAGTAATACGAAGAACCCATTGGCGCATTGGGCGACGTTCTACGGGATGCCCTCCACGTTCTGACAATCCATCGATTACCTCTTCATTCGCAAGAACAGTTCCGAGTGCTGGACACCAGTTTACAGGTACTTCGTCTACGTAAGCCAACCCTTTTTTGTAAAGTTGAATGAAAATCCATTGTGTCCATTTATAATAAGAAGGATCAGTTGTGTTAACTTCTCTATCCCAATCATATGAAAAACCAAGATCATTCATTTGGCGTTTAAAAGTAGCAATATTTTTTGCCGTAAATTCAACTGGATCATTTCCCGTATCGATTGCATATTGTTCTGCAGGAAGACCAAAAGCATCCCATCCCATTGGATGAAGCACGTTATACCCTTGTTTACGTTTAAATGCGCTTAAAATGTCTGTAGCAATATATCCAAGTGGATGACCTACATGAAGTCCAACTCCTGAAGGATACGGGAACATATCTAATGCATAAAACTTTGGTTTGGAAGGATCATCGACCATTTTATACGTTTTATTTTCTTTCCAATAATTTTGCCATTTTTTTTCGATTGCTTCATGATTAAAGCTCATTAAAATTCCTCCTTAAATTAAGAAAAGTGTAAGCGCCTATGTCTGCCCCGACAGGCAAATGGAGAAAGTGTAGGTCTGCAAAGTACGCCACATCCTGTGGCAAAGCAGACATGACCCGCATCGTGCTGGCCCAGGAGGCAGCTCCACAGCCACCACATACGCTCTTGTTTGCGACGAGCTTGCTCAGGAGCAGCTTTTTCACATTTGACCCCGAGGGGCAAGGCGCTGAAACTAGACAAATAAAAAAAATCTCGTCCCTTAAAAAACTAAGGGACGAGAGTATATACTCACGCGGTACCACCCAAATTAGTGAAAAATTCACTCAACTTGACTCCTTAACGCGGAAAACGGTATAAGCTACTATCAGTTCACTCATACAGACTCAAAGGCGAGTTCAATAATTCGTCACGCTAACTTCCACCAACCGTTAGCTCTCTATATTAACGAGGGTTATTTACTAATCCTTTTCACAGTCAACTTCTATTAAAACTAATAATAATGGATTTCGGAATAAATTACAAGCTGCTCTTATATCAAATAGGTCTCGACATATTTGAGCCTAGATTTTGCACTCGGCTCACCAGGTGGACTCCTTTACAAAATCTATGGCATCCGCCGGAAGCTTGATATAATTGTATTCGGTAGGTTTTTATGTACTACTGAATATAATTATATTGAAACATTTTCTTTTACGTCTTTAATAATAAGCGTAGCTTCCGTTGCATCAATAATATCTTGTACAGTATAACCCTCAAATACTTCTTTTAATTCAAGGCCATTTTCCGTTACTTCTATCATTGCCCGTTCTGTAATTATTTTATTCACAACAGCTTTCCCTGTTAAAGGTAATTCGCATTCTTTTTTAATTTTGGCAGAGCCATCTTTTGCACAATGATCCATGATGACGATAATTTTTTTCGCGCCATGCACTAAGTCCATCGCACCACCCATTCCTTTTATCATTTTCCCTGGAATCATCCAGTTTGCAAGATCCCCATTTTCAGACACTTCCATCGCACCTAAAATCGCGACATCGACATGTCCTCCGCGAATCATTGCAAATGATTCCGCACTTGAAAAGAAAGAAGATCCAGGAATAGTCGTAACCGTTTCTTTTCCAGCATTAATAAGATCAGGATCTACTTCTTGTTCCGTAGGATAAGGCCCAATACCTAGCAAACCATTTTCTGATTGTAAAACAACTGTTTTATCAGGAGAGATGAAGTTAGCAACTAATGTTGGAATTCCTATGCCTAAATTAACGTAATTTCCATTTTCTATCTCTTTTTCTGCTCTTCTTGCAATTTTTTCACGTGTATTCAATCGAATCTCCCCCTTATGAACGAGTTGTTAAACGTTCTATTCTTTTTTCTTGCGTTGCTTGGAATAGGCCTTGTACATAAATACTAGGTGTATGTATTTGTGCTGGATCTAAATCTCCTGTTTCTACAATTTCTTCTACTTCTGCAATCGTAAACTTTCCTGCTGCTGCCATCATCGGATTAAAGTTTTGTGCAGTTTTATTGTAAATTAAGTTCCCAAACTTATCCGCTTTTGCAGCGCGAACTAATGCAAAGTCAGCACGAAGCGATTCTTCTAATACATACTCTTTGCCATCATAAACTCGTATTTCTTTTCCTTCCGCAACCACCGTACCAACACCCGCTGGCGTAAAGAAAGCTGGAATTCCAGCGCCACCCGCACGAATTTTTTCAGCAAGTGTCCCTTGAGGCGTTAACTCTACTTCTATTTCGCCTGAAAGTACTTGACGTTCAAATTCTTTATTTTCCCCAACATAGGAACCTATCATTTTTTTAATTTGTTTATTTTTTAATAAAAGACCTAGACCCCACTCATCGACTCCACAATTATTCGAAATAACCGTTAAATCTTTTACCCCTTTTTCTACTAAAGCTAAAATAAGCTGTTCAGGAATACCAACTAGGCCAAAACCACCTACCATTAGTGTCATTCCGTCTTGAATGCCTGCAACAGCTTCGCTTGCAGAATTGTAAATCGGTTTCATAATCCCATTCCCCTTTCTATCGTAAACACCCTTCTCTATAATATTCTCAAATATTGGACAATTAAGCAATTTAAATTCCTTGAACTATTAATATATTGCAAGAGTGTGGCAGGGAAACGAAGAGAAAGTTCCGATGTTCACACTCTGCATTAGAAACCATTGATTAGGTGAGGATAGACATAGTTTAGGGGCTTATAGATCAGCATTACGGGCGGATAAACACTTTTTAGGGGCATATAGCATCGGCTTAGGGGCTTATGAACTTTCTACGGGCTTATAGATCAGTCTTACGGGCGGATAAACACTTTTTAGGGGCATATAGCATCGACTTAGGGGCTTATGAACTTTCTACGGGCTTATAGATCAGTCTTACGGGCGGATAAACACTTTTTAGGGGCATATAGCATCGGTTTAGGGGCTTATGAACTTTCTACAGGCTTATAGATCAGTCTTACGGGCGGATAAACACTTTTTAGGGGCATAAAGCATCGACTTAGGGGCTTATAGCTCAGTCTTACGGGCGGATAAACACTTTTTAGGGGCATATAGCATCAGTTTAGGGGCTTATGAACTTTCTACGGGCTTATAGATTTTCTTCCTTTCTAAATAAAAATAGACTGTAGGCAAACTCGATTTATACCGAATTTACCTACAGTCTGACAATGATTAATTTAGTTAAACAGCGGTTTTACTAGCTGCTTTCTTAAGCGGAAGATCATAAAGTAAACTCGTAATAATCGCAAAAATCATCAAACTTGTCAGGATTAATATCATCATTGGCGTTCCATATGCTTCTACAAGAATTCCTCCGACGAAAGGTCCAATCATTCTTCCGATTGTCGCCATACTATTGACAATCCCTTGGTAAAATCCTTCTCTTCCTTTTGGAGCAAGCTTATCTGCAAGCGTTGGTACTGCAGGCCACACAAACATTTCTCCAATCGTTAATATGACCATTGCCGTGATAAACATAGCATAGCTTTCTGCAAAAGCTACCACAACAAATGAACCCATAAAAATAACAATCCCAATAATAATCTGCGCTTTTATTTTCTGTTCTAGTCGATTGATTATTGGCTTTATAAGAGGTTGTCCTACTACTATAAGTACTCCATTTAACGACCATAATAAACTATATTGCTTTAGAGATATGCCCAAATCTGAAATATGTGTAGAAATTGTAGTAGTCCATTGAACATAAACAATCCAGGTGAGCATATACCCAAATGTTACAATTATCATTGCATAAAAAGGTGCTTTTTGTTTACCTTTCTTTTGTTCATTCGACACAACTGCATGTCTATTTGAAGTAACCGATAAATTACGGTAAAAGACTAATGCAACAACAAAAAACAAGACATATGTAAGTAAATTTGCTATAAAAATATTATTGATATTATTAGCCGCCACAAGTCCACCTATTGCAGGGCCAAGAGCAACCCCTACGTTTTGTGCTAAATAAATAGCATTAAAAGCTTTTCTGCCACCTTCTGGCCAAAGACTTCCGACCATTGCGTACATACTTGGAAAAATAATTCCACCGCTAAACCCCAAAATAGCTACAAACCAAATATATTCCGGCCACCCATGCCAAAGAGTTAATAGTAACAATGCACCCAACGATAAAGAAATACCAATAATGATGGATTTATACCCACCAATTCGGTCGAAAAGGTAACCTCCCAGTAAATTACCAATTACACCAGTTCCAGCATTTATCATCAATACAAATCCAGCCATAGTCAAGGATTGCCCTAAATAATTATGCATATAAATCGTATGTAAAGGCCATAAAAAGGAATTTCCAGTTGTATTTATAAACATTCCTATGATTAAAAGCCACACAGCTTTGGGCATCACAAGCACCTCCATTTCCTTATGTGCTCAGACAATTGTATTCTTTTTTATATGTCACTTCAAGATGCTTGCACAAAAGATAATGGAGTCATGCTAAAATATAATGCTAAGGAGTGAATATAAATGAACGAAAATAACTTTCCTTTTCCGTCTGATGGAAAACGGTACTATACTTGGAATCGCTATTTACGAAATATGTTTGATCAAAAAATATTCAAAGTCGCATTAGATGCAGGATTTGATTGTCCTAATAGAGATGGCACAGTGGCATATGGCGGTTGCACTTTTTGTAGTGTGGCTGGGAGCGGGGACTTTGCTGGTGATAAAGTCGATTTAATACCGGTACAATTTGAAAAAATAAAAGCCAAAATGCATGAAAAGTGGAAAACAGGAAAATATATCGCTTATTTTCAAGCATATACAAATACACATGCACCTCTGCCTTTATTAAAAGAAAAATTTGAAGCAGCTCTTGCACTGGAGGGCGTCATAGGAATATCTATCGCAACAAGACCAGATTGTTTACCAGATGATGTTGTGGAATATTTAGCTGAACTAAATAAAAGAACGTATTTGTGGATAGAACTAGGCCTACAAACTGTGCATGAGCGAACTGCGAATCTCGTGAATCGTGCACATGACTATCCTACTTATATAGAGGGTGTAAACAAATTACGAAAACATGATATTCAAATATGTACACATATTATTAATGGATTGCCTCTGGAAGATCGAGAAATGATGATGGAAACAGCAAGAGAAGTTGCCAAGCTCGATGTCCAAGGGATAAAAATCCATTTACTACATCTGCTTAAAGGAACACCTATGGTGAAGCAGTACGAAAAAGGAAAGCTTGAATTTATGGAAAAAGATGCTTATATCCAGCTCGTGGCGGATCAATTAGAAATTTTACCCCCGGAAATGGTTGTGCAACGTATTACTGGTGATGGACCGATTGACCTAATGATTGGTCCAATGTGGAGTGTAAACAAATGGGATGTCTTAAATGGAATTGACGCTGAGTTAGCTAAAAGAGAGAGCTACCAAGGAAAATTGTATCAAAAGTTCGGTGTCTTGAAATGACATTAAAAAGAGTTTTACCATTTGCAAAAGAATTATTAACATCTGTTATAGAACCTGGGAATTTGGTTGTCGATGCAACTGCTGGAAATGGTCATGATACTTTATTTTTAGCAAAATTAGTTGGCGAAGCTGGGCATGTATACGCATTTGATGTTCAACCCGAAGCTATACAATCCACGGAAGAAAAGTTAGTAGAAGCAAATTTGCTTTCGAGGGCAACTCTAATTCTAGATGGACATGAAAATGTTTCGAAATACGTGGAAAAAGAAATTGCAGCAGCTATTTTTAATCTTGGATATTTACCTGGTAGTGATCTTCAAATTGTGACAAAAGGCAACTCTACTATTCAAGCTGTTACATCTCTTTTAGAGATGTTAAAAGTAGGCGGTTTAATTATTTTAGTTGTTTATCATGGACATCCCGGTGGTAAAGAAGAAAAAGATGCTTTAATGGATTATGTAATGCAATTACCTTACTCCTATACACATGTACTTTGTTACCAATTTTTAAATCAACAAAATACACCCCCTTTTGTTATTGCGATTGAAAAAATGAAAGCAAATATCTAAATTCGTTTGAATATAATTCAAATGCATGGAGATAATAACTAAAAAAGGAGAATCTCCATGCCAAAAATTGCTTCTATTAGTACATATAACCCTCCTTATGTATTAGATCAAACAAATATTGAACAGTTAACAAAAGAACTCTTTAAAGATAAAATTGCACAATTAGATCGTTTATTACAAGTTTTTGAAAATGGAGATATTGAAACACGATATTTTTGTGTGCCATTAGAATGGCACCAAACGGAACATTCCTTTGAAGAACGAAATAATATTTATATAGATTTAGCAACAAAATATAGTGTAGAAGTAATACAAGCTTGCCTTCAAAATACCACATTTCTCCAAAAGGCACTTCCTTCAGAAGAAATTGATGCCATTATCTTTGTCAGCAGCACAGGCATATCTACCCCGAGCGTCGATGCTCGTGTGATGAACCATCTGCCTTTTTCGGATCGTATGAAACGGATTCCAATTTGGGGACTAGGTTGTGCTGGTGGAGCTGCTGGCATTAGTAGAGCTTTTGATTTTTGCAAAGCTCATCCCGATGCGAAAGTTCTCGTTGTTTGTGTAGAGTTATGTAGTCTCACCTTCCAACCGAATGACTTTTCTAAAAGTAATCTAATAGGGGCTTCTCTTTTCGCCGACGGAGCTGCTTGTGCATTAGTTTGTGGAGATAATGTTGATCTTACAAACAATAAGCATGTTCCGCATATAGTAGATACAGCTTCTAAATGGATGCCCAACTCGGAAGACGTGATGGGATGGAATATTAAAAATAATGGATTACATGTCGTTTTCTCTAAGAGTATTCCTTCCATTATTTCAAGCTGGTTGGGACCATTTGTAGATGAATTTTTGACAGAGCAGAATGTTTCAAAAGATCAACTCGTAAATTTTGTAGCACATCCCGGAGGAAAAAAAGTTCTACAAGCATATGAGGATACACTCCACCTAGAGGAACATCAAACGTCGATTTCTAGAAATGTATTAAAAAAACATGGGAATATGTCCTCTCCAACAGTACTTTATGTATTAGAACAATTTATGTTGAAAGAAAACAACAAGGATGATTTAGGATTATTAGTGGCTCTAGGACCTGGTTTTTGCGGAGAAGCAGTTCTACTAAATTGGGGGGATTAGAATGTTATTTTTCATTATTATCTTTCTGGTCATCATTCAAAGAATAACGGAAGTTTTTATAGCTAAGCAAAATGAAAAAAAGATGCTTGCACAAGGGGCTTATGAAGTAGGTGCATCTCATTATCCTTATATGGTGACTCTGCATGTGAGCTTTTTTATTTGTTTAATTGCAGAGGTTTTAGTATTTAACCGAGGTATTTCCCCACTATTTCCGTTATTTTTTCTAATTTTTTTAATTGTTCAAGCATTACGCATATGGTGTTTGAGATCGTTAGGATCTTTTTGGAATACAAAAATCATTATTTTACCCGGTGCCCATGTAGTAACAAAAGGACCATATCTTTATCTAAAACACCCAAATTACGTGGTTGTCTGCATCGAAATAGCACTTTTACCGCTTATATTCCAAGCATATATTACGGCTATTTGCTTTACTCTTTTAAATCTCGCGATGCTCTCCGTGCGAATTCCACTCGAAGAGAGGGCTTTGATGGAAGTTACCAATTATAATGAAGAATTTAAAAAGAAGATTTCGGCATCGTAACCGAAATCTTCTTTTCCTTATAAATTCATTTCTTTATTTGCTGCTTCTTCTACTGCTCTTGCCACTAAATGATGAACTGTCGGATCTAGTGGGTTCGGTATTAACTCGCCAGGTTTTGTATGTCCTACGATTGCTTGGGCAGCTGCTATTAGCATGGAATACGTAATTTCCTTTGCTCCTGCATCTAATGCACCTTTGAATATTCCTGGGAATCCAATCACATTATTGACAGATCTTCCGTCAGCTGCGAAAGCTGCTCCAGCTGCAATTGCCTCATTTGGAAGAATTTCAGGGTTTGGATTGGATAATGCTAATATTATTTGTCCTTTTTTAATCATTTCAGGTTTGATTAACCCAGCTACTCCAGTAGTAGCAACAATTATATCACAAGTTTCCATCATTTCTTCTAATGTAGGAATCGTTTTTCCACCATAGTTTACCAATCGTTGTTTTGCTTCTTCTTGACGATCTAGACCATATACTTCATCTACACCATAAGCCATTAACATACGACAGATAGCTAATCCGGCAGCACCAAGTCCGATTTGACCAATTACGGCATCTTTTACATCTACTCCAGTCGATTTACATGCAGATAATATCGCAGCAAGCGCTACTACCGCCGTTCCATGCTGGTCATCATGCATAACTGGAATAGGAAGTTCTGCTTTTAAACGTTCTTCTATTTCAAAGCAGTGAGGAGATCCAATATCTTCTAATAAAATTGCTCCGAATCCTTGATGAATATGTTTGACCGTTTCAACGATTTCATCTGGATCACTTGTATTTAATAAAATAGGAATACCACTTAAACCAACAAATTGATCTAATAGTACAGCTTTCCCTTCCATTACAGGCATCCCTGCAACAGATCCAATATTTCCTAAACCTAATATAGCTGTACCATCTGTTACGATAGCTACGGAACTGCCAATCGACGTAAAGTAATTTGCTTTTTCAGGATTATTAACAATTTCCATACAAACGCTAGCAACACCAGGCGTATAAATTCTTTGCAAATCTCCGAGTGAACGGACATCCAATCTGCTCTTCATCGCAATTTTTCCGCCTTCATGCGCTTTTAACACATCATCTGTTACAGCATGGATCTTAACACCATTTCCAATGGCTTCAATATTCGCAATGACAGATTGGAATTGTGCTTCAGATTTACAAGTGATCGTAATATCACGGACTGTTGTTAATGCTCCACTTTTAAGTGTTGTAATGTCTCCAATATCCCCTTCAGCCATTCCGATAGCAGTTGCAACTTTAGCAAAGTTCCCTGGTTTTGAAGGTGTTTCTACTATAAAATTACGTATAAAATGTTGGTTTTGCATATAAGTTACACTTCACTTTCTTTATTTCAATTAATAGAATGTTTTTTCCGATTTAACCGAATAATTATACCACAAGTTATATTAAAACTCACATATTCCAAATAGAATATCATTCTCTAGTATAATCTTGTTTATCTACAACATTCCCTAAACAATATATCCTATAGATCTTAGAACATTATTTATAAAAGAATGGGAATATGCAAAAATCTCTTCTCGTTCAGGTTCCTGGAATAAATCATGGAAACAATTTTTCCATGATTTATATTGATATTCTGTTAGTTCTTGTTTTTTTAGCCATCCGGCTGCTGCAGTAGTATCTGTGATTTTATCACGCTCCGCCGTCATTAATAATACTGGGACATTCGGAATAGAAGTCGTTGTTTGACCAATACTTTTTAAGAGAAATTGCATTTCTTTATACCAAGCATTCGTTATCATTGTATGGTATGTCGGATCCTCCACATATTGTTTGTACACTTCATAGTTTCTCGTTAGTTCCTTCAGTTGAATATCATGATGAATCTTCTGTTGAACAGATAATTTAGCTAATGCATTTGTCCATTTAGATGGGGACTTTTTTAGTTGTAGCCAAGGGGAAGTTAAAATGACTCCTGCATATTCTATTTGTAATTTATGCATTACTTTTATTAATAATGTTGCACCAAGTCCATGACCAAGTATAAATATTGGGAGATTATAAGTTACTGCAACTTGTAATGCTTGTGCTATGTAATCTTTGTACTGATCAAGAGGTTCATCATGTATTTTATTAGCATTTGTGTGTACACCATGTCCAGGTAAATCACCCATGACAATATGACAATTTGAACTTCTAAATTTTTCAATTAACCAAGCATATCTTCTATGATGTTCATATGCACTATGAACAATTACGATTACTGCTTTTGGTCTTTCTTCTGCTTCCCATTTCCACATGAGCATCACCTCTTCCATTCGTTCCTATTCTGCTCAAATAGTTTTCATTATACTGTTCGTTTGATACGATTAATTATATTCTATTTTTAGAGGAGTGTGTATAGATTGATCTATCCATTTAAAGGAAAAACCCCGTCAATTGATGATTCTGCTTTCATCGCTGATTATGTCACAATTACAGGGGATGTGACAATCGGACAAGAGTCTACTATTTGGTTTAATACGGTAATACGAGGGGACGTTGCACCTACTATTATTGGACAAAGAGTGAACATCCAAGATTTATGTTGTTTGCATCAAAGCCCGAACAATCCACTTATTTTAGAAGATGAAGTAACGATCGGGCACCAAGTAACATTACATAGCTGCATTGTTCGAAAAGGAGCATTAGTTGGAATGGGCTCTATTATTCTAGATGGTGCGGAAATTGGAGAAGGCGCATTTATCGGGGCAGGAAGTTTAGTTACTCCAGGAAAGAAAATTCCTCCAAACTCACTGGCAATGGGAAGTCCTGCAAAAGTTGTACGTGAGCTGACAGATGCAGATAAAGAAGATGTACAACGAATTATTCGGGAGTACGCTGAAAAAGGGCAGTATTATAAATCATTGCAATAAGAAAAATGCAATCGCCCATTAAGTGCATCTTGTCTTTACCGTTTCCAGAATGCTTTGGACGAAACATTGGCTACACTATTAACGTATAAATTTATGGAGTATATGGAAGTGAATGCGTCAGTCCCATATACTCTTTTTCGGCAATCTTGTGGTTAATGTTTGTCCGTCGCCATATTGAAATGTGTAAAGACAAGATGCAATAGTTTTAGATAATGAGAGGAACTAAATAAGATAGTCAAAAATAGAAAGCACTGTAGATTAGGTATAGCTTTCTTATATTTTAGAAAAGCGAAAGCACCCTATAAGTGCATGATGTACTAGTCATTTCCTAAGTGCCTTGGCCAAAGGATTTAGCCCTGCGGAAATTTTTGAGACGAGCTTGTGTAGGAGCAGCTATTTCAAATTTGATCCTGCTGGAAAAAGCTTTGGAGTCTAAACAAGTATTAAGTAAAAAAGTATATACTTTTATAAATAAAAGAGCAGTCCCAGTAGTCATACGTTGACTGTGGGAATGCTCTTTTTTATCTTATAGTCCTGCTTTTTGTCTTAACTCTTCTGCTTTATCTGTTTTTTCCCAAGGTGCGTCGATGTCTGTACGGCCAAAATGTCCGTAAGCAGCAGTTTGTTTGTAGATTGGGCGACGAAGATCTAGCATTTTAATAATACCAGCTGGGCGAAGATCGAATAATTCACGAATATGGGAAACTAATTGAACTTCTTCTACTTTTCCAGTTCCAAATGTCTCAACTGCGATAGATACTGGTTGTGCAACACCAATTGCATAAGCTAATTGAACTTCACAACGATCAGCAATTCCAGCTGCAACAATATTTTTTGCAACATAGCGAGCAGCATACGCAGCAGAACGGTCTACTTTTGTAGGATCTTTACCAGAGAATGCTCCTCCGCCATGACGAGCATATCCACCGTAAGTATCTACGATAATTTTACGTCCTGTTAAGCCCGCATCTCCTTGTGGTCCACCAATTACAAAGCGTCCAGTTGGGTTAATAAAGTATTTTGTATGCTCATCGATTAAATTAGTAGGAACAATTGGATTGATCACTAACTCTTTTAAATCTTTTTGGATTTGTTCTAACGTTACTTCCGGATGATGTTGAGTTGAGATAACAATCGTATCGATATGGACAGGATTATTATTTTCATCATACTCCACTGTAACTTGTGTTTTACCATCTGGACGTAAATAGTCTAGCGTTTCATCCTTACGAACTTCTGCTAAACGACGAGCCAATTTATGCGCTAAACTAATGGGAAGTGGCATAAGTTCTGGCGTTTCATTACAAGCGTAACCAAACATTAAACCTTGGTCCCCTGCTCCTATTGCTTCTATGTCAGAATCAGTCATCGAACCTTCACGAGCTTCTAAAGCTTGGTCAACTCCCATTGCAATATCAGCAGACTGTTCGTCTATTGCAGTTAATACTGCTGAAGTTTCCGAGTCAAAGCCATATTTTGCACGAGTATAGCCTATTTCTTTGATAGTAGCACGAACTACTTTTGGAATGTCTACATAAGTAGAAGTAGTGATTTCTCCTGCAACTAAAACTAGTCCTGTTGTCACGGTTGTTTCACAAGCTACACGTGCATTTGGATCTTCTGTTAGAATTGCATCAAGAATTGCATCTGAAATTTGATCACAAATTTTATCTGGATGTCCTTCTGTTACTGATTCCGATGTAAATAATCGACGTTGTGTCATAATAAATTCCTCCTATATCCTGCGAGATTTCTCTCAAGAATTGATACGGTACTCATTCCCATGTCAAGCTGTTTTGGACTTGGCACACAAGGATAAAGGGCGATGTCATAAAAAAAACCTTCCACTCACGTATATTACACATGAGGAAAGGCTATTAATTTCATAAGCACCTTTCACTCTTATCAATCAAGGGATTTCACCTTGTCTCAGGTTGGGCACCTTTGTAATAAAAAAAAAATTACAGGTTGCCGGGTTTCATAGGGCCTGACCCCTCCACCAGCTCGGGATAAGAGTATCCGTTCAATTTTTCATCATACGTAAGTTGGATTGATATGTCAATATATTTTTGTTGACGATTTATTTATAAAAGATATAAATAATCACTTTATTAGTGTAGACTATTAAGGTAAATGTGTTATACTATTTCACATATGAAACTCATCTCCCTCTTTTATAAGGGAAAATAATTAAAAGGATGGTATATACAATATGAATTCAATCGATACTGTGAATGAACTGAACGAATTGTTATCTGGAGAAAATGTTAACATTCAATTATCAGTTGCGCAACTTGTAGAAAAAGCAACATCAAGAGGCGAAGCTGTTTTAACTTCTACGGGAGCCGTGAAAGCAGAAACAGGTAAATATACAGGTCGTTCTCCACAAGATAAATACATCGTTGATGAGCCTATATCTAGAGACAAAATCGATTGGGGATCCGTAAACCAACCAATTTCTTCTGAAGTATTCGAATCACTATATAAAAAAGTTACTAGCTACCTCGCTGAGCAAAATGAATTATTCCTATTCAAAGGTTTCGCTGGTGCTGATAAAACCTCTCGCTTAAGTATTCAAGTTATCAATGAATATGCTTGGCATAACCTGTTTGCACAACAATTGTTTATCAATCCTACAGAGGAAGAACTTGCAAATCATAAAGCTGATTTCACAGTTGTAAGTGCCCCTAATTTCAAAGCGAATCCAGCAGTAGATGGAACAAAAACAGAAACGTTTATCATTGTTTCAATGGAAAAACGAATCGTGTTAATCGGCGGAACGGAATATGCGGGAGAAATGAAAAAATCTATTTTCTCTATTATGAACTACTTATTGCCAGAACAAAATATTTTACCTATGCACTGTTCAGCAAACGTTGGAGAAGAAGGCGACGTTGCATTATTCTTCGGTCTTTCTGGAACAGGAAAAACAACTCTTTCTGCAGACGCGGGACGTAAATTAATCGGTGACGACGAACATGGTTGGTCCGATAATGGCGTATTTAATATCGAAGGCGGATGTTACGCGAAATGTATCGATCTAACTCGCGAAAACGAACCACAAATCTATGATGCAATCACATTTGGTACTGTTTTAGAAAACGTTGTTGTAGATGCGAAAACTCGTGTTGCAAACTATGCAGACAATTCATTAACAGAAAATACACGTGCAGCTTACCAAATCCAAAACATCGAAAACATTGTGGATCCTTCTGTTGCTGGTCATCCAAATACCATCGTATTCTTAACTGCTGATGCATTTGGCGTATTACCTCCAATCAGCAAGCTAACAAAAGAACAAGCAATGTACCATTTCTTAAGTGGATTCACTTCTAAGCTTGCCGGAACAGAGCGTGGAATTACATCACCTCAACCAGCATTCTCTACTTGCTTTGGTTCACCTTTCTTGCCATTACATGCGACTGTTTACGCTGAAATGCTTGGAAAGAAAATTGATGAGCATGGTGCACAAGTATTCCTAGTAAACACTGGCTGGACTGGTGGAGAATACGGCGTTGGTAGTCGTATGAAGCTTTCTTACACTCGTACAATGGTTCGCGCAGCAATTGATGGAAAATTGAACAATGTAGAAACTGAAACAGATACAGTATTTGGTTTAGCTATTCCAAAACAAGTAGAAGGTGTACCTTCTGAAGTACTGATTCCTCGTAATGCTTGGACCGACAAAGCAGCTTACGATAAAAAAGCGGCTGAACTTGCACAAGCTTTCCATGAGAATTTCAAAAAATTCGGTACAGTTTCAGAAGAAATTTCGCAAAAAGGCGGACCTTTAGCATAATAAGAAAAACGTAAACGTCCTTTAAGTGCATCTTGTCTTCTCTATTTCTAGAGTGCTTTGGACGAAACATTGACTACATTATTACCATAGGAATTTCTGTGGATGGAGAAGTGACTGCGTCACTTCTCCATCCACTTTTTTCTGTAATCTTGGGGCGTCTGTTTGTCCGTCGCCTTCTTGAAATATGTAAAGACATAATGCATTTGTTTTGGTTAATGAGAGAATAAATCCATTCTTATTCTTTTAAAAGCGGACGAAGATACAATTTCGTCCGCTCAGCACTTCTTTAATAATGGATGCTATCTATTTTTCTCTAGTACCACCTACTCTAATGATACACCCACTGATTCGTGTATACTGTGTACGGAAAACTAAAAAAAAACTAAAGATCTAACCCTTGAAATTATAGTATGATTCCTTACTAATACTGGATTCTTAGCGATAGCTGGGCCAAATCTTCTTGTTAGGTACTACTCACTCCATGGATTGTAGGGAAAGGGGGCGACTCCAGACGGTGGCCAACAGGATGTTGGTCACGAAGGCGTTGCCACACAAGGTGGCGCTCTTAGCCTTCGTTCCACGGAGACAGATAAGACAACACAAGTGACGCGAATGCGGCGCTCCCGTGGAAAGCGTCCAACTGAAACGGAAATCCGCGGTATTTATTTAATTCTTTTAAGTACTATGAAGACTGGTTTCGCAGGAGGAAAATCCATATACTTTCTTAATCTTTAAGAAACGTGCAAGCGCCTATGTCTGGACAGTTACTTAGTAGAAATACATATACTTTCCTATCTTTTAAAGCAAAAGAGGATGTCCCATTTATATTGGTGACATCCTCTTTATTAATCTGCATTTTCATCATAATAATGTGTAGTAATGGATGAAGAAAAGATGGAAATAAACTGTTTCGCTATTTCTTCATCTGCTTTATATAAAATTATTTCTGAACCATAATGACTCACTTCTAATCGTTCGTCCCCATTTACATTAAAAAACATCGTGAACCATTTTAATCCACCGTTAGGATCTACGGAATGATTTCTAAGGAATACACGATTTTCCTCGTTCAAATTAATGTAAAAAATTTTTATGAGCCCTTCATTCGTAGTTGAAGCCGCTCTCGAACTTAATTCATTGATTGCATGCTCTTCTTCATTCCAACATTGGATAACAACTTCCTGAAATTCATTTGTATAGTTATCCAAAAGATTGGTCCAAAAGTTTACATCCGACGGAAATGAAGATTTTCCCTCTGTACTCATTGTTTCAATCTTAACAACTACATTACCCATCGACTAAACTCCTTTCTGCCTTTTCATCCAATTACATGCATCCTTCACTACTTGCCGATTCACTTTACTTGGAAAAAAGTGCGTATACCCTGGAAAATACCAAGCTTCCACTATTTTATTATTCCCTACTAGTGCTGTCTCTAAAACCTTTGCATGCTCAAAGGAAACATTTGTGTCTAATATTCCATGAATGATGAGGGTTGCTGCTTTTATATCCTGTGTATGAGCAAGAACATTTCGGTCTTCATACGCTTTCGTATTATTGGAAGGTGTACCGCCAATGACTCTTTTCATCATTCTTCGCATATCTGTTCGTTCTTCAAATGTTAAATATATATCCGAAACCCCTGCCCATGTTACGATGGATGTAATATCATTTCGTAAAATAGCTGTCCATAGAGCCATTATTCCCCCACGTGAAAAGGCAAATAAATGAACCTTTGCTTTAGAAAATTGCTTTAGTACATCAACTGCATAAACTGCATCCCATCGATCTTCTCCAGCAAATTCATCTTTGCCTTCCCCACCCCGATTTCCGCGGTAATAAGGCGCGAATACTATAAAACCCTCTGAAGCAATTTGCGCAATACGAGCTGGTCTTACCATGCCAATACTTTGCATACCACCTCGGCAGTATAAAATACCTTCATATGTACCTTTCTCTCTAGGCTCAGCAAGTAATCCCTTCACACGATATCCGCATGACCAATAAGTTATTTCCGTTAACTTAATATGAGGATTTGGCGATGGATAAATTCTCGTCTTCTCAACCGTTCCATTTTCCTTCAAGTGTAATCACCTTCTCTAAAATTGCTTTCATACCAGTATCCTTCATATGAAAACTTAAATTGTTACTATGTAAAAATTCATCCGTAGTTAACCATACTGCACCTTCTGTTTCAAAACTTGGACCCTCCACATTAATATGGCCAACATTTGCGATATATACCGCCTTACAAAATGGAGTTTCATCATACACAAGATACTCTGCAATCCACTCTACATTTTTTATTGCGACATTTGTCTCTTCTAATGTTTCGCGCATTATAGCTTCTATAGGCGATTCGTTTTCCTCCACTTTTCCACCAGGAAACTCAATGCCTCGTTTTGGATGCTTCGTTAATAACCACTTATTTTGATGCTTTGCCAGCACTAAAACATGCATAGGCTCTAATGGCAACGATCCTTTTTCAAAAGCTAATTCCACACGTATTCCGTGTAAATCTCGGAAAGATAACATGACCGATGTCTCCTTTTTTACCAATAAAATTATTCAAGATGATAAGAATTTATGAGGGAACAATTATATACCAATACACCAACATAATCCCAATATCCGCTAGACAATGACTAATAATTGGTGCAGTAATAGATTTCAGTTTATATCGAAAAATTGCCCACATAATCCCGGCAAGAAAAACAGGAACAACTGCCAATGCATTAAAAGGAAAACTGAAAGTCTCCATCACAACAATCAAGTGGTATAAACTATAGAAAATAGATGTAATCATAATCGCTGTCACATTCCCTATTTTGGGTAATAGACGACTATACATAAATTCACGCCAATAAAATTCTTCTAATATAGGATTAATAAGAGCTAATACTAGTACAAGCAAAATAACCTTTTTACCACTAAAATCCCACTCTTCTAGTAATTGCTGCAACTGGGGGATATCCAAAACAAAGGATTGAAAAATAAATACGAAGCTATAAATGGTGATCAAGCAAATCAATCCACTTACAGCACCAACGAGAAGCGACTTTTTGGATAAAGGAATTTGTATACGATTGCTGTTTCTGTTTTCCTTATTCCAATATACGATTATTAGTGGAATAAACAATAACCATCCATAAAAAAGGAAAAAGGTTATTAAAACATTATGTACTAAAGAAAGTCCAATAAATATCATAATAGTTGGTCCAATGAGTAAAATAATTTGTTTAAGCATATTTCCTCCCAATTCTTCGATTTATTTTCAATGGTAACATATGTATGAAAAAAAGACTTAGCAAGTAGCCAAGTCTCAACTATTCATAATTCCTTTTTCTCTTGTGCGAAATTCTCTTCAGATAATGTTTTTTGTTCTAATTTGTAATTTTCATTTCCTTCTTCTCTGTTTTGCGCTATATTTTGTTTTGATTTTTGTTGTGGTGACTGGTTTAATAGCGAACTGACATTACGATAAGATGAATCTGTCTCGTTGCCTTTACGATTAATTATTTTACTCAACGAATACTCTCCTACTTTCATTAAAATATGGAAGCTTTTCAATTAGTGATCTTGATTCTTCATTGCTGAATTCATGAATCAGTGCATATAGCTTTTTCAATTTTGTGTCGTATTCATCGTTTTCTTCATCTAAATGATAGTATCTTATTGGTATATGTGCCCTCCAAAAATTACTTGTTTCAGCACTACTTAATTGGTTAAAGAGCTTTTCAAATACAGGAATAATCTCTCTGTTTGCGTTTACCTCATATTCCCATGGTGATTCGTCTGGATAAATATACACTTTACGATGCACGATAGAAACGTACACTTTGTTTAAACTCATCTGCACACATCCTTTTTAAAGAGTATGCCACCAAAATTAAAAAACATGCACCACATGGGTACATGTTTTTCACGATTCTTCTAGACTTTAACCATCTTCCATTCGTACTTATGCTTGAACGTCCACAACTGATCCTTTATAAGGATGAGATGCAGATGCTTGAGGCATGTCCTCTAACATCCCAATTGCAGCTACCGTTCCCATATTCATCGCATTTTTAAGAACGCTCATTTGAACAGCTTGTTGTAGCTCCATTAACTGAGAAGACATAATAGAATTGATATCCATAGTCATACCTCCTTTTAAGCTTATTATCGGTTACTTTAGAAAAAGTTGTATGAGATTATTTGTTCGAGTCCCCTAAAAATGCATTGAGCATCCATTGGTGTTTTTCTGTTTTTTGATAAATAGCATTAAGAATGTCCTCTGTCATATCATCTTCGTCTTTTGCTGCTTCATCCATTCCTTTTTTTAAAGAAATCATTATTTTATCAAAATCTTTTACAACAGTTTCAACCATCTGGTCTGCTGTTTCTTTATTGCTCGCTTCTTCCACATCCGATAGCTCTAAATGCTCTTTTAAAGTGCCGACTGGACTAGCCCCTAGTGTTAAAATACGTTCAGCTAACTCATCCATGTTTAAGGTAGCTTCGTTGTACAATTCCTCAAACTTTGCATGTAATGTAAAAAAAGATGGCCCTTTTACATACCAATGATAATTGTGCAATTTTGCGTACATGACTGACCATGAAGCTACCTGCTTGTTTAGTTCTTTATTTAATTCTGCTGACATCAATTTGTCACTCTCCTCAAAAGATTAGTTGTTATTACTTTTCATATACCACTTATTTTCATACAATAAACGTAAGCGAAAACTCAATGAAAGAAGCTGAATAACGTATGAAATATATAATCTTATGGATATTTAAATTCTATCAAAAAATAATTTCCCCTTTAACACCGCCTAGTTGCCGTTTCTATCCAACTTGTTCGCATTACGGTGTAGAGGCAGTGCAAAAGCACGGTGCAATAAAAGGTGGATACTTAACAATAAGAAGAATATCTAAATGCCACCCTTTTCATGAAGGTGGACTTGACCCTGTTCCAGAAGAATGGCCTTTGAAGAAAAAATAGCTTCAAAGGTTTTTTTCTTGCTTTTTTTTATAATGTCTTGTAAGCTTAAAAAGTTAAAAAAATTCAAAACGTAATCATTACTATTTAGGAGATGGCAAGATGAAAAGAACACTTTTACTAGCTTTAGTAATTATACTTGCATTATTTACAGCCGCTTGTGGAGATAAAGAAACCATAAATGTAGATAAACAAAAAAAAGACAATAAAATACAAATTTATACGACTGTATATCCGCTACAATACTTTGCAGAACGAATTGGTGGCGACGCGGTACATGTATCCTCTATATATCCTGCGGGCTCAAACGAACACACATTTGAACCAACTCAAAGAGATATGATGAATCTCGCAGATGCTGACCTGTTTTTCTACATAGGACTAGGTTTAGAAGGTTTCGTTGAAAATGCGAAAAAAACATTAGAAAATGAACATGTGAAAATGGTTGCAACAGTTGATGCAGTTCCAAAAGACCAGTTAGAAGCTAACACACATGAGCATGAAGATGAAGGCGAAGAAGAGCACGACCATGGTAAAATAGATCCCCATGTGTGGATTTCTCCACAAATTAGTCAAAGTTTAGCTTTATCTATCAAAGATTCGCTTGTGAAAGCTGCTCCTGAACAAAAAGAGCAATTTGAAACAAATTATAATGAGTTAATTGCTCAATTAAAACAATTAGATGCAAGCTACAAAGAAATGGCACAAAATGCTCCTAATAAAACATTTTTTGTTTCCCATGCAGCCTTTGGTTATTTAGCACATGCGTATGACTTAGAGCAAATCGCAGTTTCTGGTCTTAATTCGCAAGATGAACCTTCACAAAAAGAGCTAACGAAGATCATTGATTTAGCAAAAGAAAAAGATATTAAATACATTTTGTTTGAACAAAACGTTTCTTCCAAACTAACGGAAGTCATTCAAAAAGAAGTCGGTGCTAAAAGCTTAGTATTACACAATTTAGGCGTTCTATCCAAAAACGATGTTGAATATAATGAAACTTATTTTACATTAATGAACAAAAATTTAGAAACATTAAAAACTGCACTGAATTGAATAAGAAAACGCCACTTTTAACTTTAAAAGGTGGCGTATTTCAATTAATATCTAATTTGTATCATTTGGTCGCTTACATATTTGAATTGGTTGCTCTCAGTACGAAATTAGTTGCTTTCAAATCCATTTGGTTGCTTTGACGCATTGTTTGGTCTCCCTTAGGATTTATTTCATTTCTTGCACATATTTAAATAACTCTCTGCGCATTAGCTTATTCGATGCATTTCTTGGCAGTTGCTCCATAAAGTAATAGATAACTGGTTGTTTATAAGAAGCCATTTCCGTTTTCATAAATGCTTTTAACGCTTCTTCACTTACTTCTTCCTTTAACACAATAAATGCGACAGGAACTTGTCCCCATTTGTCGTCTTGCTTTCCAACAACACCCGCTTCTTTCACCGCTGAGTGCTTGACTAATGCTTGTTCTACTTCTGCAGGATAGATATTTTCACCACCGGAAATGATTAAATCAGAACGGCGATCTACTACAAATAAATACCCTTCTTCATCGATATATCCCATATCCCCCGTGTGGAGCCAACCGTCTACTAAAGGATTTTTCAACTCAGCTGCACCTACATACCCCATTGTCACATGTGGACCCTTAATACAAATCTCACCTATTTTCTCTGCTCCATTAATCCGAACGTCTGCAAAGAAAAGGGGTTTACCCGCAGAGCCTAATTTTCGAATAGCATCTTCGCTCGATAAGGTCGTTGTCTGAGAAGCAGTTTCTGTCATTCCATATGTTTGTAGCACAGGAATATTTCGTTGAATTGCTCTTTCTAAATAATTTAACGGAACTGGTCCCCCACCTACTAGCATTGATTGAAACGTATTTGGAAAGGATATATTTCTTTCTTCTAGAACCGAAATCATTCTTTCTAGTGTAACTGCAACGACAGACATTCTAGTAACTGTTCCACTCATTATTTCTTCCACTGCTTTTTCCGCATCAAACTTTGTATGAAGATTCACTGTCATCCCATACAAAACAGAACGCATTAATATGGAAAAACCACTAATATGAAACAACGGAACTGTACATAACCAGCAATCATTTGGTTGAACTCCTAAGTTAAGTGCAGAGCCAGTTGCATTCATCACATGATTTTCGAGTGATTGCCGAACCCCTTTTGGATGTCCGGTCGTTCCGGATGTATACATAATCGTGATGGTTCGATTTTTTGGCCACTCTTTTTCTACTTCGAATGTAGTTCTTTCCACCAAGTTGAGCAATTCAAATGAAAGCCTATTAGGAAAAGTTAAACTTCTTTTTTCCACACTATCGACTAATAAATAATCGGCATTGCTGTCCAGTAATTGATAACGCAACTCTTCCTCAGTTAAACGCTCATTTAACATAACTAACTCACAACCAAGCTGTATGCACCCGTGTATCGCAATGACTAATTGTGCATCAGATGAAGCTAAAATGGCAATTCTCATTCCAAATTTTATACCTTTTGTATATAGTTTTTCTGCAAATTCATCGACTTCATCAGACAGTTGTTCAAATGTCCATGCTTTCTCGTTAAACCTTAAAGCAATTCGATTTGGTGTTAGACTTACACGTTTTACTAATAAATTCGGATACAAAGTATTCGTCTCCTTTAGATAAAAAAGCCGCCCTATAAAAGGACAGCTTTCTCAAAATTCATTGATGCAATAATCACGGAAAACGTGGGAATTGGCCGAAATCAGGCTTACGTTTTTCTTTGAATGAATCGCGACCTTCTTTTGCTTCATCTGTTGTGTAATATAGAAGTGTTGCGTCTCCAGCCAATTGTTGAAGACCTGCTAAACCATCCGTATCTGCGTTCATAGCAGCTTTTAAGAAACGAAGTGCAGTTGGGCTCATTTCAAGCATTTCTTCACACCACTGTACCGTTTCGTCCTCTAATTGTGCATAAGGAACTACCGTATTGACTAAGCCCATATCAAGCGCTTGTTGAGAGTCGTATTGACGGCATAAATACCAAATTTCTCGCGCTTTTTTATGTCCGATAATACGCGCCAAATAACCTGAACCATATCCAGCATCAAACGAACCAACTCTAGGACCTGTTTGACCAAATTTCGCGTTGTCTGCAGCAATTGTCAAGTCACAAACAACGTGAAGTACATGTCCCCCACCGATTGCATAACCGGCTACCATCGCTACAACTGGTTTTGGAATTACACGAATTAATCGTTGTAAATCTAGTACATTTAAACGAGGAATTTCATCTTCTCCAACGTATCCACCATGTCCACGTACTTTTTGGTCTCCACCAGAACAGAATGCATGCTCCCCTTCACCAGTCAAGATGATGGTACCTACATTTTTGTCATCACGCGCGCGTGAAAATGCATCAATCATTTCCATTACTGTTTTTGGGCGAAATGCATTTCGTACTTCCGGACGGTTAATCGTCACTTTTGCAATCCCATTATAAAACTCATACTTAATATCTTCATATGTATGTAAGGTTGTCCATTCACGAGTCATCCTTATTCCTCCTTTAAAATAATATCCTTTACTATTGTAGCAAACAATTCGGGATTTTCCACATGAATTGCATGTCCCGCATTACTAACATGCACGTGCTTACCATCTGGAAGAAGTTTTTTCATTTCCAAAGCAATCTCATAAAATTTTCGATCTAACTCACCAGTAACTAAAGTAGTGGCAACTTTCATAACTTCTAGATTACCCCAGTAAGAAGGTTGTATTCCTGTACTAAACCCTTTCAAGCTGTTAGATAGTCCCACTTCGGATCCTGCAAGTCTTTCCAACCGAATAGCCTGCTGTTTTTCGATTGATAAGCTTTTTTGCGAATGAAATAAAGGTATGTCTTCCCAAAAATCGACGAAGGCAGAAATTCCTTCCTTTACTATTCTTTCTGCAAGCAATTCATCCGCCTGTTTTCTTTCTACACGAGCTTCTTCATTTGCTAAGCCAGGAGAACTACTCTCAAGAATTAACTTGTCTATGGGATATTTAGAAGCGTAAGCAAGTGCCAATCGCCCCCCCATAGAATAACCGACGAGCGTAAAATGACTCCATCCCAATAATTGAAATAACTTATGCATGTCTTCTATTTGTTCTTCGACATAATAGTGAGTAAAATCGGTTGGCTTAGATGTATGCCCATGACCAATTAAATCTATTGTTAGTATCTCCACTGAGGATGGAAGAAATGTGATTACCTCGTCCCAAGTAGTACTGGAGCCAGTAAACCCATGAAGGAATACAACTTTTTCTTCTGCTCCAATATTATATCTCTTTACATGCATAGTTATATTACGAACTTTTACATTTAAACTTTCCAAATCAAGTCTAGCTCCTCTGAAATCGCTGTCCATAATTTTCGATGTGTTTCCGTATTCACTTGCCGATTCGTAAACACTTCAATAATACGAACATCTTTCATCTTCTGCTGATTCAATACACGAACGAATTGTTCTTTTGAATGAACTGTATCATATTGTGCATCGTACATAGCAGCTATATGTGAAAATTCTAAGCCCGTAGGTGTTCCAAATAGGTGCTCAAAGTAAGTTGTTTCACTCGATTGAGGTAAATAAGAAAAAATACCGCCACCATCATTGTTCATAATGACAATCGTTAAATCGGTTTGCTGAAATCTACTTACAATCAAACCATTTACATCATGTAAGAATGCTAAATCCCCAATGAGTAAATAACCAGGACGTTTAGTTGCTGCTTGAACACCAAGTGCAGTAGAAACAACACCGTCTATACCGTTCGTTCCTCTGTTGGCATATATTTGGATATCCTTCGTAGTTTTATTGTAAAATGTATCTACATCACGAATCGGCATACTACTACTTGCAAATAAATCCACACCATTTGATAGTGTTTCAAATAAAGTAGCTGCGAGTGCGCCTTCGTCCTCTTCCACTTCCATATAAGCTTGAACATGTTTTGTAGCGATATCGTTCGCTTTTGTCCAATTTTCTAAATAGCTGGATGATTGTTTTTCTTCGATTGGAATCCATAAAGAAGTAGCACCAACTTGAATATGGTGGGTAACGATATGCAAAGAGTCACGGAAAATAGGACTTTCATCTACAGCGATAAAAACGGTCGGTTTACATGCTTTTAAAAATTGTGTGAGCGGTTTAGAAACAGGTTGTGCACCAAAACGAACGACAACATCTGGAACAACAAAGTCTTTAAATGCATTTTCTTTTAAAATCGCATCATACTGATCAATACATAAAGGCAAACAATCTTCTGGAACTGAACAACGTAAATTAGACAAAGGATCTGCTAATATCGGCCATTGAACCTCTCTTGCAAACTCCCAAAAACCCGCCGTTGTTGGAAGTGAATCACCAACAATGATTAACCCTTTCTCATTCGTTTGCAATAAATCCTTGTACCAGCCAATAAACTCCACACTAGGCACAAGTTGCCCCATTTCCGTCTGACTTACCTGCACTACAGGATGTTGCTGCTCCATATTAATCAGAAGAGGCTCACGGAATGGTACATTAATATGAACCGGTCCCATAGGCAAGGCTTTTGCTGTCGTAATGGCACGATGAATATGACGTTCGATAAAAGGTAAACTTTCATCATTATCCTCTGGGATAGGAAAATCTACAGACCATTTCACATGCTTTCCAAACAAATGGACTTGATCAATCGCTTGAGGTGCGCCAACTTCCCGTAGTTCATGCGGACGATCTGCTGTAATAACAAGTAATGGAACACGGGCATAATAAGCCTCTACAATAGCAGGGAAGAAATTCGCTGCAGCTGTCCCTGATGTACATAGTAAAACAACTGGCAATTTTTTTGCTTTCGCGATTCCTAATGCAAAGAATGCCGCTGATCGCTCATCGATTTGACGATAAAAATGAAATCCTTCACTTTTTGCAAAAGCATACGCAAGTGGTGTTGATCTTGATCCAGGGCAGATGACGACATCTTCCACACCAGCTTGCTTTACTGTTTCAACGAATTGATTGACATATGACGTCAAATAAGCGCTATTATTCATTCATATTCCCTCCAAGTGTCCGAAGCATTGGTCGAAACTTCACGCGTGTTTCTTCAAATTCTTCTAAAGAGGAGGACTCGGCAACGATTCCACCGCCCGCATATAAATAAGCATGTTCATTTTCCAATAAAGCAGAGCGAATTCCAACCGCAAATTCTCCATCGCCCTCTGTATCTATCCAACCTATAGGTGCTGCATAATACCCACGATTCATTTGCTCGGATTCTCTAATGATGGCAACCGCTTCTTCTCTTGGCTCACCACCCATTGCTGGAGTCGGATGTAAGGCTTCTACCAACTGAAAAAGTGATGCAGAATTTTTTAATTGACCTTGTATTGGCGTATGCAAATGCTGGATGTCTCTTATTTTAAGTAGTTTAGGTCTAGAGGGAACTTTCACTTCATCACAATATTGCTCAAAGACTTTATTAATCATATCCACGACGTATTTATGCTCTGCTAAATTTTTCGGATCAGCTAATAAACTTTCACCAAGTTGTCTATCCTCAATTGACGTTTCACCGCGTTTAATAGAACCTGCAATTCCTGCCGAGAGTGCCTCTCCATGCTCAACCTTTACTAAGCGTTCAGGTGTGGCACCAAAAAATAATTTATCGTCTCTCTCTAATCCAAATAAATAGCTTTCAGGTTGCTCTATGGAAGTATTATAAAGAACACTTGCAGAAGAAAAAACATCATCAAATGTAAGTTTTAAAGAACGTCCTATTACGACTTTTTTGACTTCATTTTCCTGAATTCTTTTCGTAACATCTTCTACTGCTTGTAAATATTTTTCTTTTAATCGATCTTCTCTTTCAACTAATTTAGACTTAGCATGATTTTTTAATTCTTTTACTTGAGACGTGTGTATTAACGCATCTCTTTCGATTCGAAGTTGTTCAAACGTATCCATACTATTTTCTTCATCCGTTATTAAATGAATACTGACAAACGCTTGTTCATTTCGAATAACTAATTGAAAAGTAGATAATGTAAAAAATGCAGAAGGGAATGTATCCCACTCTGAAGAGATTCTATTGAATGGATCAAAGGAAAACCCACCAAAAAGAATCGGTGATACATCCGCTTTTTCCTTTAAAGATAACTGACATAACTCTTTCCATTTTGAAGCAATATCCTGATATCTATTCTCTTCAAGCTCATTGGCAATTGTATGAGCATGTCCTAATCCAACTAATGTAAAAGTCTTCTCTTTATTTTGCCAGAAAAACCGTTTACCTTTATAGTTTTCATCTCCTGCCGCAAAAAAAGCATGAGCGGATAATCTCGATACCTCTATTGTTTCCGTATAAAAACGTAATGTTGACTTCTTTTGGCCGGTGGTGTTCGGCATATATATTACCTCCGTATAAATAACCTTTAAAATAAATAATGTATCTTATCTCTAAAATACTCTACCTTTAATCATACATCTTTCTGCGATTTTCGGCACACATTTAGGAGCGAAACTATGCTAAAATTGATATTGATTCTTTTAAAGGAGAGAAAAAACCTATGTCACATGAACTAAAAGCCGATACAGGCTGGCGTGTTTGGTGGAAATTAACAAGACCACATACATTGACTGCTTCATTTGCTCCAGTATTTTTAGGAACAATGATTGCTCTTTATTATGCAAATATTAACTGGCCACTATTTTTGGCTATGTTATTTGCTTGTCTTCTTATTCAAGCTGCAACGAATATGTTCAACGAGTATTATGATTTTGCCCGAGGACTTGATCATGAAGAATCGGTAGGAATTGGTGGTGCAATTGTTCGCAATGGTGTCAAGCCAAAAACAGTTATGCAATTAGCATTACTACTTTATGCAATTGCTGCATTTCTAGGAATCTATATATGCTACGAAAGTTCTTGGTTGTTATTAATTGTGGGGGCACTCTCTATGGCTGTAGGATACTTCTATACTGGCGGGCCATATCCTATTGCATATACACCATTTGGGGAATTGTTTAGCGGATTTTTTATGGGTATGTTAATTGTTTTAATAGCTACTTACATTCAAGTTGGTACTGTACCCAACTTCGCAATTTTACTTTCTGTTCCAAGTGCTCTACTTGTAGCAGGGATTATGCTTTCTAATAATACGAGAGATCTTGTAGAGGACAAAGCAGGCGGTAGAAAAACAATGGCAATACTAGTCGGTAGAAAAAACGCCATCTCTATTTTAGCAGCTTACTTTATCATCTCCTACTTATGGATTGTTGCTTTGGTAATTATGCAAGTTGTTACCCCTTGGACACTTTTAGTATTACTAAGTATTAAAAAACCAATTCATGCGATCAAATTATTTAGAGAAAAAGAAAACGCAATCGAAGTAGCACCGGCAATGAAGGATACAGCACTCACAAACACAATATTTGTTTTTCTTCTTGGCATTGGGTTACTTTTAGGTTATTACATTTAAATAGAACATAAAACAGCTAGGAAGTTATTCCTAGCTGTTTTTTATATACTCGTTTCTTATCTTTTAGTTAAAACGCTCTTTAAGTGCATCTTGACTTCATCTTTTCCAGAATGCTTTGGACGAAACATCAACTAAACTATTAACGAAGATTCTCTCTTTTCGGTAATCCTGTGGCGGATGTTTGTCCGTCGCCATCTTGAAATACGTAAAGACATAATGCATTTGGTTTGGATAACGAGAGATTAGATACTTTCTACTCCATTAAAAGCGGATGAAGTTTCAATTTCGGGCACAAAGCGTTTTTTTATTACGCGCAATATAGAACGGATTTTTTATATAGTACGCACTAAAGAGGCTCTATTATGTGAGCGCTAGGATTTTCGCTACAGGGCGGACGCTTTCCGCCGGGTGAGCGATGAGCCATCGCCGACGCTACGCGTTCGCCTGCGATTGCTCATCTGTCTCACTCATCCGGCTGGAGTCGCCGCCCTTTTGCTACAATCAACGTAGCTTGTTTGCTATTCTGTGTGTGCCGTCGCGAAAAGCTCAAAAAGGGACTCGTTACCATTGGATATCTACTTTCTATCATAAGACGATGCCACTTTTTGCTACTTGCAAGATAACTATCATTATGTGCAATTTAAGTAGTGGACATTTTATAAGTGTTATCCCATGCCAAGTAAAAGCTATATTAAGGGACCGCGGTCATATTCAAAGCATATTTTTTAGCTTATTCACTTATCGGTTTTTATTTTATAGAATACTACATAATGTGGATTTAGTGCGGCGGTAAATTGCATTTGCGACGAGCTTGCACAGGAGCATGAGACTCCTGCGGGAATAGCGTTAGCTGAAGAGACCCCCCGCCTGAAGCGCTTAAATAGGAAGGAACGCTAATGACGCCTCCTCCTGAGGCAACGCCCGCGGAAAGCGAATACGAGAGCGCTAAATCCCGGTGTTTACTATATTAATTACTTGGTACTCACTATATAAACAATGTGTTCTTTGCCCGCTTTAATAAGAGGGATGCTATTTTATATAGATGCTGCATAGATAAAATTAAGCGGTAATTTACTGGTCATTTTTGGCTAATCAACAAACCTTATATACTTTCTTAACCTTTTGGAAAAACGAAAGTGTTCTTAAGTGCACCTAGTTATCACCAATTCCGAGTGCTTTGGACGAAACATCAGCTACACTATTAACGAGGGAATCTTTGTGGATGGAGAAGTGATTGCGTCACTTCTCCATCCACTTTTTTCGGTAATATCGTGGCGGGTGTTTGTCCGTCGCCCTCTTGAATTAGGTAGTGACATGTTGAATTAGGTTTGGTTAAGGAGAGAATAAATCCTTTCCTATTCTTTTAAAAGCGGACGAAGATGCAATTTCGTCCGCTCAGCGCTTCTTTATCAATAGATACTAACTATTTTTCTCTAGTCAAACACCAACTGATTCATGTATCTGTGGACGGTAAAAATAAAAAACAATCAAGATCAAGATCAAGCCCTTGTAAGATTAGAAGCACAATTTATCAACACTAATCTAAGTCTCTCTACATCTAGAACTTACCTTTCATCTACTTTTTTATCTTTTATGAAAACTATTTCTTCGACGAGACTCCGCACGAAGCGCTTAATAGGAAGGAAGGCTAAGGACGTCTCTTCTTGAGTAAACGCCTTCATGACCAATATCGTGTTGGCTCGAGGCTTGTGGTTCTCCCCTCGAAAAGCGAATGCTAGAGCGCTAAGTCCGGGTAAGAATTTATCTATTAGGAGATTCTACGTAAGTGACTCGCCATCCAATTCATTTTGAATGGATTCCTATTATCCAAAATTCATATACTTTTTAATTTCTAGAAATAGAAAAAGAGTAATCATGTAAATGATTACTCTTTTTCTTTAAAATTATGACCCCTACGGGATTCGAACCCGTGTTACCGCCGTGAAAGGGCGGTGTCTTAACCGCTTGACCAAGGGGCCTATATATGGCGGAGAAGGAGGGATTTGAACCCTCGCGCCGGTTACCCGACCTACACCCTTAGCAGGGGCGCCTCTTCAGCCACTTGAGTACTTCCCCATATATATGGCTCCGAAGGTAGGACTCGAACCTACGACCAATCGATTAACAGTCGATTGCTCTACCACTGAGCTACTTCGGAATAATGGTGGGCCTAAATGGACTCGAACCATCGACCTCACGCTTATCAGGCGTGCGCTCTAACCAGCTGAGCTATAGGCCCATTATTGGAGCGGGTGAAGAGAATCGAACTCTCATCATCAGCTTGGAAGGCTGAGGTTTTACCACTAAACTACACCCGCATTATGGTGGCTCAGGACGGAATCGAACCGCCGACACAAGGATTTTCAGTCCTTTGCTCTACCGACTGAGCTACTGAGCCTCTTTGATTTATGCTAAGCTACGCATCTCTTCGTCAGCTGCACTCGTTCAATCAGTCACGTACTTGAGTACATTCCATCTTTCACTCGATTGCTCTCTTGATTTGCTTGCTTATCCTAAATCTCAAATAAATATGTACTGTTTTATATCTACTAAAACTTATAAATAAATGGCGGTCCCGACCGGGATCGAACCGGCGATCTCCTGCGTGACAGGCAGGCATGTTAACCGCTACACCACGGGACCATTTGGTTGCGGGGACAGGATTTGAACCTGCGACCTTCGGGTTATGAGCCCGACGAGCTACCACTGCTCCACCCCGCGATAATAATATACTTGTTAATATTAACTTATCTTATATAGAATGATAATTCTTATTTCCAACAACAATGTATTAAAAATGGAGGAGGAAGAGGGATTCGAACCCCCGCGCGGTATGACCCGCCTGTCGGTTTTCAAGACCGATCCCTTCAGCCAGACTTGGGTATTCCTCCGAAATATTGTTGGTGGACCTTGCAGGACTCGAACCTGCGACCGGACGGTTATGAGCCGTCTGCTCTAACCAACTGAGCTAAAGGTCCTTAAGATGGCGGCAGAGGGAGTCGAACCCACGACCTTTCGGGTATGAACCGAATGCTCTAGCCAGCTGAGCTACGCCGCCAAGATCTTTAAGTGTTTCAAAATTAAAATGGTGGAGCCTAGCGGGATCGAACCGCTGACCTCCTGCGTGCAAGGCAGGCGCTCTCCCAGCTGAGCTAAGGCCCCAAAATAATAACTGGTCGGGAAGACAGGATTCGAACCTGCGACCCCTTGGTCCCAAACCAAGTGCTCTACCAAGCTGAGCTACTTCCCGTCATAAATGGTGCGCTCGGCAGGACTTGAACCTGCAACCTCTTGATTCGTAGTCAAGTGCTCTATCCAATTGAGCTACGAGCGCATATTTCTTTAATAAAAGTGGTGCCGAGGACCGGAATCGAACCGGTACGGTAGTCACCTACCGCAGGATTTTAAGTCCTGTGCGTCTGCCAGTTCCGCCACCCCGGCACTTAAGTGAATCTTTGGAGCGGAAGACGAGGTTCGAACTCGCGACCCCCACCTTGGCAAGGTGGTGTTCTACCACTGAACTACTTCCGCTCGGTTATGAAATTAATGGTGCGGGTGAAGGGAGTCGAACCCCCACGCCTTGCGGCGCTAGATCCTAAGTCTAGTGCGTCTGCCAGTTCCGCCACACCCGCATGCATAATTCACTTTAAAAGTGATGAGCCATGTAGGATTCGAACCTACGACCCTCTGATTAAAAGTCAGATGCTCTACCAACTGAGCTAATGGCTCGGAAAATGGTGCCGGAGAAAGGACTTGAACCCTCAACCTACTGATTACAAGTCAGTTGCTCTACCAGTTGAGCTACTCCGGCAATTGAAGAAAAATGGTGGAGGATGACGGGCTCGAACCGCCGACCCTCTGCTTGTAAGGCAGATGCTCTCCCAGCTGAGCTAATCCTCCTGGGTAATATTACAATAAGTAGAGAATTTTTTCATCAACTTCATTTGTTCTAAAAGTCAATTACTTTAATTTCCTTACTACTTTTTATGTATTTATTGCAAGCCCAGCGACGTCCTACTCTCACAGGGGGAAACCCCCAACTACCATCGGCGCTGAAGAGCTTAACTTCCGTGTTCGGTATGGGAACGGGTGTGACCTCTTCGCCATCATCACTAGACTTGAATAATTATTGAAAGACAAGTTTTATTATAACAACTCTGTGTAAAATTACAAGAGTTTTTAAAAAAAAAATTATTCTTTCAAAACTGAATAAAAGACATTGATGTATACAAATTCATATTTGGTTAAGTCCTCGACCGATTAGTATTCGTCAGCTGCACATGTCGCCACGCTTCCACCCCGAACCTATCTACCTCATCGTCTTTGAGGGATCTTACTTACTTGCGTAATGGGAAATCTCATCTTGAGGGGGGCTTCGTGCTTAGATGCTTTCAGCACTTATCCCGTCCACACATAGCTACCCAGCGATGCTCTTGGCAGAACAACTGGTACACCAGCGGTGTGTCCATCCCGGTCCTCTCGTACTAAGGACAGCTCCTCTCAAATTTCCTACGCCCACGACGGATAGGGACCGAACTGTCTCACGACGTTCTGAACCCAGCTCGCGTACCGCTTTAATGGGCGAACAGCCCAACCCTTGGGACCGACTACAGCCCCAGGATGCGATGAGCCGACATCGAGGTGCCAAACCTCCCCGTCGATGTGGACTCTTGGGGGAGATAAGCCTGTTATCCCCGGGGTAGCTTTTATCCGTTGAGCGATGGCCCTTCCATGCGGAACCACCGGATCACTAAGCCCGTCTTTCGACCCTGCTCGACTTGTAGGTCTCGCAGTCAAGCTCCCTTCTGCCTTTACACTCTTCGAATGATTTCCAACCATTCTGAGGGAACCTTTGGGCGCCTCCGTTACACTTTAGGAGGCGACCGCCCCAGTCAAACTACCCGCCTGACACTGTCTCCTACCCGGGTTACGGGTATGGGTTAGAATTTCAATACAACCAGGGCAGTATCCCACCGACGCCTCCTCCGAAGCTGGCGCTCCGGGCTCTAAGGCTCCTGCCTATCCTGTACAAGTTGCACCAAAATTCAATATCAAGCTATAGTAAAGCTCCACGGGGTCTTTCCGTCCTGTCGCGGGTAACCTGCATCTTCACAGGTACTATAATTTCACCGAGTCTCTCGTTGAGACAGTGCCCAGATCGTTACGCCTTTCGTGCGGGTCGGAACTTACCCGACAAGGAATTTCGCTACCTTAGGACCGTTATAGTTACGGCCGCCGTTTACTGGGGCTTCAATTCGCACCTTCGCTTGCGCTAAGCACTCCTCTTAACCTTCCAGCACCGGGCAGGCGTCAGCCCCTATACTTCACCTTACGGTTTTGCAGAGACCTGTGTTTTTGCTAAACAGTCGCCTGGGCCTATTCACTGCGGCTCTTCTAGGCTATACACCCAAAAGAGCACCCCTTCTCCCGAAGTTACGGGGTCATTTTGCCGAGTTCCTTAACGAGAGTTCTCTCGCTCACCTTAGGATTCTCTCCTCGACTACCTGTGTCGGTTTGCGGTACGGGCACCTATCACCTCGCTAGAGGCTTTTCTTGGCAGTGTGAAATCAGGAACTTCGGACTAAGTCCTCGCCATCACAGCTCAATGTTACAGAGTGCGGATTTGCCTACACTCACACCTCACTGCTTGGACATGCATAACCAACAGCATGCTTACCCTATCCTTCTGCGTCCCCCCATTGCTCAAACGGTGGTTTGGTGGTACAGGAATATCAACCTGTTGTCCATCGTCTACGCCTATCGGCCTCGACTTAGGTCCCGACTAACCCTGAGCGGACGAGCCTTCCTCAGGAAACCTTAGTCATACGGTGGATGGGATTCTCACCCATCTTTCGCTACTCATACCGGCATTCTCACTTCTAAGCGCTCCACCAGTCCTTCCGGTCTGACTTCAACGCCCTTAGAACGCTCTCCTACCACTGATACCATAGGTATCAATCCACAGCTTCGGTGATTTGTTTAGCCCCGATACATTTTCGGCGCAGCGTCACTCGACCAGTGAGCTATTACGCACTCTTTAAATGATGGCTGCTTCTAAGCCAACATCCTGGTTGTCTAAGCAACGCCACATCCTTTTCCACTTAACAAATACTTTGGGACCTTAGCTGGTGGTCTGGGCTGTTTCCCTCTTGACTACGGATCTTATCACTCGCAGTCTGACTCCCAAACATAAATCATTGGCATTCGGAGTTTGTCTGAATTCGGTAACCCGGGATGGGCCCCTAGTCCAAACAGTGCTCTACCTCCAAGATTCTAACGTTTGAGGCTAGCCCTAAAGCTATTTCGGAGAGAACCAGCTATCTCCAGGTTCGATTGGAATTTCTCCGCTACCCACACCTCATCCCCGCACTTTTCAACGTGCGTGGGTTCGGACCTCCAGTAAGTGTTACCTTACCTTCATCCTGGACATGGGTAGATCACCTGGTTTCGGGTCTACGACCACATACTCATTCGCCCTATTCAGACTCGCTTTCGCTGCGGCTCCGTCTTCTCAACTTAACCTTGCATGTAATCGTAACTCGCCGGTTCATTCTACAAAAGGCACGCCATCACCCATTAACGGGCTCTGACTACTTGTAGGCACGCGGTTTCAGGATCTATTTCACTCCCCTTCCGGGGTGCTTTTCACCTTTCCCTCACGGTACTGGTTCACTATCGGTCACTAGGTAGTATTTAGCCTTGGGAGATGGTCCTCCCAGATTCCGACGGAATTTCACGTGTTCCGCCGTACTCAGGATACACTCAAGAGAGAATGAACTTTTGACTACGGGGCTTTTACCCTATCCTGCGGACCTTTCCAGATCGCTTCGTCTAACTCATTCCTTTGTAACTCTATGTAGAGTGTCCTACAACCCCAAGAGGCAAGCCTCTTGGTTTGGGCTATTCCCGTTTCGCTCGCCGCTACTCAGGGAATCGATTTTTCTTTCTCTTCCTCCAGGTACTTAGATGTTTCAGTTCCCTGGGTGTGCCACAGATACGCTATGTATTCACGTAAATGTACTGCTCCATTACGAACAGTGGGTTTCCCCATTCGGAAATCTCCGGATCAAAGCTCACTTACAGCTCCCCGAAGCATATCGGTGTTAGTGCCGTCCTTCTTCGGCTCCTAGTGCCAAGGCATTCACCGCGCGCCCTTATTAACTTAACCTAATTTGGTCCTCCGTGAAAACACGGACTTCCTATAGTAGTTAAAAATACTACGCAAAATATAATCACAAAAGTAATTACAAATTGAATTTCTTGAATTTGTTTCTTTCAATGTCATTTTATCCAGTTTTCAAAGAACAAGTTTTCAAATGCTCATAAAAATGAACATTCAAAACTGAACTGCAAAACGTTAAGATACAGATAAAAATCTGTATTCCGATATTATCCTTAGAAAGGAGGTGATCCAGCCGCACCTTCCGATACGGCTACCTTGTTACGACTTCACCCCAATCATCTGTCCCACCTTCGGCGGCTGGCTCCCGTAAGGGTTACCCCACCGACTTCGGGTGTTACAAACTCTCGTGGTGTGACGGGCGGTGTGTACAAGGCCCGGGAACGTATTCACCGTGGCATGCTGATCCACGATTACTAGCGATTCCGGCTTCATGTAGGCGAGTTGCAGCCTACAATCCGAACTGAGAACGGTTTTATGGGATTAGCTCACCCTCGCGGGGTTGCGACCCTCTGTACCGTCCATTGTAGCACGTGTGTAGCCCAGGTCATAAGGGGCATGATGATTTGACGTCATCCCCACCTTCCTCCGGTTTATCACCGGCAGTCACCTTAGAGTGCCCAACTAAATGCTGGCAACTAAGATCAAGGGTTGCGCTCGTTGCGGGACTTAACCCAACATCTCACGACACGAGCTGACGACAACCATGCACCACCTGTCACCGCTGTCCCCGAAGGGAAAGATCTATCTCTAGAACGGTCAACGGGATGTCAAGACCTGGTAAGGTTCTTCGCGTTGCTTCGAATTAAACCACATGCTCCACCGCTTGTGCGGGCCCCCGTCAATTCCTTTGAGTTTCAGTCTTGCGACCGTACTCCCCAGGCGGAGTGCTTAATGCGTTAGCTGCAGCACTAAGGGGCGGAAACCCCCTAACACTTAGCACTCATCGTTTACGGCGTGGACTACCAGGGTATCTAATCCTGTTTGCTCCCCACGCTTTCGCGCCTCAGCGTCAGTTACAGACCAGAAAGCCGCCTTCGCCACTGGTGTTCCTCCAAATCTCTACGCATTTCACCGCTACACTTGGAATTCCGCTTTCCTCTTCTGTACTCAAGTCCCCCAGTTTCCAATGACCTTCCACGGTTGAGCCGTGGGATTTCACATCAGACTTAAAGGACCGCCTGCGCGCGCTTTACGCCCAATAATTCCGGACAACGCTTGCCACCTACGTATTACCGCGGCTGCTGGCACGTAGTTAGCCGTGGCTTTCTAATGAGGTACCGTCAAGGTACGAGCAGTTACTCTCGTACTTGTTCTTCCCTCACAACAGAGTTTTACGATCCGAAAACCTTCTTCACTCACGCGGCATTGCTCCATCAGACTTTCGTCCATTGTGGAAGATTCCCTACTGCTGCCTCCCGTAGGAGTCTGGGCCGTGTCTCAGTCCCAGTGTGGCCGATCACCCTCTCAGGTCGGCTACGCATCGTCGCCTTGGTGAGCCGTTACCTCACCAACTAGCTAATGCGCCGCGGGCCCATCCTGTAGTGACAGCCGAAACCGTCTTTTAACATTTCCCCATGTGAGGAAATGGATTATTCGGTATTAGCCCCGGTTTCCCGGAGTTATCCCAATCTACAGGGCAGGTTGCCCACGTGTTACTCACCCGTCCGCCGCTAAATCAGAAGAAGCAAGCTTCTTCGTCATTCGCTCGACTTGCATGTATTAGGCATGCCGCCAGCGTTCGTCCTGAGCCAGGATCAAACTCTCCATAATAGAGAACTTAAAAAGCTCATTTTGTTTTGCTGGCATCATCATTAAATGATGTCCAAATTGTTTTACTATCAAACTAACCGAAGCTAGTCTTTCTAGTTATATTTCTTAACGTTTTGCATGTTCAGTTTTCAATGTTCACGTTGTGTATGTTGTGTATGTTGTCGTTTTGTTTTTGACGACTTTATTAGTATATCTTCTTTCATTAACGATGTCAACAACTTTTTTTAACTTTTTCAAAAGTGTTTGTCTGTCGTTCTGAAGGACAAGTATTAGTATACCCATCATTGAAATGAAAATCAACACCTTTTTTAAAAAAATTATACTTTATCAACTATTATTGTTCTATAGGAGTATACAAACCCTTATATAACACCATTTTAATACGAATATTAAAACTGCTTAACTCTTTAATTAGAGGAAAAAAAGGAACTATATCAATATAATCGTAATGCAGAGGTCTAGTAATAACTCGAATTAGTGGGGACAACATAAAACAAAACGTAATGAGAATTAGGCATCCCATTCCCCTTAATAAAAATAGTCTTCCTTGTTAGGAGTGCTATCATCACAATTAATCCAATTATGATTACATCAATATAAGTAAACTAAACGAAAGAAGTTCAATTGTTAATGACGTGAGTAGAAACATATCTTCTTTATAAGAGATAAATAAAGCGGGGGAATTTTTGATGGATTTCATATATACAGGAAATACAGAAATATTATTAAAATTATGTTTAGCTGCATTATTAAGTTTAATAATAGGTATAGAAAGGGAACTAAAGAAGAAACCAATTGGACTAAAAACAAGTATTGTTATCGCTACTTTTAGTTGTTTATTAACGTATATCTCCATTGAAACAGCATATACGGCAAGCCCGCGTGAAGGAATAAATATTACTATGGACCCCCTTCGCCTAGCAGCACAAATTGTAAGTGGAATTGGTTTTTTAGGTGCAGGCGTCATTTTACGCAAAGGTAATGATAGCATTACAGGATTAACAACCGCTGCAATGATTTGGGGAGCTGGCGGAATAGGTATAGCAGTCGGTGCCGGATTTTATATTGAAGCGGCATTAACTGTTTGTATTGTGTTGATTGGTATAGAATTAATCCCCCCTCTCCTCACTAAAATTGGACCAAAGCGTTTACGTTCAAAAGAATTATCGATGAAGGTGCTTGTTCCAAATGAGACTAGTATCAAGGATGTCTATCAGTATTTACTGGACAACAACGTATATATAGAAAGTATACGAATTAAAGACGTCATTCTTGAGAATAATGAAATGAAACATGAAATGGAAATGCGATTATCTATTATAACTAAAAAAAATACAGTAGATTTTTATCTCATGATGAAACAAGAAAACTTCATTGAACGTATGGAGGTTGCATCGATTTAGTGAAAGGAGCAATTAAATGAGTGAATTTTTAAAATTATTAAAAGGTGGAAATAAATCCTCCTTAACGGCAGCAATCGTAAATACAATTATCGCTATAATTAAAACAGGTGCATTCTTCTTTACTGGCAATGTCGCAATGTTTGCAGAGATGATGCACTCTATAGGAGATGCAGCTAACCAATTTTTCGTGTATATAGGTTCAGCATTATCTAAAAAAGCCCCTACACCAAGATTTCCAAATGGATTTGGAAGGCTTATAAATTTAGTATGTTTAGGAGCAGTATTAATTGTAGGAATTCTTTCATATGAAACTATTAAAGAAGGCTGGCATCAGATTCAACACCCTACTACTTCTACTGGTGTTGCAATAAGTCTTACTGTTTTAGGACTGGGAATTCTACTAGAATCCGCTGTTTTTTATAAAGCTGGGAAAGAAATCCTTCACGAAAACGGGATTAAGGGTTCATTTCTTGGACCAATTACAACAAGCTTTGCTTATATAAATCGTGCAAAACCAGCGACTAAGCTTGTATTTATGGAAGACTTAGTTGCTACTTCTGGTGGTATTTTAGCCTTTACGGCAATACTAATATCACATTACACTGGTTTCTTACAAGCAGAAGGAATTGCTTCTATTATCATTGGATTAATGATGTTCTATGTTGTTGGAAAAGTATTTCTTGATAATGCAAGAGGTGCTTTAGGAGAAACAGATGAACAAATGCTTGTTCACATTGCCCATATCGTGTCTGAAAACATTCATGTAAAAGATATTAAAGAATTAGAAGTCATAAAAGAAGGAGAATTTTTACATGTGAATTTAGTTGTAGAAATTGATCCAACACTATTATTTGCGGAAGTAGACGACATTCACGATGTTTTGAAAGAGCTTATTTTAAACCAACAAAGTGTTACAGATGTAACAATTGCCTTCGATGAAGATGATGGCATAAAAAAATGGAAGCATCATAAAGATAAGAAAACGACATTAAAAACACCTGACTAAGCATTTGCTCAGTCAGGTGTTTTATTAAAGGCATGCAGTAAGTATTGCTTTAGTATCGACTGCATTTAGTTTATTGAAATTACCATACTCCCCATTAACCATTGCTTTTTCAACCATAAGGTCAATTTTAGAATCATCAATGTTGTAATCTGATAAGTTAGTTGGGGCATCTAATGATGCCCAGAATGTTGCTAAACGATCGATACCCTCAAACGCAACTTCTTCAGCAGTTTTTCCCGCTGGATCCACATTAAAAACTTTTGTTGCTATCTTTGCAAATCGTTCCGGATTTACATTTACATTATGACGCATCCATCTTGGGAAAATAATTGCTAAACCGCCGGCATGGGGAATATCATATACCGCTGATACCGCATGTTCGATATTGTGACTTGCCCAATCTCCATTATAGCCCATTTGTAAGAACCCGTTTAACCCTATTGTACCTGCAAATAAAATCGTTTCACGCAGTTCATAGTTTTCCAAGTCTTCTACAAGTTTTGGAGCTGTTTCAATAACCGAACGAAGTACCCCTTCAATCATCTCGTCTTGGACAGGAGTATTCGTCGCATTATGATAATATTGTTCAAACATGTGTGACATCATGTCAACAATGCCATAAACAGTCTGATTTAATGGTACAGTAAAAGTATTTTCAGGATCTAAAATAGAAAACTTAGGGAATACAAGCGGATTACCCCATCCATATTTTTCTTGTGTTTCTTCATTTGTAATAACAGAACCGGCATTCATCTCAGAACCGGTCGCAGCTAGTGTTAAAACAGTTCCAAAAGGCAGTGCATCTGCCGGAATGGCTTTTCGTGTCACTAAATCCCAAGGGTCTCCATCATATTTAGCAGCAGCAGCGATTAGTTTTGTACAATCAATTACAGAACCTCCGCCAACAGCTAATATAACCTCGATTCCTTCTTGCTTACAAATATCTGCCCCATGTTTTGCGGTAGATAATCTTGGATTTGGTTCAACTCCAGCTAATTCAAATACTTCCATATTCGCATCATTTAATACTGATATCACTTGATCATATAATCCGTTTTTCTTAATACTTCCTCCACCGTATACAACTAATACTTTTTTTCCGTATAGTGAAAGCTCTTCTGCTAACTGACTTAACTGTCCTTTACCGAAAATTAATTTTACTGGATTTTGAAAAGAAAAAGCATTCATCTACATATCCTCCTCTGAATTGTCTTTTAATCATAGAAAAACCGCTTGTAAAATACAAGCGGTTCAACTTATTCTAAAAAGTGGTTATCTTATACCCAACCACGGAAGCGTGAAGCTTCAGCAGTTCTTCGTACACCAACCATGTATGCAGCTAAACGCATATCAATATTACGAGTTGTAGCTACTTCATAAATATTTTCAAATGCATCTACCATTTTCGAAATAAGTTTGTCGTTTACTTCATCTTCAGTCCAGTAGTAACCTTGGTTATTTTGAACCCATTCAAAGTATGACACTGTTACTCCACCAGCACTTGCTAAAACGTCAGGAACTAATAAAATATCTCTATCGTAAAGAATTTTAGTAGCCTCTGTTGTAGTAGGACCATTCGCAGCCTCAACAACAATTTTAGCTTTAATATTGTGCGCATTGTCAGCAGTGATTTGGTTTTCAATTGCAGCTGGAACTAGAATATCGCAATCCAATTCCAATAACTCTTGGTTAGAAATTGTATTTTCAAACAAAGTAGTAACAGTACCAAAACTATCACGACGATCCAATAAATAATCGATATCTAAACCGTTTGGATCGTGTAAAGCACCGTAAGCATCAGAAATAGCAATAACTTTTGCACCTTGATCGTTCAAGAATTTAGCAAGGAAACTTCCAGCATTACCAAAGCCTTGAATAACAACACGTGCACCTTGCATATCAATGTCACGTTTTTTCGCAGCTTCGTTAATAATAATTGTTACACCTTGTGCAGTTGCACGGTCTCTACCTTGTGAACCACCAAGTACAATTGGTTTACCTGTTATAAAGCCTGGTGAATTGAATTGGTCCATACGACTATATTCATCCATCATCCATGCCATAATTTGTGCGTTAGTAAATACATCTGGTGCAGGGATATCTTTCGTTGGTCCAACTATTTGTCCAACCGCTCTTACATATCCACGGCTTAAACGTTCAATTTCTCCCATAGACATTTCACGTGGGTCACAAACAACCCCACCTTTACCTCCGCCGTATGGAAGATCAACAATCCCAGCTTTCAAAGTCATCCACATAGAAAGAGCCTTCATTTCATCAGGTGTTACACCTGGATGGAAACGAACTCCACCTTTAGTAGGACCAACAGCATCATTATGTTGTGCACGGTAACCAGTAAATACTTTTACTGTATTATCATCCATTTTAACTGGAATGCGTACTTCTAACATTCTAAGTGGTTCTTTTAGTAGTTCATACATTGCTTCATCATAACCTAATTTGTGCAGAGCCTCTTGAATGACAGCCTGGGTTGATGTGAACAGGTTTAAATTATCAGCCATTTGATTGTTTCGCCTCTTTATTCATAATGTTTTATTCGGAACAATTGTAACATATAGCAAAGGATATTTGTCTAACAAATATTAATTATTGAATACTTTTTTAATTTTTTCAATTGCCCAATCTAATTCTTCTTTTGAGATAACTAGAGGTGGAGCAAAACGAATTACTGTATCATGTGTTTCTTTACATAATAATCCTAGTTCTTTTAAAGCTTCACAGTATGGACGTGCTTCTTCAGTTAACTCCATACCGATGAATAATCCACGACCACGAACTTCTTTTATAGAAGGATGTTGAATTTCTTTTAAAGCATCCATGAAATAATTTCCTAATTCAAGTGAACGTTCTGCTAACTTTTCATCTACCAAAACATCAAGAGCTGCTATAGAAACAGCACAAGCCATAGGGTTACCACCAAATGTAGAGCCATGTGATCCTGGGTTAAACACGCTTAAAACATCATTGTTCGCAACGATACATGAAATTGGGAATACTCCACCACCAAGTGCTTTACCTAAAATGTACATATCTGGATTAACATCTTCCCATTCACATGCAAACATTTTACCAGTACGACCAAGTCCTGCTTGGATTTCGTCTGCAATAAACAACACATTGTTTTCACGACATAATTCAAGTGCAGCTTTTAAGAAACCAGCTGGAGGAATAACAATTCCCGCTTCCCCTTGAATAGGCTCAATGATAAAAGCAGCAGTATTCGGAGTAATTGCAGCTTTAAGTGCTTCTAAATCTCCATAAGGAATTAAGTTGATTCCTGGAAGCATTGGTCCAAATCCACGTTTATATTCAGGATCAGATGACAAAGACACTGCTCCCATTGTACGACCATGGAAGTTTCCATTACATGCAATGATTTCTGCTTGATCTGCTCCTACACCTTTAACATCATAAGCCCATCTACGAGCTGCTTTTAGTGCAGTTTCAACGGCTTCCGCACCAGTATTCATTGGTAATACCATTTCTTTACCTGTTAATTTGCTAACTTTTTCATACCATGGACCTAATTGATCGTTATGGAATGCACGTGAAGTTAAAGTTACACGATCGGCTTGATCTTTTAGAGCTTGAATGATCTTTGAATGACGATGCCCTTGGTTTACTGCAGAATAAGCAGAAAGCATATCCATGTATTTGTTACCTTCTGGATCTTTTACCCAAACTCCTTCTGCTTCTGAAACAACGATTGGAAGTGGGTTATAGTTATTTGCACCAAATTTATTTGTTTGTTCAATAACTTGTTGTGAAATTGTCATGGATTCATACTCCTCTTTTTTTTATAGTTGGTAAACACATCGACATTTATAAATACCCATTTATGGAGCAGGCTGTGACACCTGCTCAATAAAATTAAAGCATTTCTGAAGTTGTTTTTGCTTGCATATGAAGTTGAACATAATCAGGTCCGCCAGCTTTTGAATCTGTACCAGACATATTAAATCCACCAAATGGTTGGTATCCAACGATTGCACCCGTACATCCACGGTTGAAGTAAAGGTTACCAACGTGGAATTCTTCACGTGCTTTTTCTAAGTTCATGCGGTTATTTGTAATAACTGCACCTGTTAAGCCGTATTCCGTGTTGTTTGCAATTTCAATTGCTTCGTTGAAATCTTTTGCTTTTGAAATACCTACAACTGGACCAAAGATTTCTTCTTGCATGATTCGAGAAGTTGGAGAAAGATCAGCGATTACAGTAGGTTGGATGAAGAATCCTTTTGAATCATCCCCAGTACCACCTGTAACAAGGCGACCTTCTCCTTTACCGATTTCGATATAGCTCATAATTTTATTGAAAGAAGCTCCGTCGATAACTGGACCAACAAAATGCTCATCATTATCAGGAATACCAACTGTTAAAGCATTTGTTAATTCTTCTACACGGCTCACCACTTGATCGTATACATCTTCAACGATTACAGCACGTGAACATGCAGAACATTTTTGACCACTGAAACCGAATGCAGATTTTACGATAGATTGAGCAGCTAATTCTAAATCAGCTTCTTTATCTACTACGATTGTATCTTTACCACCCATTTCAAGGATTGAGCGTTTAATCCAGATTTGTCCTGGAGATAATTTAGATGATTTTTCTACGATTCCTAAACCAACATCACGAGAACCTGTAAAGCTGATTAAACGAGTACGTGGATGTTCTACTAAGAAGTCACCAATTTCAGCACCTGAACCTGGGATGAAGTTTACAACACCTGCCGGCATTCCAGCTTCTTCTAGTATCTCAACAAATTTATATGCAACAACTGGAGTAGTTGAAGCCGGTTTTAATAGAACTGTGTTACCTGCTACCATTGCTGCAACTGTAGTACCAGCCATAATTGCAAACGGGAAGTTCCATGGAGAAATAACTACAGCAACTCCTAATGGAATATAGTCATAACGGTTATATTCACCTGGACGGCTTACAACTGGTGAGCCATCTTTTAAACGTAACATTTCGCGGCCATAATATTCTAAGAAGTCAATTGCTTCCGCTGCTTCTACGTCTGCTTCCACCCAAGTTTTCCCTGCTTCTTTTGATAATAATGCAGAGAATTCAGCTTTACGACGGCGCATAATAGCTGCTGCTTTGAAAAGAACGTCAGCACGAACTGCTGGTTTTACTTTTTTCCATGTATTAAAAACTTCATCTGCAATATCCATTGCTTTAGATGCAATATCTTTTGTTGCTTTAGAAACAGTACCTACTACTTGCTCTTTATTTGCTGGGTTATAAGAAGTGATTTTACCTTCAGTCGTAATTCTTTCACCGCCAACGATTAACGGGTACTCTTCACCAAGGTATGCTTCAACTACTTTATATCCTTCTTTAATCGCTTTTTTGTTTTCTTCTTTAGAAAAATCTGTGAATGCTTCATGTCTATAATCAATCATGTAAATCCTCCTTAAATTTTAGTGCAAAAATAATTTGCTCTTTTAATCCGTTTACATATATAATAATGCAAAAGATTGTTGCGTTTTTCAAGTATTAAATTCTAAAATGTTGAAATTTTTTTTTGAGGTGAGCCAAATGGACGTAAAATTAGTAAAACTTCTTCCTTTTTATAAATTTGCTACGGAGCAAGTAGCCGTTGGAATTCACGCCGTGGATACAACAGGAAGAACAGTTATCTATAACGAAAAAATGAAAGAAATAGAAGGATTAAATTCTGTGGACGTAGAGGATCGATCCATTTTAGAACTTTTTCAATTCGAACAACAAGATAGTACATTGTTAAAAGTTCTTCATAGTGGAGAACCCGTTTTACGCGTTAAACAGACTTATTGGAATCGAAACGGGCAAGAGATAACTACTATTAATGATACATACCCTGTTTTGGAAGAGGGGAAACTGATTGGAGCAGTAGAATTTTCAAGAGATATTACTGCATTAGAAAGACTAATTTATCAACCATTAAAACGGTACAATGAACCAATCACCCTTTCTTCTATTACAGCTGTTTCCCTATCCATGCGAGAAATAGTGGAGAGATCTCTTAAAGCCGCTCACGTTCGAATGCCTGTATTATTAATTGGGGAAGCTGGCACTGGAAAAGATTTAATTGCTGAAGGAATTCACAATCAGCTATCTCCCGCAAACAATCAATTTATTTCCCTTTTTTGCCACAGTTCGGATAAACACTTAATTAATAAGTTTAAAATAGAGCTAGAACATATCACAAACTGTACAATATTTTGTGAAAGAATCGATTTATTATCCCTTGAATTACAAAATCAGCTTTTGCAAATTTTAAATTCAAATAAAAATGGAGAAAATTTATTTATCGCAAGTATTGGTCAAGATCCTGTTGATTTAATAGCTACAAATAAGTTAAGTAAAGAACTTTACTATTACTTTGCAACCGTCGCAATTACTTTACCACCTCTTCGTAATCGGACAGACGATATTCTACCTTTTACACACGATTATTTTAATCGATACCTCAATCGTTATGGTTCCACTATTAATGAAATAGAGGAAGAAGTTAGTCAAGCATTTTTAACATATGAATGGCCAGGGAATTTAAAAGAACTCGAACTACTATTAGATGAAATTAGCTCCATGATTACAACGGAGCAAGTGCTAAAATTCGATATGCTCCCTCTTCACTTTAAGTTAAAGGTTCAAGACTTCAATGAAACAACAAAAAAAGCAGAGGATTTTGTTGTCACTTCTGAAAAAGATATGTTGCCGTTAGATGAATATTTAAGAGAAGCGGAGACGTATTATTTACAAAAAGCATTGGATAAGTTTGATGGGAATATTACAAAGGCTGCAGAGGCATTAGGTATGAGTCGCCAAAATTTACAGTACCGACTTAGAAAAATGAAAAAATAAGAAGCGGCCTTGAAGCGCACCTGGTCTTTACTAGTTCCAGAGTGCATTGGACGAAACATCGACTACACCATTACCGTAGTAATTTAGCTCGAGAAGTAACTGCATCACTTCTCGAGCCATTTTTTTCAGTAATCTTGTGGTGGATGTTTGTCCGTCGCCCTCTTGGAATAGGTAGAGACAAGGTGCGTAAGGTTTGGTTAATGAGAGATTAGATACTTTCCTATTCTTTTAAAGGCGGACGAAGATGCAATTTCGTCCGTTCAGCACTTCTTTATACTAGGATACTATCTATTTTTCTCTAGTACCGACTACTCTAATCATACACGCACTGAATCATGTACACTGTGGACGTTAATACTAAAAAAAAATCAAGATTAAACCCTTGAAATGATACTATGAATCTTTACTATTATTGGATTACTAGCATCCAAGATTCATATACTTTCATATCTTTTAAAAAAGGAGGCTCTGAGTGTTGTCGTTTTTGTACAACACTCAGAGCCCCCTTTTCATTTATTAGCGGATCGATTGTTTAATCCAATCTGCTAGCTTTTCTTTTAAAGTGTTAAACCCTTCTTGATCATGCTCATCTACACGTGCTTGGAGGGTTTTCCTTGGTTTATCATCTTTTTTAGGAACTGCAGGTTTTTCTTGTAGTTCACGGATGGACAAACTTATTTTTCCTGAATCATTATCTACTTCTAAGATTTTTACTTCGACTTCTTGCCCAACTGTTAGAAACTCACTGACTTCTTTCACATAGCCATATGTTATTTCAGAAATATGCACAAGCCCTTGTGTATCTTCATCTAAACTAACAAAAGCACCATAAGGTTGAATGCCAGTAACTTTTCCCTTAACAACATCTCCTACCGTAAAATCTTTGTTCATCTCGTTCACTCCCTACATCTATGTTCGTATCTACCCTAACGGTCATGTTAAATTATAACATAGTAGAAAGAGAGCGAGCAAAAATCACTTGGTTGGCATGAACTGCCCCAAATCACCATTTACAGCAAGGTGAAGAGCGACTTCAATATCTTCATAAGAGAAATCATCCCACTCTTCAGATTTTTTCCATCCATTTCCCTCAAATTCTTTCACTATAGGGATTAATAAATAAGGAGAAGGTGAGTTTTTATCAACCTCTGTCATCTGTCTCCACATCTTTCTATACTCTTCTTTTACAATTCCTTTCGCTGAAAAAACAGGATTTTCTCTCGTACCTTTTACTAGAAAGTAGAACACACTTGTATAATATGTCTCCATTCTTCCGAAGCCCCCAACGCTTTCATCCAGCAAAACATCTTCCATACTTAATAATGCCCCCATTGTTTCTTGCATCGGATGAAGTAGCTCCCATGCATACGTAAAAGGCTCAAAGCTCATGATCGCAAAGTAACCATCCGCAATTGTATCCAGTTTATATGCGATTTTTGATTGAACTAAATCCTGATTAAAACGAAACTCTATCTCCAGTCCATCCTCAATCGCTCCCAATTCTAATCCTTGTTTTTGTAATGACTGAATCAGGTTTTGGAGTTCTACTGGAAGATCTTCTTCATTTTCTAAAATGCTGTTCAAACTGTATAATCCATCTTCATTGTATACGGTTAGCTCATCGTTATAATCTTTCAGTTTTTCATTTGCATATAATTTTAAACTATTTATGCTTGAATAGTACTTTTTGAAAAACTCTATTGTTTCTGCTTTATCTAGTTGTTCTTGCTTTTCTATTTCTTCAACCATCTCTGAAGGAAGTATTAATTCGTTCAATAAATCAGTAACTCGAGAGTCAACATCGCCTATAACTATATTAGAGAAATATCGGTTACTTCTTGGATCAATAATAAATTCATAATTACTATCTGCTAATGAAATAAAATCAATCTTTGAAAACTCATCTTCCGAAAGATTCAACAGTTTTCTTCTTTTTTCTCGCTCTATGGGATATTGTTCTTTAAGTTTCTCAATATATTGCTCTGCTACAATTTGCGCCTGTTTATCTCCCCTATTTTCACCTTGTTGAACTTCACTTTGGAAAATATAGAAAGCACTCAAAAGTCCCATTACAAATATACTTGCAATACTGACCGTCAAAACGGAAAGAAGTCTCCATTTTGACTCTTTTTTGATTGGCTCCATTTTTAAAGAAACTTCTTTCTCTTCAATTTTATTTAATACTTCATCCACGTCGAAATTAGAAGGTACTCTTTCATAGGATGATTTCAATAAATCTATTCGTTCTTCTAGTTGTTTATCGTCCATGTTTTGCACCTCCGTTCTTTGAAAGTATACTTTTTAGTTGTCCTTTTGCTCGGAGTAATCTAGTTTTGATTGTAGTAAAGGGGACGTTTAAAATATCCCCGATTTGTTCGTATGATAATTCATGAAAATAGAACAGGATAATTGGGTGTCGGTACTTTTCATCGAGTGACTGGATTGCATAATGCAGTTCTCTATCTTCCTCAAAGACAAGTACTTTATCTTCTGCTGATTTGGTTGAATATTTCATCCCAAATTCATTACTTATTTTTTCTTCCTTTTCCTTCTCTTTTGTTTCTTTTCGGTAATAGTCCCTCGTTGTATTTAATGTTATTTTGTATAACCATGTAGAAAACCGCTCACGCTCGAACTGATGTAAAAAACGATATAACTTTACAAACACTTCTTGTGTGACATCAGGTATATCATTTACTTTCACGCCACATTGAAATGCAAACTTTTCAACCGTTCGATGGTGGTTTTGAATGAGCTCTGTATAAGCAACTTTGTCTCCTTGCTGCGCTCGCTCGATAAGTTCATATTCTGACATTGCTCCCCCTCGCTCTCTCTATGTATGGGTGATACGAAAGATCGTTCAATTATGTTTCACATTTACGCATACATTTTCATAAAAACCTTGTGTACAATAAGACAGTCCTTCAAAAGGAGGAATTACCATGGAAGAAAGAGATCATTTTGGATCGAAGATAGGTTTTATATTAGCAGCTGCTGGAAGTGCAATCGGATTAGGCGCGATTTGGATGTTCCCTTATATGGCAGGAACAAACGGTGGTAGTGTGTTCGTAATACTATTTATCGTATGTACAATTTTAATTGGGTTACCTATTCTACTTGCAGAATTTATTATTGGAAGAAAAGGGCAAGCCGATCCTGTTAGTGGATTTAAGAAACTTGCTCCAGGGAAGCCCTGGTTTTTAATCGGATGGTCCGGATTTATCTTTTCATTTATCATACTATCTTTTTATAGTGTTGTTGGAGGTTGGATTTTATCTTATTTGATAAGAGCTATTACATTTAGCTTGAATGGAACGAGCGAAACGTTCTATGAAGACCTTTTTAATACAGTTATCTCCAATCCTTTGGAAGTTTTAATAGGACAAGGTGTATTCATCTTTTTAACCATTTGGATAGTATCTGGCGGGATAAAAAGTGGGATTGAGAAGACTAGTAAATGGATGATGCCCCTACTTCTTATATTTTTTGTTGTATTAGCAATTCGTTCCTTAACACTAGAGGGGGCTATGGAAGGAATTAAGTTCCTCTTTGTGCCTGATTGGTCCTACCTCAATTGGAAAACTGCATTAGTTGCCTTAGGTCAAACATTCTTTTCTTTAAGTGTCGGTGTTTCAGCAATGATTACATACGCTTCCTACCTACCAAAAGAGACGAAATTAGGTAGTTCAGCGCTCAGTGTATCTTTACTCAATATTGGGATTTCGATTATGGCTGGTCTTGTTATTTTCCCTGCTGTATTTGCCCTTGGATTTTCTCCTGATTCGGGTCCTGGGTTAGTATTTATCATCTTACCAGCGGTATTTAAGCAAATCCTATTTGGGCAATTTTTCTTGATTTTATTTTTTATATTGTTACTACTTGCAACACTCACTTCTTCTATCAGTATGTTAGAAATTGTTGTATCCATTGGGATCAAGTCAAAATATGATCGTAGAAAACGTGCTGCATGGGTATATGGGATCTATATCTTTATAGTGGGTATTCCAAGTGCTTTATCTTTTGGTGTACTTTCTAATATACACATTTTAAGCATGTCCATTTTTGATTTTGCAGACTTCATCACCAGCAGCTTTGGGTTACCACTTGGCGCATTGTTTATCTCCTTATTTGCTGGATATGTACTATCAAAATCGGAACTTTCTAAAGAGTTAAAGCTAAATACGTTTCTTTTACATGCATGGCATATCATCGTTCGTTATGCTGCTCCAGTCGCAATTATTATCGTATTTGTCCAAGGAATAATTAAAGTATTTTTCTAAAAATTTCTACTCGTTTCTTCAATAAATGATGTTCTAAAAATTTTGTGCTATAATATATTAATACATTAAGACTTCGTTGAAAGGATGGATGTAATAATGAAAAGAGAACTACACTTACAATTACGTCAATTAAGAGAAGAACGCAATATTTCTTTAGAAACACTTGCACTAAAAACAAGAATCGGTACTGGAAAGCTTGAGGCTTACGAAGCTGGCAATGAAACCCCTTCCGTACAAACACTACTTAAATTGTCCAATGCATTAGAAGTACCAGCTTCTAATCTATTAGACGGCCTACAAAACGCATAAAAGCTTTCGGTTTTTACACCGAAAGCTTTTTCTTTTTAGATGATGGATTTCATCTCATACTTCAAAGCGATTAATTTGTACGAAATTTCCACACACTTTTCGAGTGGAATCCACTGTTCAAATGAATGTTCATAAATAGTTTGAATTCGTTTGGCTAGGTCAGAAGGGTGATCAATCATTTGTAAATCTGCAACGACATCTGCCGCTTCTGCATCATAACTATCGATACCTATTTCAAATGGGTCCCATTCCTGTAATGTCCAAACAGCTTTTCGATTCATTTCAATTGAGTCCATAAATTTTCACCTTACTGTTTTTATTCGTTAGAGTTATAATAACATAATAATCTTAAATTGAAAGAGGTAATTAATTTGTCTGATTTTACAACTGTTTACCAAAGACGTAATACCCATTCGGTAAAATGGGATTCAGTGGAAGAAATTTATTCAATCCCAGATGCTTCCCAAGTACTTCCGATGTGGATTGCAGACATGGATTTTGCAATACCCTCTCCCATTATCGATGCATTGCACCAACGATTAGAGCACCCTGTTTTCGGATATTCTTTGGCACCCGAAGAAACAAAAGCAGCGCTTACTAACTGGTTACTAAAAAAGCATCAATTAAAAATAGAAAATAAATGGATTTTGTTTCAACAAGGTGTGATTCCTTCCATAGCAGCGGTTGTTGAAGCTTTTACAGAAGTAGGAGACAAAATCCTTATACATACACCCGTGTATCCCCCATTTACTAGTATCCCTGAAAAACTTGGGAGAGTTGTAGAAACTTGCCGACTTGTCGAAAAAGATGGCTCATTAGAAATTGATTTTGATGCATTTGAAGCAAAATTAAAATCAGGAGTAAAAGCATTTATCCTCTGTAGCCCACATAACCCCGGCGGAAAAGTGTGGAGTAAGGAAGACTTAACTAAAATAGCAACATTATGCCAAAGTAATAATGTTTTAGTTTTATCGGATGAAATTCACTCAGATTTAATTTTTAAACCAAACAAGCATATTCCAATATTATCGGTAGCGGAAAATCCTAATAATGTTATTTCGTTCTTTGCTCCTACCAAAACGTTTAACTTAGCAGGTATTCAAGCAGCAACAATTATTGTTCCAGATGAACAGAAAAGAAAAGTACTAGAGGAACAAGCTTTGGCACGTGGACAAATGGAATTGAGTATTTTCTCATTGACTGCTTTCCAAGCAGCTTATGAACATGGGGAAGCTTGGCTGGAAGAACTTTTAGAAATTGTATCTTCTAATATGGATTTTGTGGTGGATCAATTAACGTCTAAAATAGATGGAATAAAAGTGAACAAACCGGATGCTACGTATTTATTATGGATTGACTATCGTGACACCGGTTTATCTGAAAAAGAAATGATGGATCTTCTTTTATCAAAAGGGAAGCTGGCACTAGAACCTGGAACAAAATACGGGGAAGCTGGAAATGGCTTTTTACGTATGAACGTTGCATGTCCAAGATTGACAATAGAAGAAGGAGTCGCGAGATTTATAAAAGCTTTAACATAAGTAAAGCCTCATAATAAAAGGATTCAACTCAGCTTTGAGTTGAATCCTTTTCCAATTGTTCTTTTTTCGCTTGCATTACTTTTGTTTCTATTTCTCTAGCTTTCTCTGCATCTTTATTAGACTTTTTTATTAACCATCTAAATAATAGGACGCAAACTCCTATGAGTGCTAGCAATTCAATCACTACAGGAATATATTCTGTTTTATCTTCTGGAAAGTACAGATATAAAAAGCCTAGCTGTAAAAAATGGAACATCCCAACACTTCCCTACTTATTTTTGCACGATTTCTATCGAATCAATCTTAATATCTTCTAATGGTTTGTCATGTGCATCTTTTTCCGCTGCTGCGATTTGGTCGACAACATCCATTCCATCAATAACTTGTCCAAATACAGTGTGCTTCTGATCCAATTGTGGAGTTCCACCAATTTTTTCATATGCTTCCGCAATCTCATCCGGCCAACCTTTTGATTTCAATTGTTCTACAGTAGCAGGTGCCTCCGATGCTTGGACGATAAAAAATTGACTTCCGTTTGTATTGGGACCAGCATTAGCCATTGAAAGAGCCCCTCTAAAATTAAAAAGGTTCATAGAAAATTCATCTTCAAATTCATTGCCGTAAATACTTTCTCCACCCATTCCAGTTCCTGTTGGATCTCCACCTTGAATCATGAAATCCTCAATTACGCGATGGAAAATAATACCGTTGTAATAACCGTTTTCTGCATGTGTTAAAAAGTTTTCAACTGTTTTAGGTGCAAGTTCAGGAAATAACTTAATTTTTATTGCTCCCTTTGATGTGTTCATAATAACTAATGCTTCGTTGGAAGCAACTTCTGTTGAAAGTTGTGGATACATTGCTTTCTCTCCTTCTTGTGCGTTTTTTTTGTCTTTTGTCTTTTCTACACTTGTTTCTGTTTCACTCTCTGTTGCCGGAGCATCTTTTTGCATTTCAGTAGTTTTTTTCCCGCACGCACTTAAGCTCAATACAGCAATTATTAAAAATACAAAAATAATTTTCTTCATGAATCATTCACCCCAAATTAGTTTAACATAATGAAAAGTGTTTTTCAGTGAAAAAGTATCTAACTTTCTTAGCTTCACGAAATGTCCTATAATAAGGAGAACTAGAAAGTACGCATCAAATAGAAAGAAGGGATTTCGATGAGCGTACAGAAAAGAAATTTTACGATTATGTTTTTTTCCAACTTTTTAGTATCTGGAACGATGACGATGATTATGCCGTTTTTATCTTTATATATTAAAACAATGGGTGACTTTTCGGATGCATATACCCAAAAATGGGCAGGTTTAATATTTGGGGCTACTTTTGTTTCGGCATTCATTATGTCTCCTATATGGGGAAGAGTGGCGGACAAATATGGGTACAAGCCTATTCTCATTATAAATGGTTTCGGCATAGCCATCAGCGTACTTTTAATGGGATTCGTTCACTCCGTGGAAGCTTTTTTTGTGCTTCGCTTATTTATGGGTATTGTTACTGGATTTATCCCTACTTCACTCGCATTTATTAGTTCACAAACTCCTAAAAATATTGCCGGAAAAACAATGGGAACTCTTCAAATGGGTAGTGTCTCTGGAACTTTATTTGGTCCAGTAATTGGTGGTTTCTTAGCAGATACGTTTGGATTTCAATATACGTTTATCATTACATCAAGTGCTGTAACAGCAGCAGCAATACTTGTTATTTTCGGTGTGAAAGAATTGAGAAGAGAGAAGAAAAAAGGGGATCACGAATACTCACGAAGAACGGTTATTTCGGGTATTTTTCATCACCGTTTAATATTAAATGTGTTAATGATCACTACCCTTATACAAATCGGTTTATTTAGTATTCAACCACTCTTATCTTTGTACGTTTCTCATTTAACAAATTCCAATGAAGTCGCTTTCCTCGCGGGAATAACTTTTAGTGCAACAGGAGTAGGAAGCTTATTATTTGCAAGAGTTTGGGGAAAACTAGGCGATTCAATTGGATACGAAAAAGTGTTATCTGCACTTCTTATAATTGCTTTCGTTTTCATTGTTCCAATGGCTTTTGTAACTGATTTATGGCAACTAATTGGTCTCCGACTTCTATTTGGTATTGCTTCGGGTGGACTAATTCCTATTACAACTGCACTTATTAGAAGAGAAGCACCTATCGAAGTACAAGGTGAATTAATGGGCTATAATACAAGTTTTCGGTTTTTAGGAAATATTATTGGACCTATGTTCGGTGGATTCATCAGTGGATATATCGGAATTTCTTCCGTTTTCTATGTAACTGGCGCTTTATTTCTAATTGCATTTTTTATCATTTATTTTGCAAGAAAAAAACCCACCCAAGATTTTGAAGAGGTATTATTAGAAGAAGAAGAACTGCACGAAAAAACAACTAGTTCATAAGGAATTGGAGTCAAAAAAATGCGCCAAGTAATAGGGTTTTTACTCGTCATTATATGCTTACCGATGATATGGATATTGTACTCCTTCATCCATTCTGAATTGTTGTCGGCATCTTCCTTTCAAGATGATTTAGCTCAGTCCATTCAACTCTCTAGTCCTACTTTATCTTCTCCTGTTATTTTATTAGATGAAAATGACCATATTTTTTCGGAGGATTATGTGGAATGGAGAAATCCACTTCCACTTCAGTCCATCCCTTTGTTTGTACAAGAGTTGTTCATTCAAAGTGAGGATGTTGAATTTTACAACCATGTTGGATTTAATTTTAGTGCGATTTTTCGCGCCTTATTTGCCAATGCTACCGCCAACGCAAAAGATCAAGGAGCGAGTACGATTACCCAACAATTAGTAAGGCTTCGATATTTATCGACCGAAAAGACATATGAAAGAAAAGTAATCGAACTTGTCTATGCTTATGAATTGGAAAAGCAAGCTACAAAAGAAGAAATATTAACAAACTATTTAAATGAAATATATTTTAGTAACCAAGTATACGGAATCGGTGCAGCTGCAACGTATTATTTTGGCAAACCATTAAACAAGTTATCTGAAGCAGAGCTTGCCTTTGTGAGTGCAATTCCAAACAACCCAACAATTTATAATCCTCTAGAACATTTTGAAGCTACAAAAAAACGGCAAGAATTGCTCATAGATGTATTAGTGAAGAATGAAAAAATACCTAAAAAGCATGGAGAAGCATTAAAAGCCGAGCCCATTGTTCTACATACAAAATCAAAAAAACAATTGTTCCCTGCTTATAGCACGTATGTGTTAGAAGAATTAAAAAATCTTATCTCCAATAATGAAGACTACACTGAAAAAATGAGCACAGCCCAAAATGAGCAGCAAAAACTTATTTTTGAAAATGAACTGCAATCGAAAGTAAACGAAATTATTGCACAAGGAGTTACAATTCACACGGCTCTGAACCCAGTTAAACAACAAAACGATGAAAAGTATATAAACCAATTACTATCTAAAACACCTGACTTGCAAGCTGCATCGGTTGTCATTAACAATGATACGCGCGAAATTATTAGCCTATTTGGTGGAAAAGATTATAAAAAGTTCGATTTCCATCGTGCTTATCAAGCAGTTCGACAACCAGGATCAGCACTTAAACCATTACTGGTTTATGCACCCGTGTTTGAAACAACAACACTTACTCCAAACAATACGATTAATGGTGGAAAACTATGTATAGGTAATTATTGTCCAAAAAACTATGGTGGAGCAGTATATGGATATGTAACCATTAAGCAAGCATTCCGTTTAAGCCATAACACCCCAGCTGTTCGATTGTTAGAAACTGTAGGAATTGACAATGCTTTTGCTAAACTAAGTCAGTTTCAATTTGACCATATAACAAAAGAAGACCATTCGTATGCTGCTGCATTAGGTGGATTAACAAATGGCGTTACTGTATTAGAAATGGCGGATGGCTACACTAGTTTTATAAACGGCATGTATAAACCTGCTCATGCAATTCGCAAAGTAACCGATACAAGTGGGAAAGTTTTATATGAATGGAATGAAGAAAAAACAGAAGTTTGGTCTCCTAAAACGGTCCAAACAATGAGAGGATTACTTGCTGATGTTGTACAAAATGGGACAGGCAAAGGGATAACTATTTCCTCTCCTTATGTAGGTGCCAAAACTGGAACTACAAATGATTTTCATGACTACTGGATCGCGGGACTTTCAGGTAGGTATACATCTGCTGTATGGATAGGTTATGATATGCCTCAGAATATGAAGCCAATTGAATCGAAAAAGATTCATCATGCAATCTTCAATGAAATTATGACGAACGAATAAAAGAAGCTACGAATCCGTAGCTTCTTTTATTTTAGATATAATCACTACTTGCTAAAAAGTAGGCAGGTAAAATTTAGCTACACATACCTTTATGGGAAGCATACATTTTAGTGCCCCATCATCATAGTTGCATCCGGTTTCTCTTCATCATTATCCTCTTCCTGATCGTCCTTCAAACGCGGTTTGCGCAGGGTTAGACTCATGAGTATACCAAATGCAGCTATACAAGAGGTAAGAAAGAAAATATCGCCGAACGCAGATGCGGAACTTTGGGCCAAGTTAGCGTTAGCTCCTGCTTCAACCATATGGTGAGTTGTTCTAGAAGTTAAGAAACCTGTTAATCCAGCAATTGCGAAAGACATCACGACTTGCTGAGTAGCTGTTGTAAGCGGTGTTATCCGACTAACAAGTTTACGAGGAGCGGAATTTAATACATGTGTATTAAGTGCCATCATCGATAATCCCATACCGGATCCCATCATAGCTAGCGGCAGCATCAATGTAGTCCTAGTGCTGTCAAGGTCGATTTTAGATAATAAGAATAAAGCAGTTGTTATAATAATTAATCCAACAAAAGCTAACGGACGAGCCCCTACTTTATCAAATAGCTTCCCTCCAATTGGCATAAATACAACAGAAGCAAGTGCCATCGGAAGAGTTGTTAATCCGCTTTCCAATGGTGTATAACCTAGCAGATTTTGCAAGAACAAAGGAACCATCAGAATGGAGCCCATTAGCGCAACTTGAGAAATCCAAGTTAAGATTACACCTCTTGTGAAATCAGTTGAACCAAATGCACGAAGCTCAAGAAGTGGTTGTTTCTGACGAAGTTCCACGAAAATAAACAAAGCAAGTGCGACACCACCAACGATTAATCCGGTTAATGTTCTTGTAGAAGTCCAATCCGAACCACCTTCACTCATACCGAACGCAAGCATGGAGAAGGCAATCGGTGCCAATATCATCCCCCAAACATCAAGAGCTGGGGTTTTATGTCGCTCAATAGTTGGCAAATACTTCAAACCAACTAATAATGCTGCAATTCCGATTGGCAGGTTAATAAGGAATATCCAGTGCCATGATGCAATACCAATAAGCCAGCCTGACAAAATTGGGCCCGTTGCAGGTGCAAGAAGCATAGGAACTCCAAGCATAGCCATTACAGATCCCCTCTTATCAGGAGGAGAAAGTTTAAAGATCATAGCCATTCCTATAGGTGAAACCATTCCGCCGCCAAGTCCTTGAATAACACGGAAAAGAACGAGCTGTTCCGATGTCTGAGCGAGAGAACAAAGAACCGAGCCAACTGTGAATAAAGCAATTGTCGTTAGAAAAACTTGCTTTGCCCCGAACTTATCAGTTAACCAGCCAGCAAGCGGAATAACTGCCGCAAGGGATAGCGTATAACCAGTTATTGTCCATTGGATCGTTTTAAGCGAAGTATCGAAGTATGCCTGCAGATTGGGAATTGCGACATTAACGACCGTGCTATCCAGAATAACCATAATCATCCCTATAATTACGGCCATAAGAGGCAGAATAAGTGCCTTTACTGAAAACTCCGGCTGTGGTGCTTCCGAAGCAGTATTTTGTGTTGACATAAGTTAATTCCTTTCCTTGACCAGATGTGATGAACGTTTTACTATTGACCTATAGTTTTTTTATAAAACTACAGAGTCAAACGTTACTTTTATATTCTACTTTTTTTCACTTCAATGTCAAATATTTTTTAAAAGGAGAAAAACCTTGAGCATTATCAGACAAAATATTATAGAATCTGCTACACGACATTTTTCAGAGAATGGCTTTGCAGCTACTTCCATTCAAGAAATTGCGGATGACTGTGGAATTGCCAAAGGGTCCTTATATAAATTTTTCCAATCTAAAGAAGATTTATATATAGCTTTTCACGATTCGCAACAGATGGCTATGTACACCAAAATCGAAAACATTCGAGCTGATGCAACTCTAAACTCGCGGGAGGTATTTATTCTCGAAACCGAATGTCATTTCGAATTTTTCCTAAATAATAAATTTATTATGCATGATATTAAAAAAATGAACACCTCAAAAGGACATTTTGCCCCGTACTTTCTTCGTTTAAGAGCAAATCACCTAAAATATAGTAAGGAGAGCTTGACTCGATTTTTGGGAGAAATAGTGCACCCTAATATTTGGGATTTAGTTGTCATGTATAACGGGATCGCAAGGGAATTTATTTTCCTTGTACTATACGAAAACAAACCGCTGAATAGCAGAAATATTGCGGTTTATATCGCTGATCGAATCGAAGAACTAGCCGAATGTATCGTACAGAAGAAAACAAAGCCGATCTTGCAAAATTCTTTAATGGACAACTATATGAAATATGAGATAGCAGAAAAATCAATTCCAGTCGAAGAATATCGAACAAGTTTGCTTGGAAACTTATTATCCACCGTTAAAGAGCTTCCTATAACAAATTTCCGAAAAGTGGAGCTAAGCGATGCGATAGCTTTGCTTCAGGAGGAACTTAAAAAAGAGGCACCTAAGTCCATTCTTATTCATGCTTTGCTGGACTTTATTGGAAAAGAGCATGAACTGAATAATATCGTTAGTCAATTAAAAAGATACGTCTAATGATTAGCTAATTATTCCTAATAACATATGTGAACTAACTAAAGTTAACCAACAAATTATATTTTAGAAATAGTGCGCAGTATGCCTCTGCGCTTGAAGCACCTTACATGAGCCAACTCGTGCTATGCCCGAGTGGGTCTCATCCTTCGGCTCATGCGGCCAGGCGCGCTCCGGCACTAAGTATCCTCATTTTCTAAAAAAATCCAATAAATGAATGAATGAATGAGACAAAACAGGTGATGAACGCGATATACTACCCTTTGAAAGCGACAAAACCTATTCCGAGCGCGACAAACATCTCTTGATAAATCCTTTACTTGACATGAGATGCGCCTATTAATAGTGCACTATTTCAAAGTTGAGCATATGCCTTAATATTGTAGGATAATCGCACTGATTAGTTAGCAAACTTCTTAATATTGGAGCGGCAGGTGGCGACTCCAGACAGAGGCCAACAGGATGTTGGTCACGAAGGCGTTGCCACACGATGTGGCGCTCTTAGCCTTCGTTCCTCGGAGATAGATGAGCCATCACAAGCGGCGCTAATGCGACGGTGCTGGCTCATCGCTCCCCCACGGAAAGCGGAAATCCTAGCGGTTAATAAGTCGCTTATCCGTCTATGTCTTGTTACAGAAATGGTAAGCTTGCCATGACCCCATTATATAGTTTAATAATTACATAGATTACTAATGCTAAAAAAAGGCTCCAAACTAGTATCTCGAACATGATTAAACCAACTGTCCCTAGCATACTCATCGAACTGCTCAACTTAAAGACGACATAAACGAAATAGATGAAAGCTGTCGATAGAAAGACTAGAAGCAATATTGGAAGGGATTGAAATCCAATAGCCGAAATAACCGATCCTACGAAAAAAATGACATAACCGCCTCGTGCTTGGGAAATGGTTTTTCCCTCTAAATCTTTCGAGAAGAATAACATTCCCAGCTCATGAATTGTTTCAGCAATTAGTTTTAATGCAGAAAAAAGCATAAAATAAATGAGTGCAAAAATAATGAGTAAGAATAATTTTAACTCTAGTTCTGAAAGAAATTCTCTCATTCCGCTATATACACCAATAACTTTGAAGAGATCTAATGCTTTATTCATTGTCAAAATAGAAATAGATAAACTGAATAATAATATGGTAATTAAGGGTAAAAATCCAAACACATATGGGTTTTTCATAGCCGCTCCTCTAACTCTATTCTTTCTTATTTAATAGTTAAGAAAGCTTTTCTTTATCATATCGGAGAAAAGGGGCATTCTGCAAGTAGCGTTCAACCTTTCGCCATGCAATTACTCCATTTTTACGTTATAATTTTAGAGATGCATTTAAATACATACTTTTGAAAGGAGGATTCAATTGCCCTTAGTTTTCGCAATATTCATGCCTATTGTTGTTGCACTGGTGATTCCTTTTCTATTTAAGAAAATTTCAAGCATTCATACAGGATGGTTTGTCTTAATCGTTCCTGTAATCCTCGTTTGTTTTTATGCGACGTACATACCTTCTATTATGGGTGGAACCACTCATATGGACGTCCTTCCTTGGATTCCATCCCTTGGAATCTCATTTGTTTCATACATAGACGGATTGAGTTTACTCTTTTCCTTACTAATTACGGGTATTGGAGCATTAGTTGTGCTTTACTCGATTTTTTATTTGGATAAGAAAAAAGAAAAGCTTGGTAACTTCTACGTATACTTATTAATTTTTATGAGTGCAATGCTAGGAGTCGTTCAATCGGACAATTTAATCAGCTTGTACTTCTTTTGGGAATTAACGTCCATATCCTCTTTTCTTCTAATTGGCTATTGGTATACGAGAGATCGCTCTCGTTTTGGGGCCTTAAAATCAATGATGATCACGGTATTTGGTGGCCTTATGATGCTGGGAGGTTTTTTAATTCTTGGAATCATTGGAGACACTTTTTCTATTCGTGAACTGATTGCACAAGCGCCAACCCTTGCTGGACGAGATCTTTTTGTATTGGCACTTGTACTAGTGTTACTTGGAGCTTTTACAAAATCTGCACAGTTCCCATTTTACATTTGGTTGCCTGATGCCATGGAAGCTCCTACTCCCGTTAGCGCATATTTACACTCCGCAACAATGGTCAAAGCAGGATTGTATTTAGTCGCACGTTTTACTCCTATTTTCGCATTTTCTGAAGTTTGGGTTTGGCTTGTAACTGGAGTTGGTATTCTCACACTATTTTGGGGTTCTTTCTTTGCAATCAAACAAACAGATTTAAAAGCGATACTTGCTTTTTCTACAGTTAGTCAGCTTGGTTTAATCATGTCCCTACTAGGAATTGGCTCAGTTGCTTATCATGTTACTGGTGATTTAGTAACTACATTTACATTTGCAACGTTTGCAGCAATTTTTCATCTTATCAATCATGCAACTTTTAAAGGGAGTTTGTTCATGATTGCGGGGATAGTGGATCATGAAACCGGTACAAGAGATATCCGAAAACTTGGCGGTCTTATGAGTTTAATGCCTATCAGCTTTACGATTGCATTAATCGGAAGCTTGTCAATGGCAGGAGTTCCACCGTTTAACGGATTTTTGAGTAAAGAAATGTTTTTAGATGCTGTTCTCAATTTACAACATTTTGATCTTTCCGCAATGGAATCTTGGGGTATTTTGTTCCCTATAGTTGCGTGGATTGCAAGCGTATTTACATTTGTTTATAGCTTGTATTTTGTTCTCCATACATTCCGTGGAAAACATAAACCGGAGCAGTTACCAAAAGCTGCCCACGAAGCACCAATAGGAATGCTTATATCTCCTGGAATATTAGCTACACTTGTCGTAGTTATATTCTTTGTCCCAAATTTTGTTGGACGTACATTTATTAAACCGGCAGTAGCAGCCATTCAACCTTTAGCTTACCAAGTTCCAGCAGATGTTGGATTTACGATTAAAGCTTGGCACGGGTTTCACTCCACTGCATTATATATGACGCTTGGAATATTTTTAGTTGGTTTTATATTATTTAAAACGATTCCAAAATGGTCTCCAGTTTATGAAAAGCTTCCATCTAAATTTACGTTAAATAATATGTATGAGGGATTGACCCGACTTACAGAAGGAGGAGCTAATCGTTTCTCATCTATTTATATGACAGGCTCTATTCGCTCCTACTTTGTATACATGTTCACTGCAATCATTGTATTGCTTGGTGGAACGATGTGGCTAAAAGATGCATTCACTATTAGTTTGGACAACCTAGCACCTATTCGTTTCTTTGAAATACTAATTTCCATCATTTTAATCGTTAGTACTGTAACTATTTTGGTTACTAAGTCAAGATTAACTGCGATAATCGCACTTGGAGCAGTAGGCTACACAGTTGCCTTGTTCTATATACTATTTAAAGCCCCTGATCTAGCTTTAACACAATTAGTAATAGAAACAGTTTCTGTCGCTTTATTTTTAGGTGCATTTTATCATTTACCGAAAATGAATACACATGAAAAAGGAATAGAAGATCGTGGTTTCCGTTTAGGTAACTTTCTTATCGCTCTTGGAGTAGGTGTGATGGTTACATTAATCGCTATTTCATCGCACTCTCAAAAACTTATTCCTTCCATCTCTCAGTATTATAAAGATACTGTTTATACAGAGGCTGGTGGTAAAAATATCGTCAACGTCATTTTAGTAGATTATCGTGGATTTGATACATTGTTCGAAATAAGTGTATTGACGATTGCATCACTTGGAATTATTGGAATGATTACTCTGAGGCTTGCAAAAAAGAAAGGAGATAGAAAAGTTGAAAACAAATGATTTAATTATTCAAACGACTACCAAAGTAGTTTTTTTCATTATTTTTCTATTCTCCATTCATATCTTTTTTGCAGGGCACTATGCACCAGGCGGAGGATTTGTTGGGGGATTATTAATGTCAAGTGCCATCATTTTATTACTACTTGCATTTGACTTAAAAACGGTGAAAGAAATGCTGCCAGTGAACTACACAGTCGTGACCGCAATTGGATTGTTAACCTCCCTCGCAACGGCAGCTGGTTCTATTTTCTTTAATGTTCCTTTCTTTACGCATGTATATAGCGATTTCAACTTACCGCTTCTTGGGGTAACGTCGATTCATACGGCAATGTTTTTTGATACGGGTGTTTACTTAGTTGTTGTCGGAGTCACAATGACCATTATTCAAATGATCGGAGGAGATGAATAATGGAAATATTAATGTCCATTTTAATCGGCTTTCTTTTCATGGCTGCCGTTTATTTAATCCTTTCCAGAAGCTTGCTTCGCATTATTATCGGCACTGGCTTGTTAAGTCACGGAACACATCTCTTGCTTATAACAATGGGCGGTTTAAATGGAAAAGCTGCTCCCGTATTAACAGACGGAGTTACCGACTATGTCGATCCAATTCCACAAGCTTTAATATTAACGGCGATCGTAATCAGTTTTGGCGTTACTGCCTTTTCTTTAGTGCTTGCCTATCGTACATACAAGGAACTTGGTACAGACAATATGGAATTAATGAAAGGAACAGAAGACAATGATTAATTTATTATTATTTCCAGTCCTCATCCCGTTCCTTTTTGCAGCTATTTTATTGTTTTTCCCGAAAAAAGTGAAAGCTCAGCGAATAACTGTGATGATTGGACTCTTATTGGCACTAACATCAACAATAGCGCTCTTAATAAAAGTAAAATCAGATGGCGTTCAAACACTTACACTAGGTAGCTGGGCTCCTCCATTTGGAATCACGATGGTTTCGGATATGCTCTCTGTATTATTAGTAACATCTTCCCTTATCATTGCACTATTCGTTGTCTGGTACAGTTTTACTTCTATTGGAGAGGACCGGGAGAAGGCATTTTACTACCCTGCAATTATGTTCATGTTAACTGGCGTAAACGGTGCTTTTACTACAGGTGATATTTTTAATATGTTCGTCTTCTTTGAGGTACTGTTAATGTCTTCTTATGTACTCATCGTTTTAGGGGGAGAAAAAGGGCAATTAAGAGAATCTATTAAGTACATACTTGTGAATATCGTGTCCTCTTCCCTTTTTGTTATTACGGTAGGGTACTTATATTCCGTTGTGGGTACATTGAATATGGCTGATATTTCTATCAAACTTGCGGAAATTGGTCAAGCAGGTATTATCACCGTAATAGCTGTACTGTTCCTCATCGTATTTGGTATTAAAGGCGCTATCTTCCCTCTGTTCTTTTGGTTACCAGGGTCATATGCAGCCCCACCAATGCCAATACTCACTCTATTTGGGGCGTTATTAACTAAAGTAGGAGTTTATGCGATTATACGGACGTATACATTGTTCTTCACAACTGATATTGGATTTACTCATGAACTTCTCATGATTATTTCTATCATCACAATCATTGCAGGATGTATAGGCGCACTTGCTTACTTCGATGTAAAGCAAATTATTATTTATAATATTGTTATAGCGGTTGGTGTCATATTATTTGGAGCATCTATTATGAATGAAAATGGGATGCTTGGTTCTATGTTTTATTTAATCCATGATATTTTAATAAAAGGTGCATTATTTTTATTAATTGGTATAGTGATCAAAATTACCGGCACATCCGATTTGCGTAAAATGGGTGGACTTATGAAACGTTACCCAACATTAGCATGGAGTTATTTAGTTGCAGCGTTTGGACTTGCTGGGATTCCTCCTTTAAGTGGATTTTTAGGCAAACTTTTAATTGTCCAAGGGGGGATTGAAGACGGTCATATTTGGCAAAGTATTTTCATTCTTGCTTCTAGCTTAGTCGTTTTACTTTCCGTCATTCGTATTTTCATCTATGCATTCTGGGGTGAAGAGAAAGTTGTACAGGAGATTAGCCCAAAAACGTATCGTCATTTATTAGCTCCGACAATTTGTTTAGTTGTTATCACAGTTTTATATGGGGTTGGTTCAGAATTTGTAGTTCCATTTATGAAGGACGCAACTACCGTATTACTAGACCCTGCCGTATATACGGATGCAGTATTTAAAGGGGTGAAATAATGGCTTTTCAAATATTATTAAATGTAGTAATCGCTCTAACTTGGATGTTTTTATCCGTATCATTTAAACCAACAACGTTTATCGTAGGCTATTTACTTGGATTATTAATGCTGTGGATGCTACGAAAATCTTTTTCTTCCAGATTTTATTTGGATAGAATTTGGGCAGTTATTAAGCTCGTTATTTTATTTTTAAAAGAGCTAACATTATCAAATATCGCCGTTTTGCTGTTAATCATTAAACCGAAAATGCCAATTCGTCCAGCTATATTTGCAATGCCTACTGTCCTTGAAAAAGACTGGGAAATTACACTATTGTCCAGCCTTATCACACTAACACCAGGCACAATTGTCATTGATATTTCGGATGATAATAAAACTCTTTATATTCATTCGATTGATTTTGATAACGTAGATGATGCCATTAATTCCATTAAAAACACGTTCGAAAAGGCAATATTGGAGGTGAGCAAATCATGACTACTTTTCTTTGGGTAATCGTCGTACTTATTGGCATTTCACTTTTAGGTTTTTTATATCGCCTTGTGAAAGGACCTACAACTCCTGACCGTGTAATTGCCCTAGATGCTATTGGGGTTGGGATAATCTCGTTGATCGGGCTCATATCCATCCTTTTTGATACAGGATATTTCTTAGATGTTATTTTGCTCTTAGCGATTCTTTCCTTCATTGGAACTGTTGCTTTTTCTAAATTCACGGAGAAGGGAGTAATTATTCAACGTGACCGTAATAGCTAATATTCTTATCATTGCTACGATTTCTTTTGGAACAATCTTTATCTTAGTAACTGCAATTGGGTTAATACGTCTTCCGGATGCGTATTCACGAGCACATGCGGCATCAAAAAGTGCGACACTTGGTGTCATGAGTATTTTACTCGGAGTTTTTTTTCACTTTTGGTTGAATGAAGGAAGCTTTAACTCTCGTATTTTACTTGGAATTGTCTTTCTTTTTGTCACTGGACCAGTTGGAGGCCATATGATGGGTAGGGCTGCTTATATTTCTGGAGTGAAAATGTGGGATAAATCTGTACGAGATGATCTTGCAGAAGTTGTAAAGAAAAAAAGAGAACTTGAAAAATAATAAAGCTTTTGCAATCCGCAAATACTGCGGTTGCAAAAGCTTTTGTTTTTTAGTAATAACCACCATTATAATAAGTTGGGTATTGGTATGGATAAGGTTGATAAACAGGATAAGGTTGGTAAACTGGATATCCTCCGTATCCGTATCCTCCGTATCCTCCAAATCCCCCTACTAATGAAGAACCTACAAGACCTCCAACTAAGCCCCCTACAAATGGACTTCCGAAGCCGCCGAAACCGAAACCAGGACCCCCAAATCCAAAACCGCGACCTCTAAAACCTCCACCTCCAAAACCACGACCTCCAAAACCGGGACCTCTAAAACCACCCCGAAATCTAACCATACTTCTCCTCCTTTCCTCTCAGTGTATTCCACTTGGGAAAGTGAGCCTGTGCGTTTGCCCTACTCTTCTTCTGCCATTCGTTCAATCAGCGTTGCAAGCGTTCGAACCATTACACCTGTTCCGCCTTTAGGACCGAAATCATGAGCAGACTTTGTATCAGATGTTCCAGCGATGTCTAAATGAATCCATGGTGTATTCTCTACAAATTCTCCAACAAATCCACCACCAAAAATCATATGGCCATCTCCGCCTGGTGAATTATTAAGATCCGCAACATCACTTTTACGAATACGTTTTTTATCATTTTCAGTTAAAGGTAATCTCCATGTAAATTCACCCGTTTCGATGGAAGATTCCATAAACGTTTCAAAAAACGCTTCATCATTTGTTAATGCGCCAGTTTTATCGTATCCAAGTGCAGTTATGACTCCTCCAGTTAATGTCGCAACATCCACTATATAGTCGGCACCTTGTTGTTTTGCATATGTTACTGCGTCGGCTAAAACTAAACGACCTTCTGCATCAGTATTTAAAATCTCAATTGTTTTACCGCTCATAGATGTAATGACATCATCTGGTTTAAAAGCATTTCCAGATATCATGTTATCAGTAGATGCAATAACTGCGAGTACGTTTTTGTTTGGACGAAGCTCTCCAATAATTTGCATTGCACCTAGTACAGCTGCTGCGCCACCCATGTCCCCTTTCATCCCAACAATACCTGTCTTCGTTTTAATAGAATAGCCACCGGTATCAAATGTGATGCCTTTCCCTACTAAAGCAACTACATCTTCCCACTTTTCGGTTGCTTGATACTTTAATACGATTAATCGTGGTTCTTCAACAGATCCTTGGTTAACAGCGAGAAGAGCCCCCATGCCAAGTTCTTCAATTTCTTTTTTACCTAAAATTTCTGTTTCGAACTCATATGTATTACCAAGTTCTCTTGCGTATTCCCCTAATTGCGTAGAGGTAAGTACGTTTCCAGGAGTATTCACTAATATTCTAGCTTCATTTACAGCATCAGCATAAATAGTTCCTACTTCAAAATAAGAAACAACTTCTTCCTCATCTTCATTTGTTAATAGTTCAATAGCTGATAAATAATAATCGGGAACATTAGAAGTTGTTTTGTAACCTTCATAAGTGAAAGAACCCATACCAAGCCCTTCAGCTGCCAAATAAGCTACATCAGCATCCAAGATAGTTTCTGTTGTGAAGGAAGGAACCCAAATTGCTAATGATTCTGGCTTGCTTGTTAAAAGTTCTTTTCCAACCAGACCAAAAATTTCGCGGATATTCTCTTGTGTTAATTGTTTACGATCTCCAATTCCAACAAAAAGAATTCTCTTAACACCATCTTTATTTGCAACAGGTACTTTTACAATCTTTTTAAGATCAGAAGAAATATCCCCGCTCTTCAACCAATCCATAATATGTGCGCCAAAACTTTCTAAGAAATCGCTCCAATTGCTTGTATTTTCTACATGTTTGGAAACAGCGACCACCAATGTTTCGGATTGAATTTCCTCGAATAAAACAGCATTTGTACTAATAATCATTATTTTTCCTCCTAGTAATTCGGATACATATTAATTATATAGGAAGAAGATACATTTTTCGAATAGTTTGAATGTGTTATACTAGTCTTACTGAATATTTAAGATGAAAGGCGGTGTCTACTTTGGCAATCCTCCAAAATACTCCATTATTGGCGGCACTTTTTTCTATTTTCTTTGCCCAGTTTGTGAAAATTCCGATTCATTTTTTAATGACAAAGAAACTAGATTGGAAATTATTCACTTCCACCGGTGGAATGCCTAGTTCTCACTCAGCTGCTGTTACTTCGCTTTGTACTGCAATTGCATTTGAATCAGGCTTAGATTCTCCACTTTTCGCAGTGGCTACCGTTTTTGCTGTAATCGTCATGTTTGATGCTACTGGTGTCCGTTTTCAAGCAGGACAACATGCCATAATCATCAATCAAATGCGGGCAGATTTTCAAACATTTGTTGAGCAAACAAAGGGATGGGCACAAAAGAAAAATGAGGATAAGATGAAAGAGTTAAAAACCTTGCTAGGTCATAAACCAATTGAAGTTTTAATGGGAGCACTTACAGGTATTGCAATTTCAATTGTCATATATAACACTTTGGTATAAGACAAACGAAAGCGACCTTAAAGTACTCCTTGTCATTACCAATTCTCGAGTGTATGATATTGCTCTCGCTTAACCAAGTGAGGGCTCTCGTTTTTTACAAATCTTTTTTCTAAGATGTAACATCTATATAAAAGACAGTTATAAAAAAATAAACAGAAAAAGGATAACTCTTTAGCGGAGTTATCCTTTTTCTTTTAGAACATTTGATATCCATTTTTACGAAGATATTTCATCACAAAGCCAGCTGCAATTGCTCCCACTAATCCACTAGATAATATGATGATATCCGCAGCATGTAGAGAAACAATTTTATGCCCTAAAGCAGAAAACGCAGTTCCTGTTTTCGTAAAGTAATCAAAAAAGCGTACCTCATCAATAATGAGAATTACTACTATTGGATAAAGAACTGCCATAAACCAAGTCATTCGTAAAAGCATATTCAATAAGAAGGCGATTCCGAAAAACATCACAAAAAATATAAGAACTGAAAGTATCATTTGTACGATCATAAAGTCCATAATCTATTACCTCCGTAGCATCTTTAAATAGTTTACCTTAACGGAGGCTAGTATTCAATGTACTTGTTCAATTTCACTTATTTGTCATAATCAATTACACCTTGGCTTAAAAGGCACTGTGTGTGCATATGCACCTAAATAAAGTTACCGTCTTTTTTTGCCTGATCCATTGCAACAACTGCAAGTTTCAGATCCCCCTAATCTTAGTTGAAAATAACCTTCTCCCTTACAGTATGGACAATGATTTGGATTTACTTCCTTTTTAGATCTCATTCTAAACGCCTCCAATTGTATTTTTAATATTCAGATAATATATCATATAATTTATTTTTTGTAAACAAAAAACACAAAAAATATTTTTGTGTTTTTTCTACTACTATTGAGAAAAGTGCAAGCGTCCTTTAAGTTTAACCGGTTTTCACCAATTTCCAAGTGCTTTGGACTAAACATTGGCTACACTATTAACGAAAACCATTATGGAGGATGTTTGTCCGTCGCCCTCTTGAAATTTTTAGAGACACGGTGCATTAGGTTTGGTTAATGAGAGATTATATACTTTCCTATTCTTTTAAAAGCGGACGAAGATGCAATTTCGTCCGCTCAGCGCTTCTATAATAATAGATACTACCCATTTCTTTCAGGTTCCACCACCTCAGATCATTTGCCCGCTAATTCATGGTTATTGTGTACGGTAAAAGTAATAAATAAATAGCATCAAGCCATTATAAGATTATAGTGAATACTAGATTTCTAGTATTTCTATTTCATTTACATTCTTTTAAAAAAAGAGTTTATAGCTACTATAACCGAATACATCCCCTGGATTAATGCCTTCTATTGTGTGAAAACCCTCTTCTATTTTCTTATGAGCCAGTTCTTGAATCAAGACAGAGGCATTTTCATCTAATCTTAATGATTCTGGATGTATCCACTGTACTTCGTATAGTTCAGAAAGTTGTGCTTGTATGATTGGGTCTTTTTCTTTTGGAGCAAGTAAAAAAATAGCCATATTATCGCTGATTTTATTGTGAATAACTCCACTTCTAAAGCCAATCATTTTTTCCACTTTACACTCAACACCTGTTTCTTCCTTCACTTCTCTCAGAACTGCCTCATCTATCGTTTCATCTTTGTTTACAAATCCTGCTGGAAATGACCAACTTCCATGAAGTCCACCATATCTTTTTTTAACAACGAGCCACTCTCCTCGATGGTTTACAACAAGACCTGCTACTCCTAGCCAAATACTTCCTCTATCTTCTCTAGCCATATAAATAACCCCTTTAAAAAAACTCTCACTGTAATTATTCATACAGTGAGAGCTTAAAGTAATTAATATAAATTATAAAGTGAATTTACCTTTTTTCAACAGCAGTGGAACTCCACCGATCATGTAAAGCGCACGGTTATCGATAACTTTTTTCATGATAGATGCTTTTGTTCCAGTAATTTTTTTACCCATTACATCACCAATTGCATCGTGTTCTCCTAGAGAGCATACTGTCCCTTTAAGAGCAGGAACGAATTCTTCTGTTTCATTCCCTTTAATAAGAGCGACAATATTTTTTGCAATCGTTACTGCTTGTTGCATTGCAATTTGTGCAGTTGGAGGATACGGACGGTTAACTTCTTCATTGATCATAAGTGCGCAGTCACCAACGATGAATACATCTGGGAACCCAGGAGCACGCATATCTTTTTCTACTTTAACGCGAGCACGCATGTTTTCAATACCTGAAGATTCGATTAGACGATTTCCACGAACTCCAGCTGCCCAAACAACTGTACCAGCTTTGATAAATTCAAATTCGTCTTCACCTTTTTTAATATTAACGCCTTCTGGAGTCGCTTCCACTACTGGTGTACCAATAGAGAATTCAATTCCTTTAGACTCTAATTGTCTTACAGCATATTCTACTAATGCTGGATCAAAACCTGGAAGCACCATTGGAGCAGCTTCGACGCAAACTACGCGAACTTTTTCTTTTGGCACATCGTATTCTTTGCAAAGTTCAGGAATTCGATTTCCTAATTCACCTAAAAACTCAATACCTGAGAATCCAGCTCCACCTACAACGATTGTTAAGCGTGCATCATCACGAACTTCTTCTGTTGACCATGTTGCAAATTGATATTCAATATGATCGCGAATTTGACGAGCTGCATTCACATTAGCAATAGAAAGTGCATATTTGTCTAAGCCAGTAATTCCGAATGTTTCACCTTCAAAGCCTAAACCAATTACTAAGTAGTCATATGTAAATTCACCAGCACTAGTAGCAATTTTTTTGGTATTTACATCAATCGCATCAACTGTTGCTTGCACAAATTTTACTTTGCTAGAATTTATAACATCTTTTACATCGTAACGAACTTGGTCAGGTCGTAATGTACCAGCAGAAGCTTCATGCAACCAAGTAGATTCATAATGGTAATCATTTTTGTTTACTAGAATAATATCTGCATCATCTGCACCTACTAGCTTTTGAAGGTTAACTACTGTAGTTAATCCACCATATCCTGCGCCTAGTACTAGAATTGTCGGTCTTTTCACGAAGATCGCAACCACCTTTAATATATTTTTTAGAAGACCCCCATGATAAGCAGGGCTCGTTCTTTGCCCTGTTTACGACAAAAAACCCTTAATTCTTATATTAGACCTTTTATCACATGATTTCAATACATACTTACGGTATTATTAAGGTTTGAATTTACAGATAACTCCACATGAAATACTTATTATAACTAAGAAAAATTAGCAGTTCTCCGGGGTGCCTTCTTTTTTTGCAGTTCTAAACGAAGAACCACAGCCACAAGAGGCGATTGCGTTGGGATTTTCGATGGTAAATCCACCGCCCATCAGCGATTCCTTATAATCTATTGTAGTTCCATTTAATATAGATCCATCTTCTGTAGAAACTACTATATCGATACCATGTTGATGAAGTGCTAGATCATCTTCTTGTTTTTCTTTTTCAAAACTCATGCCGTAAGAAAGACCGCTACACCCACCACCATTTACTGCAACACGAAGCATGGAGCCCTCTTCTCCGTTATGCGTCATCATTTCTTTTACGCGGTATGCTGCCGCTTCAGATAGGATTACAACTTCAGTCATCTGAATCACCATTCCTTCCTTTTATATATCATATCAATATTTTTACCTTATAGACAAGGAATACTACCTACAAAATCTGTGCCATTGGCGGAAACATTTACTTCATTTAGGTAAGTATAAATGTTTAATGAATGAAGATAATTACTTAGCATTCAACTTATCTATCAAGTATAATAGAACTAGTTAGTTATTGGGTGAAAAGAGGTTTAATAATGGAATTATCTCCTTATTATCAAAAAGATATGGAATGCTTACATTGTAAAAAGAAATTTAAAACGACAAAAGTACGAACTAAGTTTGTTAAAGTGGAAGCAAATGAAACAGACTTTCAACCTATCTACCAAAACAACGAAATAAATCCACTTCTCTATAATGTATTCGTCTGTGAGCATTGCGGTTTTTCATTCACAGAGGATTTCACAAAATACTTTACCCCTGGAGTGATAGAGATAATCCAAAAAGAAGTTGCAAATAAATGGGTACCCCATTCTTTTGGAAATGAAAGGACTATTGAAGAAGGAATTATGGCATATAAATTAGGCATTCATAGTGGATCCCTAAAAAAAGAAAAATTTATCAATTTAGCTGGGCTAGCATTACGGACTGCTTGGTTATATCGATTACAAAATAAGGAAGATCAAGAAAAACGATTCATGGAAATTGCACGTGATCGTTATTCCGATTCCTACACAACTGATGATTATAACGGAACACAAATGTCAGAAACGCGTGTCCTCTATTTGATAGCTGAATTATCTAGAAAAATAGGTGATATAGAATATGCCACACGTTACTTTTCTAAAGTAATTGAAAAACAAAGTACTTCTATTGAACCAAAAGTAATTGAAATGGCAAAAGAACGTTGGCAAGAAATTCGAGAAAGTAAAGAAAAAGAAGCCCTTCGTTAAGGCTTCTTTTTCATCAAATAAAATGTTACTTATAAAAAAGGTAACAGTATAGATTAAACCTTTAATGGGCAAATACAAATCCTTCGCATGCACAAAGTTGTCCAAGCAACAAAACTGGCCTGCCACATTTAAACAGATACATTGCGAATTCTTATTAAAATACTTGTTCTACTTCTATTATTCCTGGAACTTCTTCCAGTAATGCGCGTTCAATACCTGCTTTTAAAGTAATGGTTGAACTTGGGCAGCTTCCGCAAGCTCCTAAAAGGCGTAGTTTTACAATACCATCTTCAATATCTACAAGTTCACAGTCTCCCCCATCACGTAGTAAAAATGGGCGTAATTTATCTAAAACTTCTTGAACTTGTTCATTAATTGTATCAGTCATATCTATCGACTCCTTTCACTATAATCATTATAATGTGAAGTAAGAAAAAAATCCAATAAAGAATTCGAAGGAGATCTTCTAATATGGGCACTCAAGCATTAAATATAGAAATTTTTGGAGCGGACATCATGTGCGCTAGCTGTGTAAATTCACCATCCTCTAAGGATACATACGAATGGCTTCAAGCAGCTATCGACCGAAAGTTTCCAAACCACCAAATCACATTTACCTATATCGATATCGAACAACCAATTGAGAATGAAAAACAGCAAGATATTGCCACTCGAATTGCCGATGACGAATTTTTCTACCCACTTGTCATGATCAATGATGAAGTAATTGGTGAAGGTTATATTCAATTAAAACCAGTATATGCAGCACTTGAGAAGTATGGGTATACTAGTGAAGTAGAATAATTAAAATACCTATAGATTAATAGATGTATGATTCTGATGGATCGATTATTACTACTTATTGATCGATTAACCATTTAATCAAAAAAAAGAAAAGCTTCGAAACGCTTATTAAATAAACGTTCCGAAGCTTTTTTATCCATTATGGCGCTTGTACATCCATAACAATCCAGATTTCATCAGTCTAGCAATACGCCCTGTTACTGAAATATCTGCTAAATAAGCAAAACCTTGTTTCTTCCCAAGAGATCCCATGAAACCTTTTAGCTTAATTTCTGGCATTACTTCTGGAAGAGGTGTGTTCTTCCAACGTGCTTGTAATACTTTCACAATTTGTTCTGCTTGTTCTTCTGCGAGTTGAGCACTTGGTGCAAAAGGAAGGGATGCACAATCTCCTACTACGAATACATTTTCGTATCCCGGTAAATCATGATATTGCGTTAATATGACACGCCCAGAACTATCTTTTTCGCCTGGTAATGCGCGCACTGGTGCGGCTGGCTGAATCCCTGCTGTCCAAACGACAACATCCACAGGAATAATTTCTTCATGATTGTATAATTTGTTCGTTTCAACTTTTGTTATATTCGAGTTACTCACAATTTCTACATCATTTGAATCGAACCATTTTTTTACATAATTACTCAAACGCTCTGGAAAATCTCTTAATACACGAGGACTGCGGTCAAATAATTTAATTCTTAAATCTGGACGACTTTCACGCAGTTCACTAGCAAGCTCAATTCCACTTAAGCCAGCTCCAACAATTCCAACAACAGAGCCTGATTGTAAGCCACCTAGCTTGCTATAAGTATCACGAGAACGCCCAATGGTTTGAATGCTATACGTAAATTCATCCGCACCAGGTACTCCGTGATATTTATCCTCACAACCAAGGCCAATTATTAAATCATCGTATTGAACTGATTGTCCATCTGCTAATAACACTTCTTTACTATCCACATCAATTTCTAGAATTTCACCATATTTAATCGTTAATTTTTGGTTTTCAGGAAATGCCACACGGATTTCATTATCTGGAGATGTTCCAGCTGCCAACGCATAAAATTCTGTCTTCAAACTATGAAATGGTGTTCGGTCTATTAATGTGATTTCTACATCATCTGGTAAATTGTTTGGCAATAGACGAAGTAAAACACGCATATTACCATATCCTCCACCTAACAATACTAATTTTCGCATAATATTCTCCCTCAACTTTCAATGTCTCTTCAAATTATAAATGATTGTGATGGTTTTCACAATAAGACTTCTAAATTGACGGATGAATAAAAAAAGAGTAGCATGACGGAGTAATGAGGTGACAGCTATGAATCCAATGGTTGAATTCTGTATAAGCAACCTTGCAAATGGTTCTCAGGAAGCATTTGATATTTTGGAGCAAGATTCCAATTTAGATGTATTAGACTATGGTTGTTTAAGTTATTGCTCGCTGTGTTCCGAAACTTTTTTCGCCATTGTCAACGGTGAAGTTGTGGAAGCAGAAACGCCTAGTGAACTTGTAAAAAACATATATAAATACATCGAAGAAAATCCTTTATTTTAAAAAGACTGCAAAGTAATCTGCAGTCTTTTTACTTTATCCATTCACTTAACGATTGCAGAAGATAGGTTGGTTTCTCCAACTGTTGCAGCACATCCTCTGTTCGATTTACACCACTATTTACATGGACCGTATCGATCCCCATACGGATGCCAGTTAAGATATCTGTTTTATAATTATCACCAATCATAACCATTTCATCTTTATGAAACCCATATTTTTTTTGAATAAGCTCTAACATAAACGGTTGAGGTTTCCCCATATATAGTGCTTCCACACCGGTAGAATGTTCTACTAGTTTTGTGAAAGCTCCATTTCCAGGCAGAAATCCCCTCTCACTAGGGAATGCATGATCACTATTTGTTGACAAAAATGTTGCTCCTGCACGAACCGAAAGACAAGCATTGGAAAGTTTTTCATAATTGATGTGATGATCGATTCCCATTACAACAACATCAGCCATCTCTTCTGTTCGGTCAATTCTTTTCATGTCTAGCGCTTCTTGTAATCCACTTTCTCCAATCATAAACACAGACTTTCCTTGATAATGTTCATCAATATAATTAGCAGCTGCAATAGATGAAGAGATAATATGGTCTTCGCTTGTATGGACATCCATCTGCGCTAGTTTTTGCTGAAATTGCTTTTGCGTCATGGAAGAATTATTTGTCACAAAAAAAGGATCGATTCCTTTTCCTTGTAAATAGTGAACAAATTCAATTGCTTCTTTTATTGGAGTCTTCCCTTTATATACGGTGCCGTCTAAATCTAAACAATAGGCCTTATATGGTAACATTAGAATCCTCTGGTAAAAAAGCCGAGACAGGACCTAATTCATTCTCTATATAACTCTCCACCATTTTCGGAAATTGTTTTAAATAAGGAAGATTAGAAACTAATACCTGTGCTAATTGCGTATGATCGATAGAATGAAAATCACGGACAAGAACTTTTCTATAATCAATTACTTCTTTTAATGGTGTATCCATTTCTATTGTTATAACCTTTTCGTCTGTCAAAATGTCGATAATATCAACGTAACCACCTGGATCTCGCATGATGAAACCGTCAATCATAGAATTACCTATATCTATTATGGACTCAATCATATTTTGACCTATTCGTTCAAGCGCTAGCTTAGATACTTCATCTCGATTCCAGTCTGTTTTTTCTTCTAGTAATTTAATTAAAGCGTTCATATGAGTAATAGTCGTTTTAATTTTTTTTCGATCCACAAAATACATCGAAATGCCTCCTATTTTTTGTTCAGTTGATATTAACTTCTATTCTATAGTACCATAATTAAAGGGTAGGAAGGAGTGTTATGAAGTGGAACGATTTTTCTTATATGATGATGTAGAAGATACAAAAACAAGGTTCGTTGGATTTACAGGTGATTCTCAACGCTATGATTTAGCTATTGTGCAAAGTTCTCGCTTTTTTGGGAAAGTTCTCGTGATGGATATCCAATATGGCCGAGCTGCCATATTAGGACCAGATGATTTAGAAGAACCAGGCTATCTAGAGCATATATATAATAGAACCGAAGTCGAGGCTGAGGAATTAAGAGATTACTTGAGAGAATTATTAAATTAAGAAAAGCGAAAGACGACTTTTAAGAGCATTTTGTCTTTACTATTTCCTGAGTGCTTTGGAAGAAACATTATATACACTATTACCGTTAGTTTTATGAATCGTGACTGACGAAGAGGCGAAGATATCTAAGAAAAACTGGGCAAAAAGATGGTCCTTTTAAAAAGAGTAACTTAGAAATACCGCCTGATTTCCGCTACGGCGGACGCTTTTCGCGGGCACGGCTTCAGTCTCCTCGTCACTGCGTTCCTGCGGGGCCTTCTGCTCATGCTATTCCCGCAGAAGTCGCCGCCTGCGCTCCAATCAACTAATATGTATGGAGCGAATTATAGTCGCTTAGTAAGATAGATGACATTTAAATCCTATGAACATTAGAAAGTTATACGGATGCACAAAAATATCATCTCTAATTCAACCATAATTACAGGATGGCTTGATCATTACGTTTACTTAAACTAATTCTATCTTCTTAGCGATAGCCAGGAGTAAAACCTTCTTGTTAGTTACTACTCACTTAATGGATTGTAGTGAAAGGTGGCGACTCCGGCGGGATTAGTGAGACAGATGAGCAATCACAAGCGACGCGAATGCGGCGGTGATGGCTCATCGCTCACCCCGCGGAAAGCGTCCACCTGAAACGGAAATCCATGGTATGATTTAATTCTTTAAAGTACTATGAACACTGGATTCGCAGGATGATAATCCATAAATTTTCTTATCTTTTTTTAAAAAACCTTGAGCAGATCATAATTGATTCTGCTCAAGGTTTTCTTGTTCTAAGTCATCTGTTTCAACCGGTACGACTTTTGGTGCTACACCTGTTTTTTTTATTAAAAAATATGCGCAGCCAAAATTACAATACTCATATAAGTAATCTTTCATTGTACTTATTTTTGTGTCAAATGTAGCTTTATTATTTCGATCCTCAAAAAAGCCCTTTAATCGGAGTTGATTGTATCCCCAGTCTCCCATAATATAGTCGTATTTAGATAATATTTCACTATATCTTTCTAAAAAAGCTTCTTCTTTAAATGCTTCACGGTAATCCTCTACGACTTCATATGTGTATCCCTCAGCAATAATCACTCCATCACCATCCATTAGCTATTTTGAGTAGCGAGTTGTTCCTCACCTTGTGCTTGTCTTTGTTTAGCTGCAGCATTTACTTGTTCATCTGCATGATAACTACTTCTTACAAGAGGGCCAGCTTCACAATGTGAGAATCCTTTACTCATTGCAATTTTACGTAATTCACCAAACTCAGCAGGTGAATAATATTTTAACACTGGTAAATGTTTTTTCGAAGGTTGTAAATACTGACCAATAGTCATTATGTCTACATTATTTGCACGCAAGTCATCCATTACTTCTAATATTTCTTCATGCGTTTCTCCTAAACCTAACATTAAAGAAGACTTAGTTGGAATAGTTGGTTGCATTTCTTTTGCACGACGTAATAACTCTAGTGACCGATCATATTTTGCTCTTGCACGAACTCTTGGTGTCAAACGACGAACTGTTTCAATATTATGATTCAAAATATCTGGTTTCGCATCCATAATGTTACGGATATTCTTTTCTATTCCACCCATATCAGAAGGTAATACTTCAATAGAAGTAAATGGGTTTTTCCGGCGAATGGCACGAATCGTTTCAGCAAATACTTCGGAACCGCCGTCTTTTAGATCATCACGAGCAACTGCTGTAACGACGACATGCTTTAAGTTCATAATAACAACAGAATCTGCCACACGTTCTGGTTCTGCTAAATCTAGCTCCGTTGGAAGACCTGTTTTGACTGCACAAAAACGACATGCACGCGTACAAACTGCTCCAAGAATCATGAAAGTAGCTGTTCGACGTGAACCCCAGCATTCGTGAATATTTGGACATCTTGCTTCTTCACAAACTGTATGTAAATTGTTTTCACGCATTAATTTTTTTAGACCCTTATAGTCTTCATTTGTATTTAACTTTATTTTTAACCAATCAGGCTTACGTTGATGCTCTTTTTTTGTTGGTTTACACGATGTCATTATTTTTTCGACCCCATTCTAAAAAAACTAACTACACTGATGACAATGTAACATATTATTTCATTTCAAACAACCTAATCATGCCTTGAATACCTAGTTTTCACATAGAAAAGTAGGGTATATTAAATACCCTACTTAATTGTTTGGAGTTGTATTAGGTATTTCCACTGAAGGACGGATCCCCTCTCCTTTCGTATAAAAATTTGGAACCTGCCCTTGGACTAATCCCATTGCCACTGGAATTGTTTGCTCAACTTCACTCATTTTACTTGCGAGTGGGACTATAATTTGGACATTTACTTTTATTCGAATGTTTATTTCAACTAAGGCACTGTTAATCCCAAACTCAGTAATGCTCGATTCTACCGTAGATTGTACATTTCCTATTACATGAAATCTTATGGGAATTTTCGGACCTAAGTTACCAATAAGCGGAATATTAGTTGCTTCCGCCAATGGAACATAAAACACCACTCCACCTTTATCTTCCATTGCATGCTCATCATATTCAATATCATCTAGGTAAGGCAAACTAGATAAGTTTCCTTTTTCTGCTTGTTCTAAATGATATTGCACCAAGCTATTCGTTTCGGATAGTTTTTTAGTAATGACATCTGTATTAAACTTCATAGTCTGCATATTTTTGCTACCAGACGGAACCTCATCCATAATATCATTTACATCTAATACAATTTTTGAGTTCTCATTAACCGCTTTGCTAATGACCATTGAAGCTATTTTAGTTGTTTGAATTTCCGCGTATTGAAGGAAAGTAGGAGTTAATCTACCATTGACCCAATATAATACACCCGCAATGGAAAGTATAAAAAAAGTCAAAAAAATGGCCAATTTACGCTGATTCGTAAAAAATATGAAACGTTTCTTTTTCCTATAAAACAGAAAAAATCCCCCTAATTACTTATATGTAACGGAAGGATTTTTTATGTGAATTACCTTTTAGATTCTTGTTGTTTTCCATACCACTTCATCACATCTCGTATGAATTCTGGCATAAAATATTGTTTGTTTGCAAATTTAAATGCAGGAAAAAAATAACCAAAAGTAAACATATCTAATGTTGCAAGTGCATACGTCTTTTCATGTTTTAAAATTTCTCCTTTTACATAAACGTCACCATTTTCTTGTTCCGTTAAATCTACAAATTGCATTGCCCCCAAATATTTTCCTCTAAATCCTAAACCTTTTACTTCGAGAAGTGGCCATTTTTCGTTTTTGGATAGCTGAATCATTTCTAATAATTCTGCTCCAGTTAGCGTGACAACGCATGGATTTATTGGATGAGGTAAAAGTTTATGTAAATCACTAGCGGTAATATTTCCTTTCGGTAAATCCGTTAAAAAAATCCCAGCAGGAAACATCGCACAATCAGCCCCTGTAAATGCTAATAACGCTTCACCAAAGAAATCGGACATATTGGAGGAATGAAACCAATCTTTCTTTAACAATATAGAGTTTTGAAAGAGTATGGTAGCTAATTTGTTCTCCCCAATCCGCTTCCATGTTTCCAATTGCTCTAAATCATTTGCAGGTTTATGAAGATCCTCTACTGGATGTAGGGTTGCCTTTTTAGAGATAATTCGTTTACAGCTATGGTCATAATCGAACATAACATTACCTACATATGCCCCGTACTTACCCGCAGCGGCTTGTAGTGTTCCATTTACCATTTTTCCTTCTTCAAAAAAGTGGTGTGTATGTGAACCAAAAATAACATCAATTTGGGGAATTTGTTTGGAAATTAATTCGTCTTGCGAAATCCCTAAATGGGACATACACAGGATAATATCCACTTTATTCTCCATTTTCTCACAAACTTCTTTTAATCGATTGATCGGCTCTTGAATATGCCATCCCAACTTTTCATAATAAATGCCAAAATCTGCTGTTGCAGCTATAATTCCAATTCGTATACCAGAAGGAGTTTCATGGATTTTATAGGGTAACATCCATGATGGAATTGCCCCATTTTGATCTGTAAAATTGGATACAACGACCTCAAAACTCGCATCATTGTAGAGGTTTTCTAATTCCTCATGACTTAAAGTTATTCCCTCGTTATTGCCAATTGTCACATAATCATAACTAGCTGCATTCAACAACTCAACATTCCCTCTACCTAGTGTACCTTCAGTGAAAATATTTGATCGATCTATATGATCACCGATGTCTAAAATAAGGCAAGTATCATGCATCGCTCTTCTTTCAGAGAGAAACTGATGAATTGTTGACCAGTTTTCTAAGTGACTATGCAAATCATTCGTATGATAAATTTGAATTGTTTCTCTCAACATGCTCCCACCTTTTTATTTTACATAAGTCCAGCTATTATAGAACGGACTCCTAATAGAAGCAATACGATACGGAGCGCAATCACTAGTGTCTCTGAGTTGAGCTTTTTATTCAAACTTGCACCAAATTTTGCGCCAATATATGCTGCTGGAATAACAGGAATCGTATAAAGCCAGGGAACATTCCCTAATGAAATATGTGTGATGGAATTGATAATAGAAGATAAAAATACCATAAACATAGACGTTGCAATTGCAACATGTGGAGGAAATAGAAATAATAATATCATAGCAGGAACAATGATAGATCCTCCACCAATGCCAAATAGACCTGAGGCAAAACCAACTCCAAATGTTAACACTATCGCAAACCAAATTGGATAACCATATACATACGTATCTCTATCATCTGTAAATGTTCTTTTTTTACCGTTTTCTACAAACCACTTAACAGGTTTTAAATATTTTCGCACAAGCAAAAGAGTAGATAATATGATTAATAATATTCCAAAATATAAATTAAAGGATGGTAGATCTAGTCCTTTATTTACAAAAGCGCCAAGTATTGTTCCAGGTATACTTCCAATAAAGAAGATAAATCCACTTTTAAAATCTACCGTTTTTGTTTTCGTATAAGAAAGAGTAGAAGAAAGTCCCGTGAAAATCATCATCACTACAGATAGTCCAACTACGCTCTGGGGAGTAATATTTGGAATTAATCCAAGTGTTGTACCAAAAAACAAAACTGCTGGAACTAAAATTACACCGCCACCTAAACCTACTAATGCCCCTACTATCCCCGAGAAAAGACCCGCCGCTACAAGTACTACCCACTCCATTAAATCCCACCTTCAAATAAGTCTAGTTGCTTTGGAGCCAAACCTTCAAATTCAATGCCAAGCATTTTTTTAAAAGTGTTTGCATTTTTGGCTGAATGCCCTCCTGAATTATTATTAAATAAAACCACCACTTCATCTGCTTGCTTATGCAATTGCTCGCAAACCTTTTGAATTACGGTTAGTTCTTCTTTATTATAATCATATAGATAGCGAACGTCTCGCCAATTTACGTTATTTCCTGGATTAATCCATCCATATGTATTTCGTCCATGTAATCGAAATAAAACCTTGTTTGAAGTAGTAATAGGAACTAGAGGAACACACCCTTTTCCGACTTGTGGTTCATCACAAACCGTATGATGAAATTGATGTTCTCTTAAAAATTGAACTGTTTGATGTTTAAAATCAGGAGCATACCATGACTGGTGACGGAACTCAATTGCAACTTCGAAATCTCTCAGTTCTTCTCTTACTCTCATTATATAATCTACATTTTCCTTTTCACATTTAAACCATGGTGGAAATTGCACTAAAACCATAGATAGTTTTCCATGCTCTTTATAAGGTTGAATGGATTCCCGATAAATTTGGAACATCTCATTTATAGAATCAAATGGAGACTCTGTGCGAAGATGACCGGTAATTCCTTGAAATGCTTTAACCACAAATTGAAAATTATCCGGTGTTTCTTTTAGCCATTTATGTGTATTTTTTATTGGCTGGATCGCATAAAAAGAAGCATCTAGCTCTACTACTGGAAAATGGGAGGTATAATCCTGAAGCTTCTGTTTTGGAGAGGAAGTATATAAATCCGGATGATCTCCCCATCCCGTTAAACCCACCTTAATCATCTAATCACCCCACTGTTTATACAATATATCATATCATTATCTTAGTTTAAGTGACAAAAAATGAACTTCTTCAAACCCGTAATCCTTTTTAGGAAAAATAAAAAGGCAACAGGGATGAATGTTATTTCATCCTGTTGCCTTCATCATAAAGGTTATCGAATTAACCGATAGAGCCTTCCATTTCGAATTTAATTAATCTATTCATCTCAACCGCATATTCCATCGGAAGTTCTTTTGTGAATGGCTCGATGAAGCCCATTACGATCATTTCAGTTGCTTCTTCTTCACTTAGCCCACGACTCATCAAGTAGAATAATTGTTCTTCTGAAACTTTTGAAACTTTCGCTTCATGCTCAAGAGAAATATTATCATTCAAGATTTCGTTGTAAGGAATTGTATCGGAAGTCGACAAATTATCCATAATTAATGTATCACATTCAATGTTAGCACGAGCACCAGTTGCTTTACGTCCAAAATGAACGATACCGCGGTACGTTACTTTTCCACCTTGTTTCGAAATTGATTTCGATACAATCGTTGAAGAAGTATTTGGAGCTAAATGCATCATTTTTGCACCAGCATCTTGGTGTTGGCCTTTACCAGCGATTGCGATAGAAAGTGTCATACCACGAGCACCTTCACCTTTAAGGATAACTGCTGGATATTTCATTGTTAATTTCGACCCAATATTTCCATCAATCCATTCCATTGTTGCGTTAGCATCACAAACTGCACGTTTAGTAACTAAGTTATATACGTTGTTTGCCCAGTTTTGGATCGTTGTATATCGGCAATAAGCATCTTTTTTAATAATGATCTCAACAACTGCACTATGAAGTGAGTTTGTTGTATAAACAGGAGCTGTACAACCTTCTACATAATGTACAGAAGCGCCTTCGTCAACAATGATTAGTGTACGTTCGAATTGACCCATATTTTCTGAGTTAATACGGAAGTACGCTTGAAGTGGTGTATCCACTTTCACACCTGGTGGTACGTAGATAAATGACCCACCTGACCATACCGCTGAGTTTAGTGCAGAGAACTTATTATCAGAAGAAGGAATTACAGTTCCCCAGTGTTTCTTGAAAATGTCTTCATTTTCACGTAAAGCTGAATCCGTATCTTTAAATACGATACCTAAATCTTGAAGCTCTTGTTTCATATTGTGGTAAACCACTTCTGATTCATACTGCGCAGAAACACCTGCAAGATATTTTTGTTCCGCTTCTGGAATACCAAGCTTATCAAATGTTGCTTTGATTTCCTCTGGCACTTCATCCCATGATTTCTCGGTTCCTTGTGAAGGTTTTACATAGTACGTAATTTCATCAAAGCTTAATGAACCAAAATCTCCACCCCATTGTGGCATAGGTTTAGAATAGAAAATTTCTAACGCTTTTAAGCGATAATCTAACATCCATTGGGGCTCATTTTTCATACGTGAAATTTCTTCCACAATTTCTTTCGTTAACCCACGTTTTGAACGGAAAATGGATACGTCTTTGTCGTGGAAACCATATTTGTAATCACCAATTTCAGGCATTTTTTTTGCCATCGTATTTCCTCCGTTCTTCTATTATTTCTCTTCTTCGGAAACGCCTTTTTCCATGGCTTTCCAAGCAAGAGTTGCACATTTAATACGTGCTGGAAATTTAGAAACACCATTTAATGCTTCTATATCGTCAAGGTCGATAGACTCATCATGTTCTTTCCCTAACATCATTTCTGAGAAAACCGTAGAAAGCTTTAAAGCCTCTTCTACTTTCTTTCCTTTTACTGCTTGAGTCATCATAGATGCGGATGCCATCGAAATGGAACAACCTTCCCCATCAAACTTTGCATTTTGGATTACGCCATCTTCCACTTGAAGTGTTAAATGAATGCGATCTCCGCAAGTTGGGTTATTCATATCAATTGTTAAAGCACCATCCTCAATGCTACCTTTGTTCCGAGGATTTTTATAATGATCCATAATTACTCGTCTATATAGTTGATCTAAATTAGAAGACATCGCTAAAATACTCCTTTGCAGTGCGCAATCCAGCAACTAGTTGGTCAATATCTTCTTCTGTATTATAAATATAAAAACTTGCTCTCGCAGTTGAATTACATTGTAACCATTTCATCAGTGGTTGTGCACAATGATGACCTGCCCGGACAGCAATTCCATTCATATCAAGTACAGTTGCAACATCATGTGGATGCACATCATCTAAATTAAATGTTACAATTCCCGCTCGTTTAGATGGATCTTTAGGTCCATAAATTGTTAAACCTTCAATTGTGGACATTTTATCCATCGCTAAAGCGGCTAGTTCATGTTCATGCTTTTCAATTTCCTCTAGTCCAATTTCTTCTAAGAAATCAATCGCTGCTCCAAGTCCAATGGCACCTGCAATTATAGGCGTTCCACCTTCGAATTTCCACGGAAGTTCTTTCCATGTAGATTCATATAAACCTACAAAGTCAATCATTTCCCCACCAAATTCAATCGGTTCCATTTCTTCCAGCAATGCTTGTTTTCCGTAAAGTACACCAATACCAGTAGGACCGCACATTTTATGTCCTGAAAACGCAAGAAAATCACAATCTAAATTTTGAACATCCAGTTTTAAATGTGGTGCGGCTTGTGCACCGTCCACAACCATTATAGCTCCATGCTCATGCGCAATTTGCGTAATTTCTTTAATTGGGTTCATCGTACCTAATACATTTGACACGTAAACAATTGAAACGATTTTTGTCTTATCTGTTATGGTCGCCCTTACTTTTTCTAGAGATAGTGTTCCATCTTCTTCTAGGTCAATATATTTAAGCGTAGCACCTGTTTCCTTTGCAAGTTGTTGCCAAGGAATAATATTGGAATGGTGCTCCATATGCGTAATAACAATTTCATCGCCTTCTTTTACATTTGCCAGCCCGTAGCTTCTTGCAACTGTATTGATAGAAGTAGTTGTTCCACGAGTGAATATTATTTCTTTTGTAGATTTAGCATTGATAAATTTCCGAACCTTTTCACGTGCTCCTTCATAACCTTCCGTCGCACGGTTACCAAGAGTATGCACACCGCGATGTACATTCGAGTTATCAAATTCATAATACTTTTTGATCGCATCAATCACTTGAACGGGTTTTTGAGAAGTGGCACCACTATCTAAATAAACAAGTGGATGTCCATTAATCTCTTGGTTTAATATGGGAAAATAGCGTCGAATCTCTTTACTGAGCATTAGCGAACTTTCCTTTCAATAACCTCCGTCAGCTGTTTCTTCACGCCTTCGATCGGTAGTTCGTTTACAACTGGAGCAAGGAATCCGTGAATAACCAGACGCTCTGCTTCATGCTTAGAAATACCACGGCTCATTAAATAGTACAACTGAAGTGGATCTACTCGGCCTACAGAAGCTGCATGACCTGCTGTTACATCATCTTCATCGATTAAAAGAATCGGGTTTGCATCTCCACGTGCTTTTTCGCTTAACATTAGAACACGAGATTCTTGCTCTGCATTGGATTTCGTTGCTCCGAATTCAATCTTCCCGATACCATTGAAAATTGAAGATGCTTCATCTTTCATTACACCGTGTTTCAAAATTTGACCGTTGGTATGCTTGCCCCAATGAATAACTTTTGTTGTAAAATTTTGTTTTTGTTTCCCGCGACCGACAACAACCATTTTTACATGTCCTTCTGAATTGTCACCAACTAAATGAGTTACATTTTCAGAAATTGTATCGCTGTCATTCATCATTCCAAGTGCCCATTCAAGAACAGCATCTCGCGCTGTAACTCCACGGCGGTTTACATAAGTAGTAAAACCTTCTGCTAGAACGTCTACTGTACCAAAAGTTATCTTTGCATTGTCTTTAGCAATTACTTCAGAAACAATATTTGCTAAACCGTTTGCATGTTCTACGGTCGATAAATAGTTTTCCACATATGTGACAACACTATTTTCATCTGCAACTAATAATGTATGGTTGAAAAGAGATGCATTTTCGTTATCATGCAAATAAATAACTTGAATCGGCTCTTCTACTACTACATTTTTCGGTACATATACAAATACTCCACCGTTTAAAAGTGCTGCATGAAGTGCCGTAAGCTTATGTTCGTTAACTTTTACACCATCAGTCATAAAGTATTTTTGAACAAGCTCACTATGTTCACGCATAGCAGTGTAAATATCGGTAAAAATAACACCTTGTGCTTTTAAATCTTCTGATAAGGAAACAAAAGCTGGAGTGTTATTGTGTTGAATGTATATATTTTTTTGTTCTTCTGCATTTACAATTGTTTTTAATTCTTCAGGTAATTCATCTAAAGAAGAGAAAACATTGCTTTCTACAGTATGTGTAGGAAATTCAGTGAAATTCCAATTTATAATTTTTGTTTTATCTGGATTTGGCATTGGAAGTGTTTCAAGCTCACCTAGTGCTTTTAGACGAAGTTCCGTCATCCAACTTGGTTCTTGTTTACTTTCTGAAAAGGAGCGGATATTCTGCTCGGTTAATGCCAATTTTGTTTCAACCGTCATGCTGATTCGTCCCCTTTCTTATGCTTCTTGTCCAACTGTCTCGTCTTCAATTCCTAATTCAACTTTAATCCAGTCATATCCTTGTGCTTCTAATTTTTGAGCAAGCTCAGGACCTCCAGATTTAACAACACGCCCTTGCATCATTACATGTACATGATCAGGAGTTATGTAGTTAAGCAGGCGTTGGTAGTGAGTGATTACTAAGCTTCCGAATCCTTCTCCACGCATTTCATTGATACCTTTAGAAACAACTTTAAGTGCATCGATATCTAGACCAGAGTCAATTTCATCTAAAATAGCGAATTTTGGTTTTAACATCATTAATTGAAGAATTTCGTTACGTTTCTTTTCTCCACCAGAGAATCCTTCATTTAAATAGCGTTGAGCCATATCCAAGTCCATTTCTAAAAATTCCATTTTGCTATCAAGTTCGCGAATGAACTTCATTAATGAAATCTCATCGCCTTCTTCGCGACGTGAGTTAATAGCAGAACGTAAGAAGTCCGCATTTGTTACTCCAGTAATTTCACTTGGATATTGCATTGCTAAAAATAGACCCGCTTGAGCACGTTCGTCTACTGCCATTTCTAATACGTCTGCACCGTCCAATTCAATTGAACCAGAAGTAACTTCATATTTAGGATGCCCCATAATAGCAGACGCTAAAGTTGATTTACCAGTACCATTCGGACCCATAACCGCGTGAATTTCATTTGTATTAATTGTTAAATTAAGACCCTTTAAAATCTCTTTACCGTCGATAGCAACGTGTAAATCCTTAATCACTAAAGTTGACATTTAATAACCTCCATTAGGTAACTATGAATGGTAATCCATTCTAATTTATTATCATTCTAATCTTAACCCAAAGTCTACTGCCATGCAAATCTTTTGAAATACTTTCTCATTTAGAATGAAAAACGATTGTATTTCATGCTTTCTATACTCTTTCACCTGAACTTCATACAAAAAAATAATCCACCTATATTTTCAATAACATTACCTAAATGAGAATCAATTTCACTATGTATTTATTTTTCAACAAAAAAATCCATAGAGATACATTTCTCCATGGATTCTTCTTTTCTATTATATTATCCTCTAAAGGCTTGTGCATAAATTTTCGCGACTAGTTGGACACTCTTCTCATGATCTAGCTGTCTTCGTTGTTCAACCTTCAAACGTAAATCTTGGCTGTTTCGTAATTCAGCATACCCGAATCCGTGAACTCCCCTAAACGCGTGTTCCATTTGTCCTGTATAAGGCAACTCTTCCGAACTAATAATGAATCATTCCTTTCACATTTTAAAACAACTACTCTATTAGTCTACCCATTTGAAAGCATGACAAACCTTATTTTTTGGAAGAAAATTTAACTACTATGGTTGCTAATGCTCCATCACCAGTAACACCATGAGCTGAAATCATCGTTATTCCTAACATAAACATAAAAGGAATAGATGCAGTCTTTTGGCAGGGGCATACGGGATTCATTTTGGAGCGGATGGGCTCTCTTTAGGGGCATATAGCATCTGTTTAGGTGCACTTGTATTTGGTAGGGGCATACAGGATTCCTTTTGGAGCAGATGGACTCTCTTTAGGGGCATATAGCATCTGTTTAGGTGCACTTGCATTTGTGTAGGGGCATACGGGATTCATTTTGGAGCAGATGGACTCTCTTTAGGGGCATATAGCTTCTTTTTAGGTGCACTTGCATTTGTGTAGGGGCATACAGGATTCCTTTTGGAGCAGATGGACTCTCTTTAGGAGCATATAGCATCTGTTTAGGTGCACTTGCATTTGGTAGGGGCATACGGGATTCATTTTGGAGCAGATGGACTCTCTTTAGGGGCATATAGCTTCTTTTTAGGTGCACTTGCATTTGTGTAGGTGTTGTGTAAAATCAGTTATCCACAGTTAATTTATTTTCCATATAAAAGCCCTTCATTTAGTGGATGAAAGGCTTTTTCATTTTATAAATAGTACATTTGTTATTGCCGTGTTTTATTAGATCAGAGTTGGAAAGAATATGTTTGGCTTCATACCTATTGTTTAAAAGTAGAAATTCTCTACATTCTTTATTGGTGATAGAATCTTTATACAACCAAAAATAGGTAGTTAGTGCATTCTTATATGCAAAGAGATCGTTAGTCTTGCAAGCCGGACAATGCCATGTGCGTTTGCGTTTATTCATACCGATAAAACCGCATTTACTACATTCAACACCTTTTCTAAGTTCTTCTGGTTGTATGGAATAATGTTTTGTTAGTGGGAATTTAGCAAATGGGGTATTTTTCATTAGAAGAACATCTTTCATTTTTTCAATTTCTTCCATTGTAATTGTGGGTTTTTGTTTTTGAAATTGTCGAAGGTATGGCCTGACTTCGTTCTTATTAAGTATTATTGCTTTGTCAGTAGAAGATTTCACAAAACTATTTCGGGATGCGAATACAACAGCACCGAAGATTGGAACTAAAATATTATGGTCCATGAAAAATTGTGAAAGTTGGTATTTGTATTCGTTTAGTTGGTGAGCGGGGCAAGGGTATTTTTTTATTTCCCCTGTTTCTTTTCGTTGGATGAGCTGAGATGGATTCTCTTGGAACTCTAACTCGCCAATAATATTTTTGACTTCTAAAATAACTGCACCAAAGGGAGTGATTAGTAAAAAATCCAGTTCGAACGCATTCTCCGCATACAGTAACAATTTGTGAAACACATAATATTTAAACGGCAGTTGCATTTTTTCCAGTTCTTTATATACAATTTCTTCCCCAAAATCACCTCCTTTTGTTGCACCAATTTCGTTCAGAATCTTTACATATAGTCGATGCTCTGGAGGTAATCGTTTTAATAGTTTTTCCATTGCTTCCATATGAATAGAATTTGTATAAATTTTAGCAATCAATTCTTCACCACCTCCAAATCAGAATAGCATGAATAATTTATTAAATCTATTAATATATGGTTTTTCACCAAAATAAAAGAAGTAGGCACGATTTCCATGCCTACTTCTGCTTGATTATTTCACCGGAACGACTGCTCCATTCCATTTCTCAAGGATGAAATCTTGAATCTCTTTTGATTTCAAAGCTTCTACAAGTTTCTTAATTGCTGGTTTATTTTCATCGCCTTTACGAACTGCGATAATATTAACATATGGAGATTCTTTATCTTCTAACGCGATTGAATCTTTAATTGGGTTTAGTCCAGCATCAATTGCATAGTTAGAGTTGATAAGAACTGCGTCGCCTTCACCGTTTTCATAAAGCTGAACTAAAAGGGCTGCTTCATAATTTGCGTCAAACTTTAAATTTTTAGGATTTTCAACAACGTCTTTAACTTCCGCTGTCGTTTTATCAATACCATCTTTAAGTTTAATCAAACCTTTTGCTTCTAATAAAGATAAAATACGACCGTGGTCCGCAACAGAGTTACTCATAATAATAGTAGCGCCTTCAGGTAACTCTTCTAGTGATTTATATTTTTTTGAGTAAACACCGATTGGTTCAATATGAATGCCACCTGCGTTAACAAAATCATAGCCATTGTCTTTAATTTGAGACTCTAAATAAGGAATGTGTTGGAAGTAATTAGCATCCAATTCTTTCGATTCTAGATCTTTGTTTGGTAAGATATAGTCTTGGTATGTTTCAATTTTAAGGTCAATACCTTCCTTCGCTAGTATTGGTTTTACTTGCTCTAGAATTTCTGCATGAGGAACATTAGAAGCTCCTACTACTAATTTAGTATTTTCTTCCGCGCCATTACTACTATCTTTTGTACCACAAGCAGCTAAAGCTAATAAACTTACTGCTAATAATGCTCCTACTAATAACTTTTTCATTTCATATTCTCCCCTTTTTATCTTTTTAATGTATCTGATCGAGTAAACTCGTTAACACCAATTATCTTTTATCAATTCTAGACGTAATGAAATCGCCAATCCATTGAATAATAAATACCACAATCAAAATAAGAATGGTTGCAACTAGGGTAACATCCCCTCTAGTGCGTTGAAATCCATCTAAAAACGCTAGGGTACCAAGACCACCAGCACCTATAATGCCCGCCATCGCTGTATACCCTACTAACGAAATACAGGTAACGGTAATACCAGAAACTAAAGATGGCAACGATTCTGGCAATAAAACCTTCCATATAATAGTAGAAGTTTTTGCCCCCATCGATTTGGCTGCTTCTAAAACACCTTTGTCAATCTCTCGAAGTCCAATTAATACCATTCGTGCATAAAACGGTGCTGCTCCTATAACAAGCGCTGGAAATGCAGCATTGGGACCACGTATTGTACCGACCATAAATTTTGTTAAAGGAATCAGTAAAATAATTAAAATAATAAATGGAATGGAGCGGAATATATTCACAACTGATCCTGTAAGCCAGTTAGCCAACTTATTGGACCATGCTTGATGTGGACTAGTTAAAAATAAAATAAGACCGAGTGCCAACCCAATAACAAATGTTAGTAAAGTTGATATAGCTGTCATATAAAGTGTTTCTAGTGCAGCATCCCACATCTTTGGCCAATCAACATTAGGAAAAAGCGTATTAATCATTGTTGATCACCTCTGTATTTACTTTTTGTTCGTGTATGAATCGAATTCCTTCATCAATCGCTTTAGCATCACCGTCTAATTGAAGAATTAGTGTTCCATATGCTCCGCTTTTCGTATGCGATATATTACCTTGCACAATATTTACTTCAAGATCGAATTGCTTTATTAATCTGGAGAGGATTGGTTGCTCTGTTTGATCTCCAACAAAAACAAGTTTTATCAACTTCCCATTTGGATATAACTCTCCCAAGTTTTGTATCGTCTGTTTCGCTTGGTTCGTTTCGGAGACCTGTGAAACAAATCGCTTAGTGATGGCTTGCTGAGGATTTTGGAAAACTTCTAAAACATCTCCCTCTTCTACGACAAGACCATTTTCCATTACCGCTACCCTGTTACAAATTTTTTGAATGACTTGCATTTCATGAGTAATCAAGACGATTGTTAACCCCAATTTTTCATTAATACTTACCAATAAATCTAAAATCGAATCAGTCGTTTCCGGATCAAGTGCAGATGTTGCTTCATCGCAAAGCAGCACTTCTGGACGATTTGCCAATGCTCTAGCAATACCAACTCGTTGCTTCTGACCACCTGATAATTGAGATGGATAATAGTCTCCTCGCCCATCCAAACCAACTAGTTCAAGTAGTTCCTTCACCCGGGCAAACCGTTCTACTTTAGATATCCCTGCTATTTCAAGCGGGAAGGAAATATTTTCTGCAACCGTTCTTGACCATAAAAGATTAAAATGTTGGAAGATCATACTTACTTTTTGCCTTACTTGACGTAGCTTCTCTTCATTTATGGAAGTAATTTCTTTATTATTTACGATTATTTGTCCAGAAGTCGGCTTTTCTAATCCATTCAATAATCGGATCATTGTACTTTTACCAGCGCCACTATACCCTATAATCCCGAATATTTCACCTTTTTTTATGTCCAGATTTACATCATCCACGGCGACAATTGTTCCTTGTTTCGTACTAAACTTTTTCGAAACATTTTTTAAGCTAATCATGCAAATCCTCCTTTTCTAATAAAAAAACCCCTTCTGCAAAAGAGCAGAAGGGGTGTACGTTATCATAAAAAATAACAGTCATCCATTCTCTCATTTCCCAAAGCAATTGCTTTGCGTGACTTGGCACCATTTCATTTTCATGACGGTTGCCGGGCTTCATAGGGCACTTCCCTCCACCTCTCTTAATAAGAGCGACACTATTTAATTATTGTTCTTAGTAAATCGTATTCTATCACGGCACTCATTCCTCGTCAACACTTTTTATTTTTTCAAATAAATAAGGTACTGACTGAAATGCGTATATCTTATCATGAACTTTACCATTCTTAGTGATTAATAAACATGGAACACTCTCAATCTCATAATCAATTGCAAGATTTCCTAAAAAGTTTATATTCCCTTGACCAATTGGATACTGCACCAATTCCTTTATAACGAGCATCATCTTAGAAGCTACTTGGCAAGTGCCACACATTGGCGTGTATATATATAAAAGAGAAAGGCCAGGGGTATTTTTAGCTTGCTCCCATTCTACTCGCGTCCATTCATTCACATGCATCATCCTAGATTAAAAATTCTTTTTTCACTTTAATATTAACACGTTGCAAGATAGAAGCCAAAACTTTGAGCGGGGTTTTTTCTACTTCACCATACATTGGATTAATATATAAATGAATGGCTTCTGGAAATTCTTTTCTTACTACGGAGCGAATTTGTTCACCTGATTTATCCGCATCCAAAAATGCATAAATCGGTACATCCTCAAACGGACTTAACAGCTCTTCTAGTTTCACATTTGATATAGTACCATTTGTACAAATAATTTCAGGGGCTTCCGCAAGAACAGTTAAAAGTCTTAGCTTATCTGATCTTCCTTCAACAAGAATTACTATATCAATGAACTCCATTAGCTCCCACCCTATTCCATACTCTCCATTAGTATATGAAAAAGTGCCGCATTATATCAACTCGATTGCCTCAAACTATTATATTTTCCATTAGCACCACCGATGTCCATAAACCCATAAAATATTGCTATACGCCCATAAACGGATGGCATATGCCCATACCAATTCCATCCAACCCTAAAGCAATGCTATATGCCCGTAAAGCGAAGCTATCCGCCCGTAAACGGATGGCATAAGCCCATACCAATTCCATAAACCCATAAAGCAGCGCTATATGCCCGTAAAGTGAAGCTATCCGCCCGTAAACGGATGGCATAAGCCCATACCAATTCCATCCAACCCTAAAGCAGCGCTATATGCCCGTAAAGTGAAGCTATCCGCCCATAAACGGATGGCATATGCCCATACCAAAACCATCCAACCCTAAAGCAGCGCTATATGCCCGTAAAGTGAAGCTATCCGCCCGTAAACGGATGGCATAAGCCCATACCAATTCCATCCACCCATAAAGCAGCGCTATATTCCCGTAAAGCGAGGCTATCCGCCCATAAACAGATGGCATAAGCCCATACCAATTCCATAAACCCATAAAGCAGCGCTATATTCCCGTAAAGCGAGGCTATCCACCCGTAAACGGATGGCATAAGCCCATACCAATTCCATCCACCCCTAAAGCAATGCTATATTCCCGTAAAGCGAGGCTATCCACCCGTAAAAGGATGTCTTGTGCCCATACCAATTCCATAAACCCATAAAGTAGTGCTATATGCCCGTAAAGTGAAGCTATCCGCCCGTAAACGGATGGCATAAGCCCATACCAATTCCATAAACCCATAAAGCAGCGCTATATTCCCGTAAAGCGAGGCTATCCACCCTTTAAAGGATGTCATGTGCCCAGACCAATTCCATCCACCCCTAAAGCAATGCTATATTCCCGTAAAGCGAGGCTATCCACCCGTTAAAGGATGTCATGTGCCCAGACCATTTCCATAACCCCGTAAAGCGAAGCTATCCGCCCATAAACGGATGGCATAAGCCCATACCAAGTCCATCCACCCCTAAAGTAGTGCTATATGCCCGTTAATCTTTGCTATAAAACTCCTTTGATTTCTATAAGCCCATAAACCGTCGTTAAAACCAAAAAAATAGACATCCAATTGACTATCAATTGGATGTCTATTATTTGATCAAGTAATTCCGAATGGATCGGCGATTACTTTATTATTCTTGAATCAATTCGTCATATTGTTCTGCGGATAATAGTTCATCCATTTCTGATAAATTAGAAGGTTCTACAACGATCATCCATGCATTTTCATACGGAGATTCGTTTACAAATTCAGGGCTATCTTCTAACTCTGAGTTCACTTCTACTACCTTACCACTAATAGGTGCGTAAAGTTCTGATACAGTTTTTACTGATTCTACACTACCAAATGGGTCTCCGGATTTAATATCGTCTCCAACTTGTGGAAGCTCTACAAATACGATATCCCCTAATTCTGATTGTGCAAAATGTGTAATACCAATGCGAACTTTACCGTCTTCTGTTTTAACCCATTCGTGCTCTTCTGAGTATTTTAAGTCTTTAGGTGTTGTCATGATATACCCCTCTCAATTTGTTATACATTCATTTATAATATTCACATATTTTCATTGTAAAAACAAGCTACTTTATATGCTTTTCCAAATATGTTCAAACTCTTCTTCCTTGAATCCTAGCGTTAAATGTTCTCCATCAAACACAAGTGGTCTTTTGATTAGCATCCCATCAGAGGAAAGAGTTTCAATTTGTTCTATTTCTGTCATATTTGGAAGCTTGTCTTTCAATTGCAATTCACGATATTTTGTACCACTCGTATTAAACAATTTTTTTAAATCTATTTTAGTTGTAGCTAGAATCTCTTTGATCATTTTTTTTGAAGGAGGTGTTTCAACAATATGATTATTTTCAAATTCAACACCATTATCTCTTAGCCATTTACTGGCCTTATTGCATGTACTACACTTTGGATATCCAAAAAATTGAATCGTCATATCTCTCACCTTTTTTCTTTTTATCATATCATAATACCATGGTAATAGTATTATGCGACGAGCTTCGCGCAGGAGCACATGGTTTTGACCATTGCTGGCTTACAATGGGAAGAAAAACGCTAGCGTCCTTTAAGTGCATTTTGTCTTCTCTATTTCTAGAGTGCTTTGGACGAAACATTTGCTACACTATTACAGTTAGAGTAATGGATCGTGAAGTGACTGCGTCACTTCACGATCCATTTTTTTTCGGTAATCTTGTGACGGATGTTTGTCCGTCGCCTTCTTGAAAAATATAAAGACATTATGCATTTGTTTTGGTTAATGAGAGAATAAATCCTTTCCTATTCTTTTAAAAGCGGATGAAGATGCAATTTCATCCGCTCAGCGCTTCTTTAATAATGGATGCTATCTATTTTTCTCTAGTACCACCTACTCAAATGATACACCCACTGATCCGTGTATACTGTGTACGGTAAAACTAAAAAAACTAAAGATCTAACCCTTGAAATTATACTATGAATCCTTACTATTACTGGATTCTTAGCGATAGCTGGGCAAAATCTTCTTGTTAGGTACTACTCACTTAATAGATTGTAGTGAAAGGTGGCGACTCCAGACGGAGGCCGACAGGATGTTGGTCACGAAGGTGTTGCCACACGATGTGGCGCTCTTAGCCTTCGTTCCTCGGAAACAGATGTGCCATCGCAAACGACGCGAATGCGGCGCCCCCGCGGAACGCGTCCACCTAAAACGAAAATCCGCGGTATTATATAATTCTTTAATGTACTATGAACACGGGTTTCGCATTACGATAATCCATATACTTTCTTATCTTTCAAAAAAGCCGATTCACATAGAATCGGCTTTTTATCTTTATTAAACGATGTATTTTTCTGCATCAATTAATTTAACAGATGCTTCACGTTTTTTAAGAATTAAATTATATGGCGTGTTACGAGTTAATTTACGTAATGCAGAAATCATCATGCGTAAAGTATCACCTTCAACAGATGCAATCAGCGTCTCTTTCGCTGCTTTTTCAATCTCATCAAATGCTTCTTGGCAGAAAATTTGTGTATATAGTAGTTTTTGCTGTGCCTTTTCTACTCCATCACGACCAATCGCTTTTTCTGTACGTAATAAAGCAGATTCCATTGCAAATAAATTATTGGCAATATTTGCGATGTTAACTAATACTTCTTGTTCTGCCTCTAACTTTGTACCAAAACGTTGTGCAGCAAGACCAGCAGCAAGTAACCCGATTTTCTTCGCATTGGCTACTAGTACTTTTTCTTGTGCAAGTGGCTCTTCACTTACTTCTTCTGGCATCATCATTAACAGCTCTTCTTGTAAGCTTTGTGCCTTCTGAAGAAGTGGCAACTCACCTTTCATTGCTTTCTTCAAAAACGTACCCGGAACGATAAGACGGTTAATTTCGTTTGTTCCTTCAAAAATGCGATTAATGCGGGAGTCCCGATAAATGCGCTCCACTTCGTATTCTTGCATAAAGCCATATCCACCGTGAAGCTGAACTGCTTCGTCTGCGATATAGTCTAATACTTCTGAACCTACTACTTTATTAATAGAGCATTCAATTGCATACTCCGCAATAGAAGCTGCAATTGCTTTTCCGTCTTTTTGTTCTTCTTCACTTAATTGACTCATACGATCCTCAAAATATCCAACCGTACGATAGATTAAACTTTCAGTCGCATATAGTTTAGAAGCCATAGTTGCTAATTTTTGTTTCGTTAAATTAAAAGAAGAGATCGGTGTTTTAAATTGTTGACGCTGGTTTGTATAAGTAATAGCTAATTCAAGTGCACGTTTAGAACCTCCAACAGTACCTACCCCTAATTTGTAGCGGCCGATGTTCAATATATTAAAGGCAATTACGTGACCGCGCCCGATTTCCCCTAGTAGGTTTTCCACTGGCACTTCCGCATCTTGTAAAATAAGTGTTCGAGTGGAAGAAGATTTAATACCCATTTTCTTCTCTTCTGCACCAACGGAAACGCCAGGAAATTCACGGTCTACGATGAATGCGGAGAATTTATCTCCATCTATTTTTGCATAAACAACAAATACATCTGCGAATCCTGCATTTGTAATCCATTGCTTCTCCCCATTTAAAATGTAATGAGTACCTTCTGTATTTAATTTCGCAGTAGTTTTTGCTCCTAATGCATCGGAACCTGAACCTGGCTCTGTTAACGCATAAGCAAAAATTTTCTCACCCGATGCTGAGTTTGGTAAATACTTTTGTTTTTGCTCTTCATTGCCAAATAAAACGATAGGCAAAGTACCGATTCCTACATGTGCGCCGTGCGTGATAGAAAAACCACCAGCTACAGATAGTTTCTCTGCAATTAAAGCAGATGAAATTTTATCTAATGCAAGGCCGCCATATTCTTCAGGAATATCAGCTGCAAGTAAACCTAGATCTCCTGCCTCTTTTAATAAACGGACCGAATGCTCAAACTCGTGATGTTCTAATTTTTCAACAACAGGTAACACTCGACTTTTCACATAGTCATCTGCTGTTTTAGCAATCATCTTTTGCTCATCAGAAAAATCCTCTGGAGTAAATACTCGACTTGCATCTATGTCTTCTACTAAGAAACTTCCGCCTTTAATTACATCCTTAACTACAGTCATGTTCATTTCCCCCTGTTTGAATGATAAATTAGTTTATAATAGCTCAAACACTCCGGCAGCTCCCATTCCCCCGCCGATACACATCGTAACAACACCAAACTGTTTCCCTTGACGTTTTAATTCACTAATTAATTTTAAAGATAATATAGTTCCAGTTGCACCAAGTGGATGTCCTAATGCGATTGCTCCACCATTTACATTTACTTTATCTATATCAATTCCTAAATGACGGACTACTTGAATTGCTTGCGAAGCAAATGCTTCATTAACTTCCCAAACATCGATATCTTCTATTGATAATCCGGCTAGTTTCAATGCTTTTGGTACCGCTACAATCGGACCAATCCCCATTACTTCTGGTGGAACGCCGCCTACTGCGAATGAACGGAATTTTGCGATTGGTTTTAATCCTTGTGCTTCTGCTACTTCACGGTCCATCACTAGAACTGCCCCTGCTCCGTCTGAAGTTTGAGAAGCATTTCCTGCTGTTACTGATCCCCGTACATTAAACACTGGACGTAATTTAGCAAGTGTTTCAACCGAAGTCCCAACTCGAACCCCTTCATCCATTTCGAATAAAAACTTTTTCACTTGTGCTTTATTATTTTCATCCACAAAATGCTTCACTACTTCGACAGGAACGATATCATCATTAAACTTACCTGCTGCAATCGCTGCTGCCGCAAGTTCATGAGAACGTACTGCAAAAGCATCTTGATCTGCACGGCTTACACCATACTTGCTCGCAACTTGCTCAGCCGTATGCCCCATTCCCATATAATATTGTGGTGCGGTTTCCGCTAGATGTGCATTGGGACGAATGGTATTCCCCATCATCGGTACCATACTCATCGACTCTACTCCACCAGCAATAATTGCTTCCGAAGAACCGAGCATGATTCGTTCCGCTGCATATGCAATGGTTTGCAATCCCGAAGAACAAAAACGATTTATTGTAATAGCAGGGGTTGAATCGGGAAGACCTGCTAATGCTCCGATATTTCGAGCCACATTCATCCCTTGCTCGGCTTCTGGCATTGCACACCCTAATATTAAATCATCGATTGGGCCATCATAGCCCCCTGCTCTTTTCAACGTTTCCCTTACAACTAAAGCTCCAAAATCATCTGGACGAACTGTTGCTAAAGATCCTTTTTTCGCTTTTCCTATTGGTGTTCTTGCACCTGCTACGATAACTGCTTCACGCATATGTTTTCCTCCTTTAACCTGAACGCAAAATTAGTTGCGTAATGGCTTACCTTTCACTAGCATATACTGCATTCTTGCTTGTGATTTTGGGTCAGCAACTAAACTTAAGAAAGCTTCACGTTCTAAATTAAGTAAATATTGTTCATCCACTAAAGTGCCGTATGGAACTTCGCCACCCGCAATGACATATGCAAGCTTTTTCGCTATTTTCAAGTCATGGTCACTAATATAGCCAGATAAGAACATCCCCTCTGCTCCTAACAATAAAGTTGCATAACCAGGTGAACCTGTTACAGGTACTTTTTCGCGAATTGGCGCTTTATATCCAGCTTCCGAAAGGGAAAGTGCTGCCTGTTTTGCATCATATAATTGATGGTCGGGATTCACACTAATTCCATCTGCAAAGTTCAAGAAATTATTTTCCCGAGCTTCTTCTCCAGAAGTCGAAACTTTCGCCATGGCAATTGTTTCAAATACTTTGTTTGCAACATTTTGGTAGTCTACTTGAACACCATTCGGAAGGCCTTTTAAATGTTTCATATATAGTTCTTTGTTTCCGCCACCACCAGGGATTAAACCAACCCCTACTTCTACAAGTCCCATGTATGTTTCGGTTGTTGCTTGAATATGCGCTGCTGGCAAGCAAGCTTCTGCTCCTCCTCCCAATGTCATAGCAAACGGTGCTGAAACAACAGGTTTAGAAGAATATTTTATTTTCATCATCGCATTTTGAAAGCTGCGAACAACAAAATCTAATTCAAAAATATTATCATCTTGCGCTTCCATTAAGATCATTCCAAGGTTGGCCCCTACACTAAAGTTTTTTCCTTGGTTTCCAATGACAAGACCCTTATAATTCTTTTCTACTTCATCTATAGCAAAGTTAATCATCTGGACGATATCTATCCCGATAGAGTTTGACTTAGAGTGAAATTCAAGTAGTGCAATTCCGCCTCCTAAGTCTATTAAACTTGCACCCGCATTGGATTTAATGACACCATGCTTTTTCTTATATCTTTTCAAATCAATTACTTTTTCATTTACAGGAACTATTTTGTAGTCATTCCCATCGAAAAAGTAAAGGTCTCCATTTTCTTCTTTATAGAAGGAATCGAATCCTTTATCTAACAATGATTGAGCGAAATACGGAATTTCTAGCCCTTCCGCCTTCATTTTTTCAACGGATTCGTTTACGCCAATTGCATCCCATATTTCAAACGGACCTTGTTGCCAACCAAATCCCCATTTCATAGCTTGGTCAATTGCTACGATATCATCTGCAATTTCTCCGTGAAGCGCAGCAGAATATAGAAGTGTTGGACTTAAAATACTCCATAAAAGTTCTCCAGTACGATCCTTTGCATACGTCAATGTTTTCACTTTTGCTGCAAGACCTTTTTGTAGTTTAGCCATTTCCATGGATGGAGTTGTTAGTTTTTTTACTGGTTCATATTCAAGCGTATCTATATTTAATTCCAAAATCTCTTTATCTTTTTTCAAGAAGAAACCTTGCCCCGTTTTTGCTCCAAGCCATTTATTTTCTAGCATTTTTTGTAGGAAAGCGGGTACTTCAAATACTTTTTGCTCTTCCCCAGATGTTAAATCATGAACATTTTTGGCAACATGTGCGAACGTATCTAGTCCAACGACGTCCAATGTGCGGAATGTCGCAGATTTCGGGCGGCCAATAAGTGGACCAGTAACAGAATCCACTTCCCCTACTGAATATCCACGCAATTGCATTTCACGTAATGACACGAGTAACCCGTATGTACCTATACGGTTGGCAATAAAGTTCGGAGTGTCTTTTGCTATAACAACCCCTTTCCCTAAAACGTCTTCCCCATATTGCTTCATGAATTCAACAACTTCAGCATCCGTTGTTTTAGCAGGAATTACTTCTAAAAGCTTTAAATAACGTGGTGGGTTAAAAAAATGTGTTCCTAAGAAATGTTTGCCAAAGTCTTCCGAACGACCCTCCACCATAGCGTTAACGCTTATCCCAGATGTATTGGAACTTACAATTGTACCCGCTTTTCTTACTGCATCTATTTTCTCGTATAAGCTCTTTTTAACCTCAAGATTTTCCACGACTACTTCAATTATCCAGTCCACATCTTTTAATTTCTCTAAATCATCTTCCAAATTACCCGCAGTTATTAATTGCAAATTCTTAATAGAAGTAAGTGGAGCTGGCTTTTGTTTTAATAATTTTTGTATTGCCGTTTGAGCGAAGCGGTTTCGAACTGTCGGATGCTCCAAAGATAGTCCTTTTGTTTGTTCTTCATTATTTATTTCATTTGGAACAATATCTAATAAAAGTGTCGGAATTCCGATATTTGCTAAGTGAGCGGCAATTCCAGAACCCATTACGCCTGAGCCTAAAACAGCCGCTTTTTTAATTTGATATGCCATGTACGATGCCTCCTCATTATTTTGAATGAACAATCATTCATTTTATATGCAAAAAAATAAAACCAATCTATATATCTATTAGTTTAGATCAATATCTAAATTTTCGCAATAATAAAATGCCGGATTTGGAGCAATTTTCTTTCTAGTCTTTCTGAAACAGTGTAAAATGAATTAGTAAAGTGGATTACGCACGAGGAATATATAAAAATGAACATTGGAGGTATATAATATGAATAAAATTACAACGACAGAACAATTTAATGAAATTATTTCTGGTGACCAAGAGGTATTAGTCAAATTCGAAGCTGGTTGGTGCCCTGATTGCCGAAGAATGGACATGTTTATAGATCCAATCGTGGAAAAATACGATCAATACACTTGGTATGAAGTAAACCGTGACGAACTACCAGAAATCGCAGATAAATATGAAGTAATGGGTATTCCAAGTCTTCTTATTTATAAAAAAGGCGAGAAAAAAGCTCACTTACATAGCGCAAATGCTAAATCTCCTGAGCAAGTAACAGAATTTTTGGATGCTCAGAACTAATTAAATAGGAAGGCTGTTCCTAATTGGAGCAGTCTTTTCTTTGATTTTTTCATGTTTTATTCGTTATAATAAGAAAAAAACTGGGGTGTCTGCATGTCGCAAGAAAATGAAATTCTCGAACTAAAAGAAAAGATCGCCTATTACGAACGAATCATTAAAACAATGTCTACTCCAATTATTCCATCTATTGTTTCAAAAACAATTATGATCCCTATTGTAGGATATATGTTTAAAGAGCGTTTTGAAAATATTGAGACCCAAACACTTGAATATGTTGGAGAGCATCGAGAAGTCGAAACTGCTGTTTTTGATTTTTCAGCAGTTAGCTTGGAAGATATAGGAACATTTGACTTTAATGTTTTAGCTATCTCTATATCTAGATTAAACAGTTCTCTTCGGTTGATGGGTATTCGTCCAATATATGTCGGCTTTAACCCTAGATTTATCCGTGAAATTGTTCATGCCAATATTCATGTAGAGCTTGAAACATATAATAGTTTCAAAGTAGCATTAAATCGTCTCTTAAGTGAAATGAATCAAACTATTTCTTCTAAAGAATGAATGGCAATACAGCCACTATAAAATTCATGATAGTGGCCGTATTTTCACATTAAAGTTGATTCATTTTGTTTACCATAAACACTTGCGAAATATCTGTATTTTTAAAGCCTTGGCTTTGTAAAAACGAAAGTATTTTATAGTTAGTGTCAACTAAATTATAAGTCGTTCTTTTGAGTGAATGTTTAAAATAAAGTCCATCTTGCAAGACAGCATGAAGTGCACGCTCACCTTCTTCATTTTCACTATTAGTAATGGCTTGAAATAACGTGACACCATCTGCTTCAAAACCAAATTGTTGCTTCGTTCTCACCAGGCAAGCTGCTAGCACTTTATTATTTTTCATTGCAATGACCGCTTCTCCGCCAACTTTTGGAGTTACGGATGGATCTACTTGCCACGGTACTAGATTTGGAAAAATATCTGTATTTACTGCTTGTAAGGCTGGTATTCTTTGAATCATAAATTCTTTTGCAATATTTTCATCAAAAGAGAGAACTCCTTCCGACTCCCAAAAATGTAACGTATCAATTACTTTATAGCCTAGCTTTTCATATAATTTAATAGCTGGCTCATTAATAGAGATGGCTTCTAAAGTTGCTACAGATACATTATGTTTTTTCAATATGTCTAGTGCTTTTCCCATCAGAATAGTTCCATGTTTCTTCGCTCTGTACTCTGGTATAATGCCAGTTCCACCATTCCACGCTACTTTTTGACCATTCACTTCTTTCATGCCTTGTAGCACAAATCCAATTGGAATCTCCCCGTCAAACATAATAATCGACAATTCTAATGAGAGCCCTTCATTGCCAATACGGGCTACAAAAGCATCAAGTGACATGTTCATCGGTGTAAAATATCCTTCAAACCCACGAATAAAAAGTTCATGTGCTTCTTTAAAAGTTAACTCTTCCATCGTTTTAAATGTAATCATTCTTAGCACCCCTTGTTAGAAAAGTAATATACATTTCTTTTGCCATAACTACAAACTCTACTTATGAAAATGAATGCTCTAAAACCGTAACTTTTGGCACCATTTCATACATCCCCTCAAAATGAAGTAAAACAAATAGGACTAGTATTTGGCATAAACCATCCATCTAGTAAATTACTATCTATGTTATTTATAGTGACTTCTCCGTATTTACAAAGGTCTTTAAGTGACACACATCCCATCCACCAAGAGCTTAGATCATGGATACCAATCTTCATATTAGCTCTTTCATTAGAATCCAATACTTTCGTAGCACTCCAAAGTTCACCATTATAAATGAATTCATATAAACCGTTCTGCTCTTTTAAGAATGTATCATTTATTTCTAGTAATAATCTTGTATATTCGTCTGGTCTATTGAGATTCTGAAAGTTCATTTCGTGAACAAACAAGCCAATATTAGTTATTCTATACATTAGACCTACTCCAGCAGTTGCAACTTCATGATACAGACTTGGTATCAGATGATTAGAATCATTTAACGGATTGGTAAGTGCATATAAAAATGATGAATCGTTTGTTCGAAAGATAATACGATCGACTTGATCTTGCTGGGAAGATAACCAAGATGCTAATTGTTTATACGCATTAGGTTTCGACCATATCCATTCGTGTACAACCATATGTTGATGTAAAAAGTGACTATCTTTCACTGGGTGCAGAGTAAATGCTAATGCTCCTATTAGCTCATCGTTTTCAACGACACCAACATAGTTAGTAGCTGCATTTTTAATGTAGCGACGTTCTGTCCACGTTCTTTTAATCATCCCATGATTTTGTAAAGCATAGTCATTATATAAGGTGACTATCGCTTCCTCATCGTTTGGAGACAAGAACTGCACAAGTCCTTTGTCGCCATTTGCAATAAGTGCATCTGGTTTAATTTTATACTCATATTTCATCGGTCCATAACCATACCCCATTTTCCGATAAAAACTAGGATTAAAAGGATAAAGTGACACTAGGGCTACATTTTCCTGCCTCGCATATTGATGAAAATGAGAAAGGAGTTGAAAAGCAATTTTCTCTTTTTTATGAAGTAGATGGACAGCTACCATTCCAATTCCAAAAACACGCTGAAACTTCCCATTAACATTACATTCAAAATCATTTAAACGATAAATGCCTAAGAGCTCTCCTGTCTCATTAAAATTGCCAAAATAGTTAATGCCATTTTGTTCTTCTTGTTCTACTGTCAAACGCTCAACAAATTTTATTTTTTCTTCAGTTGTTTGTATGTTCATGCCTGGATAAGCTAATGCAACAATACTTGCCGCTTGTTCAAAATCTTGCTTTTGTAGAAGTTGAATCAAGACATTACCTCCTTATAAAGATAAATTTACTCTATAGTTGGATTAATTTTACAATACCTCTATAATTTTAACAACAAAAAAAGAGCTCCCCTAGTCTATTTAGGAAAAACTCTTAAGTTCAAGGTCAAAGTCTTTATTGCTGATTTTGAAGTTGTCTAGCTAAAATCGTATAACCATTATCATATAAATAATCTAATTTAGTCGATGGAATGTCCTTTACAAGTAGATGATCTAACTCGGCTTCAATTGGCACATCTCGTCGAATAGTTGCTAGTTCTTTAGATAGCTGAAGCATCTGTAAATCTGTTTCAATTTTAGCCTTTTGCCCTGCCTTCAGTAAATGAAGGGACTCAATCACTTTCTCTACGGATCCGTAGGTTTGGACTAATTGCAATGCAGTTTTTGGGCCAATCCCCTTTACTCCAGCATATCCGTCACTGGAATCTCCCATAAATGCTTTTACATCAGGGAATAATAATGGAGAAATGCCATACTCCTCTAGAAAACGTGCTTCATTGTATACATCATAAATCGTAAATCCTTTTTTCGTAAATGCGATTTCTGTTGATGGATGAAGAAGCTGAAGTAAATCCTTATCTCCACTAACAATCGTAAACCTTGCATCCTCTTGCCATTTATGTGTAATCGAAGCGATTGTATCATCTGCTTCCATTCCAACTATACCAAAGTTCGTCCATCCTAAATGTTCAGACAAGTCTTGAGCCATATCAAATTGAGGAATCAGTTCTTCCGCAGGCTTTGGTCGATTTGCTTTATACCCATCGTACAAATCATTTCTAAATGTACGCGCACCTTTATCCCAACAAATAGCTATATGGGTTGGTTGCATTAAATTTTGAGCAGCTAATACATGTCTTGCAAAGCCTTGTACAGCATTTGTAGGAATTCCTTTTGCATTTTTAAAGTAGTTCCCAGACATCGCAGTTGCAAAAAACGATCGGAATAACAATGCCATCCCATCTATTACTAATACATGTGGTTTTTCTTGGTTCATGTCAAACATCCTTTATAGTAGATTGTTTATAGTATACCATGGGTAGGCTTGAATCTTAGATAGTGTGGGTATAATAAATAGAAATCTAGAATATGGGGGATTTTTTAAATGAAGATACATAATGGCTCATTATACTGGCCTACTACAATTAAGCAATTCGAGAACAGAACTAATTTTGATAAGCTAGACCTATATGATGTTGTTATTGTTGGAGGAGGAATGTCTGGAGCTTTGACAGCTCTAGCTGTAGTAGAAGCTGGACTAACTGTTGCAATAATAGATAAAAGACAATTGGGAACCGGTAGCACGAGTGCAAATACGGGGCTTCTTCAATATTCAAATGATATTATGCTACACGAATTAATCGATCAAATTGGCGAACAAGATGCCGTTCAATTTTATAAACTATGCTATAAAGCTGTAGATGATTTAGAGAAAATAGTGACTCGACTGCAGTTAGATGCTGATTTTATTCGAAGACCTAGCATTTGTTATGCAAGTGATGAAAATGATGTAGAAAAAATTAAAGTAGAATATGCCACACTAAAAAAACATGGATTTCCCTGTGATTACTTTGGACCAAATGAAATGGCGGAGAAATTACCATTCTCAAAACCTGGTGCATTAGTGACATTGGAAGATGCGGAAATAAACCCTTTGAAATTTGTTTTAGGTCTATTACAAAAAGTGGAGGAAAAAGGAGGTCATCTATTTCCATACGTAGAGGTAGAGGAAGTATTTGAGGCCGACAATGTTATAGATATCCGTACTTCTGAGAATTCTTTTCTAGCAAAAAAGATCATTTTTACAACAGGATATGAAACAGTACCAGTAGGGAAAAGAATTGGCGCTGTTATCAATCGCTCCTATGTATTTGTAAGCAATCCTATTGAAAACTTCAACGATTGGTACAAGCAAGGGCTTATTTGGGAAACGAAACGACCTTATTTGTATATTCGTACTACTGTAGATAATAGACTAATTGTAGGTGGGTTAGATGAAGATAAATCTGAGGCACCCTATTCTCAAGAATTAATCCAACAACACGCCGAAACCTTATTAAAACAAGTCCAAGATTTATTTCCAAACTACAAAATTGACATTGAATACGCATATGCAGCAACTTTCGGTGAATCGATAGATAATTTACCTTTCATCGGAGAACATCCAACAAAGCCTAAACACTACTATTTATTAGGTTATGGTGGCAACGGGACTGTTTATAGTATGCTGGGGTCACAAATATTAAGAGATTTGATTATGGGCAAACGGAATGAAGATGCTGAGATTGTCCAGTTGGATCGAAAATATGGGGTGAAATAAAAAAACGAAGGGGGTACTTCTACCCTTCGTTTTTTTATGAAATAGTTTTTAGTACCATCAACCAAAAAGATAGGATTTGATCCGTTTAGTAGTATTGTAATGTGACTATTTTATTTAAATGAACAAAAATTCCCTTGGCGTCACTTAATTCTTTCATTTTCAAGAACTCTTTCAAGGTACTGAAATAAATTTACTCTTAAATCATCCCTCTTTAACGCCATCTCAATAGTAGTCTGTATGAAACCCAATTTCTCTCCAACATCGTACCGCTTACCCTCAAAATTATATGCGTACACTTTCTGTATCTCATTCAACCTTTGAATTGCATCCGTCAACTGAATCTCTCCACCAGCACCTGTTTTCTGCATATCAAGAAAACCAAAAATCTCTGGTGTTAAAATATAACGCCCCATAATTGCTAAATTAGATGGAGCGGTACCCCATTCAGGTTTTTCTACAAATCCACTCACTTCATAACGTCTACCATCAACCGAACTTGGATTAATGATCCCATAGCGATATGTTTCCTCATCAGAAACTTTTTGTACACCGACTATCGATGAACCTGTTTCATCAAACTGTTCAATCAACTGTTTTAGACAGGGCTTTTCAGCTTGAACAATATCATCACCAAGTAAGATCGCAAAAGGTTCATCTCCGATAAAATTACGTGCACACCACACCGCATGACCCAGCCCTTTAGGTTCTTTTTGTCGTATATAATGTATCTCTACATTTGATGATTGATTAATTTTATGCAGTAATTCATACTTCCCTTTTTCCCTAAGATTTTCTTCCAGTTCAAAGTTTCTATCAAAATGATCTTCGATGGCTCGCTTACCTTTACCCGTAACTATGATGATATCTTCTATTCCCGAAGTAATGGCTTCCTCGACAATATATTCAATGGTAGGTCTATCAACGATTGGTAACATTTCTTTAGGCATTGCTTTTGTCGCTGGTAGGAATCTGGTTCCAAGACCGGCTGCTGGAATAATTGCTTTCTTCACTTTTTTCATTCTTCAACACCTTACTTCATTTTTTGTCATTTCAATTGTTCCCCCAAAATATGCCTCTACGCCAGGCTATTAAAAGGAATTAATACCTTCATCGTAATTAAGTAAGATCTTGTACAGGTACTATAGATAAATGGACATAATTTATTTAAGTCAAAAAAAGAGAGGACGTGTCCGACATGAAACAAAAAGATATGATAAAGAATTTATGAGATAATAGCGGAACTAAAACATAGAGCCTCTAGGGCTCAGAATTATGAAATTGATTTATATAGTTCCTTTTATTCTCAATTATTCTTCTGAAATAACCAAGCATCACGGCATATGGATTTAATATCACGTTTAGCTATCCAAGCTAGTTCGTTCTTAGCTTTCGAAGCTTCAGCATAGAATGAAGCAATATCTCTAGGTCTAAGATCTTCTATTTCATAAGGTACTTTAATATCATTTGCTTCTTCAAAGGCTCTTACTAATTTTAATACACTAGTACCTTTACCAGTCCCTAAGTTATAAATATGAACACCCTCAGTGAGATTATCTAATGCTTCTTCATGACCTTCTGCTAGATCCACCACATGAATATTCACGAACTCATGTGCCGTCTACAGTTGGATAATCACTTCCAAAGACTCTAAGTTTCTTTAAATTGCAATTTGCCACTTGAGTGACAAACAGCATTAAATTATTAGGAATACCATGAAGTTCTTCACCAATCAAGCCACTCTCATGGGTTCTCACTGGGTTGAAATATCTAAGGAGAGATACGGAGAAAGTAGGATCTGCTTTTACAATATCAGTCAGAAACTGCTCACTCATAGCTTTTGTTTCACCATAGGGATAAGTCTTTAGTAAGAGATCCATACTCTCTACAAAAGGAACCTCCTTTTCTCCATACACTGTTGCCGTAGAGCTATAGACAAACCGTCTTACATCATACTTCTGAAAGGATTCTGCTAGAATCATAGTACTGACAAGATTATTATAGTAATAAGCTAGTGGCTTTTCTGCAGACTTTCTCACCGCTTTTAGGCCGGCAAAATGGATAACACTATCAATTTCATGATTGGCAAATACACTGTCGACCGCTTCCTTGTCAGTCACAGCTTTACTGTTGTGCAATAATCACTGTATGTCCCGCTTCAAGCAAGGCAACACATGTGTGTGAACCTATATATATCCAACTCCCGGTGGTTGTCAATATAGTTGTCGCACTTAGCTAGGAAAATAGACTCAGACGAAGTATCAT